>NZ_JCANSZ010000003.1:0-329975 GCF_059570535.1 Streptomyces sp. CNP082
ACCGCCGGAGCTTTCCACCCCCAGGCATGCGCCCGAAGGTACTATCCGGTATTAGACCCCGTTTCCAGGGCTTGTCCCAGAGTGCAGGGCAGATTGCCCACGTGTTACTCACCCGTTCGCCACTAATCCCCGGCCGAAACCGGATCATCGTTCGACTTGCATGTGTTAAGCACGCCGCCAGCGTTCGTCCTGAGCCAGGATCAAACTCTCCGTAAATGCATACAAAAGCTCAAATGAGCCTGCAGGCACTACAGAACGAGTCTGCCTCGCTACTGCTGTGTCACTACATCAAACACTTGGCATCAATTACTTGGCACACTGTTGAGTTCTCAAAGAACGGACACTACCTTCAAAACCCTCACCGGGCTTCTCCGGGCGTTTCCCTTCGGTGTGTTCCAACCCTAACAGCTTTCTCGGGGTTGAAATGACCGCCCCTCGGGCCCAGTTGACCGGGCACGACGGCCCGCAGGCTCGTCGGGCGGTGACGTAAAACTACTGGACGTTCGGCCCCCGTGCAAATCGGTGCCGGCCCCAACCCCCGCCTCGGGCAACGTCCGAGGCGGGGTCAGGGCCGGACCGGGTGGGGCAGGGGGTGTTCGGGCGGGGGTCAGACCTCGACGACGACCGGGAGGATCATCGGGCGGCGGCGGAAGGTGTCGGAGACCCACTTGCCCACTGTGCGCCGGACCAGTTGCTGGAGCTGGTGGGTCTCGGCGACGCCGTCCGAGGCGCACTTGGCGAGGGCTTCCTCGAGTTTCGGGATGACGTCCCGGAACGCCGCGTCCTCGATGCCGGAGCCGCGGCTCTGGACGTGGGGGCCGGCGACGATCTTGCCGGTGGTGCTGTCCACCACGACGAAGACGCTGATGATGCCCTCCTCGCCCAGGATCCGGCGGTCCTTGAGCGAGGACTCCGTCACGTCACCGACGGAGAGGCCGTCGACGTACACGTAGCCCGCCTGGACCTTGCCGGAGATCTTGGCGACCCCGTCGATCAGGTCGACGGCCACGCCGTCCTCGGCGATGACGATGCGGTCGGCGCGGACGCCCGTCGCCGCGGCGAGTTCGGCGTTCGCGCGCAGGTGGCGCCATTCGCCGTGGACCGGCATGACGTTGCGGGGCTTGCAGATGTTGTAGAAGTACAGCAGTTCGCCGGCCGAGGCGTGGCCCGAGACGTGGACCTTGGCGTTGCCCTTGTGGACGACGTTGGCGCCCCAGCGGGTGAGGCCGTTGATCACGCGGTAGACGGCGTTCTCGTTGCCCGGGATCAGGGACGAGGCGAGGATGACCGTGTCGCCGGCGACGATGCGGATCTGGTGGTCGCGGTTGGCCATGCGGGACAGGGCGGCCATCGGCTCGCCCTGCGAGCCCGTACAGACGAGGACGACCTCATGGTCCGGCAGGTCGTCGAGGGTCTTCACGTCCACGACGAGTCCGGCGGGCACGCGCAGGTAGCCGAGGTCGCGGGCGATGCCCATGTTGCGGACCATCGAGCGGCCGACGAAGGCGACCTTCCGTCCGTACGCGTGCGCCGCGTCCAGGACCTGCTGGATGCGGTGGACGTGGCTGGCGAAGCTCGCGACGATGATCCTTCGCTGCGCCGCCGCGAACACTCCCCGCAGCACCCCGGAGATGTCCTTCTCCGGTGCCACGAACCCCGGGACCTCGGCGTTGGTGGAGTCGACGAGCAGCAGGTCGATGCCCTCCTCGCCGAGGCGCGCGAACGCGGGCAGGTCGGTGAGGCGGCCGTCGAGGGGCAGTTGGTCCATCTTGAAGTCGCCGGTGTGCACGACGACGCCCGCGGGGGTGCGGACCGCGACGGCGAGGCTGTCCGGGATGGAGTGGTTGACGGAGACGAACTCGCAGTCGAAGGGCCCGATGCGCTCCCTGCCGCCCTCGGCGACCTGGAGCGTGTACGGGCGGATGCGGTGCTCCTGGAGCTTGGCCTCGATGAGGGCGAGGGTCAGCTTGGAGCCGATCAGGGGGATGTCCGGCTTTTCGCGGAGCAGGTAGGGCACGGCGCCGATGTGGTCCTCGTGGCCGTGCGTGAGGACGATGCCTTCGATGTCGTCGAGGCGGCCCCTGATGGTGGAGAAGTCGGGAAGGATCAGGTCGACCCCGGGTTGCTCCTCCTCGGGGAAGAGAACGCCGCAGTCGACGATCAGCAGACGGCCGTCGTATTCGAGGACGGTCATGTTGCGGCCGATCTCGCCGAGTCCGCCGAGCGGCGTGACGCGCAGGGCGCCCTCCGCGAGTGCGGGAGGCGGGCCGAGTTCGGGATGGGGATGGCTCAAAGGTGTCTCCTCACCATGCGCACCGGCCGGGTCCCGGCGGTGGGCCCGGGGCGGGGCGCACATGAATGCGTGCGGCGGCGGCTTCCCTGAAGCCGCGCCGCGGGTTTCTCGGTATGCGGTTGTGACGTCTCGGTAGCGGTGAGGGCGGCGATGGTGCGGTGCGTACGGCCGGGGGCGTACGCCTACACGTGCACGCCGCCGCCCTTGAGGTCGCGCTTGAGCTGCTCGGTCTCCTCCGGCGAGAGCCCGACGAGCGGCAGCCGCAGCGGGCCGCCGGGCAGGTTCTGCAGGGCGAGTGCCGCCTTGACGGTGATGACGCCCTGGGTGCGGAACATGCCGGTGTAGACGGGGAGCAGTTGCTGGTGCAGTTCGGTGGCCTTGGTCACGTCGCCGCTGGTGTACGCCTCGACGAGGGCGACCAGTTCGGGGGTGACGAGATGGCCGACGACGGAGACGAAGCCGACGCCGCCGACGGACAGCAGGGGCAGGTTCAGCATGTCGTCGCCGGAGTACCAGGCCAGCCCCGTCTGGGCGATGGCCCAGCTTGCGCGGCCGAGGTCGCCCTTGGCGTCCTTGTTGGCGACGATCCGGGGGTGCTCGGCCAGCCGGAGCATGGTCTCGGTGTTGATCGGGACGCCGCTGCGGCCGGGGATGTCGTAGAGCATCACGGGCAGGTCGGTGGCGTCGGCGATGGCCTTGAAGTGGGCGTAGAGGCCCTGCTGCGGCGGCTTGCTGTAGTACGGGGTGACGGTCAGCAGACCGTGGGCGCCGGCGTCCTGGGCGGCGCGGGCCAGCTCGATGCTGTGCCGGGTGTCGTTCGTCGAGGCCCCGGCGACGATGTGGGCGCGGTCGCCGACGGCGTCCACGACGGCCCGTACGAGTTGGGCTTTCTCCGCATCGCTGGTGGTGGGCGACTCGCCGGTGGTGCCGTTGAGCACCAGGCCGTCGTTGCCGGCGTCCACGAGGTGGGCGGCGAGTCGCTGGGCGCCGTCGAGGTCGAGGGCGCCGTCAGGGGTGAACGGCGTGACCATGGCGGTCAGCATCCGTCCGAAGGGCGTCTGCGGGGTGGATGTCGGAGCCATGAGTGACACGCTACTCGTAAGAATGCCCGGAGTGCGCGCTTGGGTGGCGTGCGGTGCGGCAGGTGCGGGAGAACCCGGCACTGCCTGCTCGGGGGTTCAAGCAGTACCGGGTTCGTATCCTCAGCCTAGGCGAACTTCGCTATAACCACCATTCCAGACAATTCGCCGCGGCTTTCGAGCGCCCGCCGTCTCCGGCGGCATTCCGGGCGCCGCTTGCGCCTTGGTACCTTTGACGGGTATTCGGCACATGGCCCTGGATCTGGGCACTTTAGGGGACGTTCCGACGTTGTCCGGGTGGCAGGAGTCAGGTCGGCAGACCTACGAGCCCTGAGGTGGTGCCCCAGCATGTTTCGCCGTCGGCGTGAGCCCGTTCCGTTCGCCTTCGTGGCGGAGGCCGACCGCTTCCGCAGCGATGTCCCCGTGCCGCCCCCCGTGCAGCGCGCCGGGATCGGGGAGATCGCCGGGCGGGTGCTGGTGGGCGTGCTGATAGTGGCGGGGCTCGTCGGTGCGGTGGTGTTCGGCATCCCGGCGATGCAGCTCACCGACGACCCGGGGTCCGCGCAGGACACGGAGACCGTGCAGACGCCCTGACCCCGTCCGCGTCGCGCTGTCACCACCCGCGGGTGCCCGTCACCGGCGGCGCGGGTGCCCCGTCCGCACCCCCGGGGTGGTGAGCGCGCCGGGGCCTCGCTAGCCTCGCAGGCGTGCCACTGCCCTTTCTGACCGCCGACCGCGACTTCGGAGATGTCGCCGGCGACGCCCCCCTCCCGTACGCCGACCGCGACCGCTGGCGCCGTCCGTACCGCCCGGGACCCTGGCGGGTGCTGATGGCCGCCGTCGAGCTGCTGCTCGCCTCGTACCTCCTCTTCGCGACCGTCATCATGCTGCTCGCCGAGTCGGTCACCGGCGCGCTGACGTGCGCCGGTGTGGCGGTGGGGTTCATCGCGGCGGCGCTGCGGCTGCTGCGCGTCGGGGTGTGGGTGAGCGCGCACGGGCTGCGGCAGGTGCATCTCCTCCACACCGTCACCCTGTCGTGGGACGAGGTCGGCGACGTGCGGACCGTGCAGCAGCCGGTGAAGTGGCTCGGTCTGCCGCGTACGGTGCAGGGGCAGGCGCTCCTGGTGACGCCCGCGGCGCGGCGGGGGCGGGGCGGGGGCGCTGCGCTGCGCCCGCTGCTGACGGACTCCAACGCCGACTTCCTCAGCCGGCCCGAGGCGTTCGACCGGGCGGCCGACACGGTCGAGGCGTGGGCGACGGAGCTGCGCTGACGCTCCCGTAGCGCGGCCGGCGCCGAGGGCGCTACGGCCGCTGGCCCGCCGTTCTGCGCAGCGTGATCGCCCGCTGCATGGCCCTGCGTGCCCGCGGGGTGTCGCGCGCGTCGTGGTACGCGACCGCCAGCCGGAACCAGCACCGCCAGTCCTGCGGCGCCGCCTCCGTCTCCGCCTTGCGGCGGCGGAAGACCTCGTCGGCCGAGTCTCGGTCGATACGGCCGCTGGGCAGGCGCTTCAGCTCGTCGACCGGCAGCCCGCCCTCGGCGTCGAGCTCCCGCGCCAGCGCGTTCGCGGCGCGGGCGAAGGCGGTGGTGTGCCACAGGAACCACAGGCCGATGCCGGGGAGCACGAGCACGGCGGCGCCGAAGGCGACGGTCACCGGCGTGCCCTCGCGCAGCAGGTACCAGCCGCGGGTGCCGGCGAGGAAGAAGTAGACGATCAGCACGGCCGACAGCACTACGTAAGTGATCTTCGAGCGCATGAGCGGGGTCCTGGCGGCGGCGTCAGCCGAGGTCGAGGAAGTGTTCCAGGCCGACCGTCAGGCCGGGGGTCTGACGCACCCGGCGGACGGCGAGCAGGATGCCCGGCATGAAGCTGCTGTGGTGCAGCGAGTCGTGCCGGATGGTGAGCGTCTCCCCGGTGTCGCCGAGCAGCACCTCCTGGTGGGCGAGGAGCCCCCGCAGCCGTACGGCATGCACGGGCACCCCGTCGACGTCGGCGCCGCGGGCGCCGGGCAGGGCGGTGGCGGTGGCGTCGGGCTGCGGCGGCAGGCCGGCCTCGCGGCGGGCCTCGGCGATGAGGCGGGCGGTGCGGGTGGCGGTGCCGGACGGGGCGTCGGCCTTGTTCGGATGGTGCAGCTCCACGACCTCGGCGGACTCGAAGAACCGGGCGGCCTGCCGGGCGAAGTGCATGGTGAGGACGGCGCCGAGGGAGAAGTTCGGGGCGATGAACACGCCGGTGCCGGGGCTGTCGGCGAGCCGGGTGCGCAGCGCGGCGAGGCGCTCGTCTGTCCAGCCGGTGGTGCCGACGACGGCGTGGATTCCGTTGCGTACGCAGAAGTCGACGTTGGCGGGGGCGGAGTCCGGGTGGGTCAGCTCGACGGCGACCTCGGCGCCGGCCTTCGTCAGCTCAGCGAGGTCGTCGTCGCGGTCGACGGCGGCGACGAGGTCCATGTCGTCGGCGGCCTCCACGGCCCTCGCGGCCTCGGAGCCGATGCGGCCGCGGGCGCCGATGACGGCGACCTTGAGCGGGGTGGTCATGCGCGTACTACCTCCGGTGTTCGGTGGATCTTCCCCAACCCCGCCCCTTCCCGAAACTGGGGGCTGCGCCCCCAGCCCCCCGAACCGCGCCTCCGGCGCGGGTTGGCGGACCCGGGGCTGCCGCCCCGGACCCCGCCGGGGCTCCGCCCCGGACCCGAGAGGGGCTCGCCCGGGTGGACGGCCCGAAGCCACCGCCCCAGGCTTCACCCTCCGGGTCGCGAAGGGCGCTCCCCTACGCTACGCCCTCAGGCCACCGCCTCCTGCAGCGCCGTCGCCTGGCGGTCCGTTACCGGGCCGATGACCGACAGGGACGGGCGGCGGCCCAGGACGCTCGCCGCCACCTCGCGTACGTCGTCGGGTGTGACGGCGCGGATCCGGGCCAGGATGTCGTCGACCGACATCTGCTCGCCCCAGCACAGCTCGCTCTTGCCGAGGCGGTGCATCAGCGCGCCGGTGTCCTCCAGGCCCAGCACCAGGGAGCCGCACAACTGGCCGACGGCGCGGGCGACCTCCTCGTCGGCGAGGCCGTGCCGGGCGACGTGCGCGAGTTCCTCGCGGCAGAGCTTGAGCACGTCGGCGGCCTGCGCGGGGCGGCAGCCGGCGTAGACGCCGAAGAGGCCGCAGTCGGCGAAGCCCGAGGTGTACGAGTACACGGAGTAGGCCAGGCCGCGCTTCTCCCGGATCTCCTGGAAGAGCCGGGAGCTCATGCCGCCGCCGAGGGCTGCGGACAGCACGCTGAGCGCCCAGCGGCGCTCGTCGTGGCGGCCGACGCCGGGGGCGCCGAGGACCAGGTGGGTCTGCTCGGTTTTGCGCTCCTGCAGCTCGACGCGGCCCGCGGTGCGCAGCGCGCGGCTGCCGGCGCGGGGGCCGTGCGGGGTTGCGTCGGGGGCGTCGAGGGCGCCGGCGCGGTCGAAGGCGGCGGCCACGCGGCGTACGACGTCGTCGTGGTCGACGTTCCCGGCGGCGGCGACGACGAGCCGGGTGGGCACGTAGTGGCGCTGGTAGAAGCGGGCGACGCGGTCGCGGGTGAGCGCCGTGACGGTCTCGACGGTGCCGAGGACGGGGCGGCCGAGGGGGGTGTCGCCGAGCATCGTGCGGGCGAAGAGGTCGTGGACGCAGTCGCCGGGGTCGTCCTCGGTCATCGCGATCTCTTCGAGGACGACGCCGCGTTCCGCCTCGACGTCCTCGGCGCGGATGACGGAGCCGGTGAGCATGTCGCAGACGATGTCGACGGCCAGCGGCAGGTCGGTGTCGAGGACCCGCGCGTAGTAGCAGGTGTACTCCTTGGCCGTGAACGCGTTCATCTCGCCGCCGACCGCGTCGATGGGCGCGGAGATGTCGAGCGCGGAGCGCGTCCGCGTGCCTTTGAAGAGCAGGTGCTCCAGGTAGTGCGTGGCGCCGCCGAGGGCGGGGGTCTCGTCGCGGGAGCCGACGTGGGCCCAGATGCCGAAGGTGGCGGAGCGGACGGACGGCACGGTCTCGGTGAGCACGCGCAGGCCGCCGGGCAGCACCGTCTTGCGTACGGTGCCGGCACTGCCAGAGCTGGCGGCGCCGGCGGAACCGGCGGCGGAGCCCTCGGCGAGGGTCGCGGTGGTGGAGCGCGGACGGGGGACGGCCCGCCCCCGGTACGGGGGGCGGGCCGCCTTCCGACTGCTGGGGGGCAGGGTCACTTCGCGGACTCGTCCCCGGACTTCCCGGCGTCGCCGTCCTTCTCCTCGTCCTCCAGGACGGGGATGAGGGACAGCTTGCCGCGCTGGTCGATCTCGGCGATCTCGACCTGGACCTTCTGGCCGACGCCGAGGACGTCCTCGACGTTCTCCACGCGCTTGCCGCCGGCGAGCTTGCGGATCTGCGAGATGTGCAGCAGACCGTCCTTGCCGGGCAGCAGGGAGACGAAGGCGCCGAAGGAGGTGGTCTTCACGACCGTGCCCAGGTAGCGCTCGCCGACCTCGGGCATCGTCGGGTTGGCGATGCCGTTGATGGTCGTACGGGCGGCCTCGGCGGCCGGGCCGTCGGCGGCACCGATGTAGATCGTGCCGTCGTCCTCGATGGTGATCTCGGCGCCGGTGTCCTCCTGAATCTGGTTGATCATCTTGCCCTTGGGGCCGATGACCTCGCCGATCTTGTCCACGGGGATCTTGATGGTGATGATCCGCGGGGCGTGCGGGGACATCTCGTCCGGCCGGTCGATGGCCTCCATCATCACGTCGAGGATGTGCAGCCGGGCGTCGCGGGCCTGCTTCAGGGCCGCGGCCAGCACGGAGGCGGGGATGCCGTCGAGCTTGGTGTCGAGCTGCAGCGCGGTGACGAACTCCTTGGTGCCGGCGACCTTGAAGTCCATGTCGCCGAAGGCGTCCTCGGCACCGAGGATGTCGGTCAGCGTCACGTAGCGCGTCTCGCCCTCGATCTCCTTGGAGATCAGGCCCATGGCGATGCCGGCGACCGGGGCCTTCAGCGGCACACCGGCGTTCAGCAGCGACATCGTGGAGGCGCAGACGGAGCCCATGGACGTCGAGCCGTTGGAGCCGAGCGCCTCGGAGACCTGGCGGATCGCGTACGGGAAGTCCTCACGGCTGGGCAGCACCGGGACGATGGCGCGCTCGGCGAGCGCGCCATGGCCGATCTCGCGGCGCTTGGGGGTGCCGACGCGGCCGGTCTCGCCGGTGGAGTACGGCGGGAAGATGTAGTTGTGCATGTAGCGCTTGCGGGTCACCGGGTTGAGGGTGTCCAGCTGCTGCTCCATGCGCAGCATGTTCAGCGTCGTCACGCCCATGATCTGGGTCTCGCCGCGCTCGAAGAGCGCCGAGCCGTGCACCCGCGGAATCGCCTCGACCTCGACCGCCAGCGGCCGGATGTCGGTGACGCCGCGGCCGTCGATACGGACCTTCTCGCGGATGACGCGCTCGCGCACCAGCTCCTTGGTGAGCGCGCGGTACGCCGCGGAGACCTCCTTCTCGCGGCCCTCGAACTGCGGCAGCAGCTTCTCGGCGGCGACGTCCTTGACGCGGTCCAGCTCGGCCTCGCGCTCCAGCTTGTTGCTGACGGTCAGGGCCTGGGCCAGCTCGTCGCGTACGGCTGCGGTGAGCGCCTGCAGCACGTCGTCCTGGAAGTCCAGGAAGACCGGGAACTCGCCGGTGGGCTTGGCGGCCTTGGCGGCGAGGTCGGCCTGGGCCTTGCAGAGGGTCTTGATGAAGGGCTTGGCGGCCTCCAGACCGGCGGCGACGACCTCCTCGGTCGGCGCGGTGGCGCCGCCCTTGACCAGCTCGACGGTCTGGTCGGTGGCCTCGGCCTCGACCATCATGATCGCCACGTCGCCGTCGTCGAGGACCCGGCCGGCGACGACCATGTCGAAGACGGCCTCTTCCAGCTCGGCGTGGGTGGGGAAGGCCACCCACTGGCCGCGGATGAGGGCGACGCGGGTGCCGCCGATGGGGCCGGAGAACGGCAGGCCGGCCAGTTGGGTGGAGGCGGAGGCGGCGTTGATGGCGACCACGTCGTAGAGGTGGTCGGGGTTGAGCGCCTCGATGGTGGCGACGATCTGGATCTCGTTGCGCAGGCCCTTCTTGAAGGAGGGGCGCAGCGGCCGGTCGATGAGCCGGCAGGTGAGGATGGCGTCCTCGCTGGGGCGGCCCTCGCGGCGGAAGAAGGAGCCGGGGATCTTGCCGATGGCGTACATGCGCTCTTCGACGTCCACCGTCAGGGGGAAGAAGTCGAGCTGGTCCTTGGGCTGCTTGGAGGCGCTGGTCGCCGCGAGAACCATGGTCTCGTCGTCGAGGTAGGCGACGGCGGAGCCGGCGGCGAGCTTGGCGAGCCGGCCGGTCTCGAAGCGGATGGTGCGGGTGCCGAACGAGCCGTTGTCGATAACGGCCTCGCTGTAGTGGGTTTCGTTCTCCACCAGGAAATTCTCCTCGTCTGCGCCCACGCCCGTGTGGCGTGGGCGGTGAGCGGTGGAGCACCCGCGCGGCAGGCTCGGGCCGGATGAGCGGCTGTAGGCCGGGCCGGTCTTCGATCGAAGCCGTCGGGGTGCGCGCTCTCGCGTGCTCCGAAGGCCACTACCGAGGACCGGCGCCCGCTGTCGGCACAGGTCCGGCGGCTGCGGGCGGTTGCTCCCCGTATTCACTCTGTGCTGATGTCCTGCCGACCAGAGTACAAGTCCCTCCGGCGGCTTCTCGACGGCTGGCTGGCAACCGTGCGGTAAGGGTCCGTACGGACGGACCGGGCCCCGGCGCCCGGGCGGAGCCGGAGCGCTGCGGGCATACGCCGAGGGAGCGGCCCCCGGTGCGGGGGCCGCTCCCTGGTACGGCGCTAGCGGGCGCCGGCGGCGCCGCGGCGGATGCCGAGGCGGTCGACCAGCGTACGGAAGCGGGCGATGTCCTTCTTGGCCAGGTACTGGAGCAGCCGGCGGCGGCGGCCGACGAGCAGGAGCAGACCGCGGCGCGAGTGGTGGTCGTGCTTGTGGGTCTTCAGGTGCTCGGTCAGGTCGCTGATGCGCTGGGTGAGCATCGCCACCTGCACCTCGGGGGAGCCGGTGTCGCCTTCCTTCGTGGCGTACTCGGCCATGATCTTCTTCTTCGTCGCGGTGTCGAGCGACATACTCTTTCCCAACTCCTCTGGTCGGCGCCGCCGAGCGTCCCTGGTTTTGGTCACAGGGAATCTGCGGTGACTCGGCGGGCGGGGCGGTCGCGGCGCCTCACCCGAGGGATACGGGGGCACTCACGCGAACCGTCCGCCAGCCTAGCAGCCGGGCGGCGGTCCGAAGACCGCCGCCCGGCGCCGCCCGTCAGAGTGCGGGGTTCGCGGGTCAGATCCTGACGCCGTGCTTGTTCAGGAACGCGACCGGGTCCACGGCGGAACCGTAGTAGGGGGTGGTGCGGACCTCGAAGTGCAGGTGCGGGCCGGTGGAGTTACCGGTCGAGCCGATCTTGCCGATGTCCGTCTTGGCGTTGACGTGCTCGCCGACGGAGACGTCGATCTTGGACAGGTGGCCGTACTGCGTGTAGACGCCCTCACCGTGCTTGATCACGATGTTGTTGCCGTAGGCGCCGCCCCAGCCGGCCGTGACCACGGTGCCCTCGTGCGCCGCCTGGACCTTGGTGCCCGTGGGGGCGGCGAAGTCCTGACCGCTGTGCTTCGCGGCCCAGTGGGCACCGCCCTGGTTGTACTGACCGGTGACGTCGTAATGGGCCGAGACGGGCTTGACCCAGTCGGGCTTGCTGTCGGCCGTGGCCACACCCGAGCCGAGGGCGACGACCATGCCGGCGCCGGCGGCGAGCATCGCGGAGGTGGCAATGGGGGCGGTGAGCTTGGCGTTCTTGAACATTCTTGGAATTCCCTCCAGAAAAGGTTCCGACCCCGGCTGCGCTCCGAGGTCGCATCACCTTGGTAACCCGCAGGACCGGGATAGACAAGGACCCTTGGTACGAGTCGGTGTCGTAGCGACGAGTCGGGTTTTCCTGCCCCTTGTCCACCCCTGAAGACCACCTTCGAGAACGGCTTCTGACGGCGTAAAGGACAGCAAAAGGAGGCCAAATGTGCAGGTGAGAGCGGTTCGCGCGGGGCGTTTCCGAAAGTCCGTCCCACTCCCCTGCCGAAAGTCCGGCGAGTACAGGGACGAAAGTCCCGGACCCTCGTCCAATTCCGCTACTACCGCTTTTAGGATTCCTTCAGAGGCATGTGGCGGACACCACTTCTGGATAAGAAAAAACGGCTCTCCCGCGGGACTTTCTCCTCTCCCGGACGGGACCTTTTACCCCCCGCCTCCAGCGGAGCCCGGCCCGCCCCGGTAGGCTGCCCGAGCCAGTTCCTAGGAGGGGGTATGGAACCGCTGCGACTCGACGACCCCGAGCAGTTCGGGGCGTACCGGCCGGTGGGGCGTCTGGACTCGGACGCGAGCGGGATGCGCGCGCCGGCCGCGCGCTACATCGCGCAGGCGCCGGGTGGAGAACGCACTGTCCTTGTCACCGCACCGCGCGCCGAGGCGACGGCCGCCGACGACGGCTACGCCGGGCGCTTCCGCGCCGCCGCGGCCGAGGCCCAGCGCCTCGGCGGTTCCGGCGGCCCGTGGCTGGCGCCGGTGGGCGAGCTGTCCGCCGGCGGCGCGCCCTGGTGGGCGATGCCGTACCGGCCGGCGCTGCCGCTGCCCGCCGCGCTGGACGCACAGCAGAACCCGCTGCCCGAGCGCACCGTGTACGCGGTGGGCGCCGCGCTGGCCGAGACGCTGGCCGCGCTGCACGCCGCGGGCGCCGCGCACGGGGGGCTCGACCCGACGGCGGTGCTGCTCACCGGTGACGGCCCGCTGCTGACCGGCTACGGCACGGTGGGTGCGGCGGGCGCCGACGGCAGCCCGCGCGGGAGCCTTGCCGGGCTCATACCGGAGTTCCTGCCGCCGGAGCAGGCGGCGGGCGGGCGGCCACGGCCCCTGGGGGACGTGTACGCGCTGGCCGCGGTGCTCCTGTACGCCGCGACCGGCCGGATTCCGGGCGGGACCGGCCCGGACGCGGCGGACCCGCGGGCGGACGCCTTCGGCGACCCGCTGACCGGCCCGTCCACCGGCGGTGCCGGCTACGCCCCGGACCCGAACAGCGCAGACCCGTACGGCGCAGACCCGTACGGCGCTGACCCCGGCGCCTCCGACCCGTACGGCACCCCCGCGGACCCGCTGGACCTCCTCCAGCCCGCGCTGCGCGCCGCCCTGGAGCCCTGCCTCCACCCCGACCCCGCCCGCCGCCCCGCCGCCGCCGCGCTCCTGCCCGAGCTGCTCCGCGGTGCCGCGCCCGGGGCCGCAGCCCCCGGCCCGGGTGCGGCGGCTCCCGGGACCGTGCTCGACGCGGCGACCACCCGCTCCGGCGCCGCCCTGGCCCCCGGCTGGCTGCCCCGCCGGGTCAGCGCCGCACTGGCGCTCCAGGCCGCCGACGTGCTCGCCGCCGAGACCGAGCCGGACCCCGCCTTCCTCGCGGCGCCGGCCCCCGGCACCCCCGGCGCTCCGGACCTGATCGGCAACACCACCGTCATCGGCCGCCCCGCCCCCCGCCGCGCCCTGCTCGCCGGCATCGCCGGCGGTGCGGCGGGCCTCGCGGCCGGCGGCGCCGCGGCGTGGGCCGCGACCACCGAGGACCCGCCTCCGCCGCCGACCACCGCGGAGCGGCTGGCGGCCCGCAACACCGGCAGGAAGCGGCTGACCGGCGCCCCGCCCCCCGTGCTGTGGGGCAAGGGCCTGGGCAAGGTCGAGCCGGTCGGCCCGCCCGTCGTCGCCGGGGGCTCCGCCGCGCTGGTCGTGGCGAAGTCCGGCGTCTACGCGATGGACCTGCGCACCGGCGACGAGCTGTGGGAGCAGTCGGACGTCAGCGCCGCGGGCTCCGCGGTGCCGCTCGGCGACGGCATGGTGCTGGTGCCCGGCAGGGACCTGACCGTGCTCGACGCCGCGGACGGCGCGGTGGCGTGGACGTCGGAGAAGTTCCGCCGGGGCGGCAAGGCGCCGTACGGCGCACTCCTCGGCGTGGCCGGCGACACCGCCGCGTTCACCGTCAAGGAGGGCGGCGGGCTGACCGTCGTCGGCTACGACCTCGCCGAGCGCCGCGAGCTGTGGCGCTCGCCCGGCTCGGCCGCCGCGACCGCCGCGCTCTTCGTCGGCGACTGTGTCGTCCTGGTGCCCGAGGCCGACGAGAGCGCGGAGCACCGCGACAAGCCGGCCGCGGTCTCCGCGCTCGACCTCGGCAGCGGCGAGGTGCGGTGGGCGCAGGAGTACGCCGGCATGGCGGGCGGGCACTGGGCGGCGGCCGGGAAGGACCTGCTGGTCGCCACCGCCGGCAAGGACATGCGCGGATACGACGCGGGCGGCGACGGCGCCGAGCTGTGGACCCTGACCGCCGAGCCGTGGGACAAGGACATGGAGAGCACCAACCCGCAGAACTTCGGCCCGCCCGCCGTGCAGGGCGAGATGATCCACGCCCTCGACACCTTCCGCGCCGTGCACTCGGTGGCGCGCGACTCGGGCGAGGAGCAGTGGAAGCGCAATCCGCTGCTGGCCTACGTCGGGGTGCTCGTCCAGGCCCCGGCGCTGCACGTCACGCCCGACGAGCGGTGCCTGATCGCGGGCGACGACATGCAGGTGCTGGCCTACGACACGGACGGCGGCGATCTGCTGTGGCGGTTCACGGACATGCGGCCGGGCAAGCCGAAGTACGCGCACCGGCGCCGGGTGGCGGTCGGCAAGAACACGGCCGTGGTCGCGAGCGGGAGCAGCGTGTACGCGCTGCCGCTGGACTGAGCGCGCGGCGGCAAGGGGGACAGTTCGTATGCAGACGTTGACCGGCTCCGGCGGTTCGAACGGCGGCGCGGCCGGCGGCACGGCCGGAGGCGCCCCGCAGCAGCGGGTGGGCCCGCACCGGATCATCGCGCCGCTCGGCCCGTACGCCCCGGAGGACCCGTATGCCCCGGGGGGCGGGCCCGGAGACGACGGGCCCCGGTTCCACCTGGCCTTCAGCGAGCCGCTGGGCCGGGTCGTGGTGCTGATGACGCCGCCGGCGGCGCTCGCCGCGGACCCCGGCTTCCGGGTCAGGTTCGCCTCCGAGGCCGGTACGTCCGCGCGGCTGGCAGGACCGGCCGCCGCGCCGGTGGCCGGGGTGGCGCCGCAGGACGAGGAGCCGTGGGTGGCGTACGACTGCGCGCCCGCGCTGCCGCTGCCCGCGGCGCTGGCGGCGCACGGCGGCCCGCTGCCGGTGGCGTACGTCTGCCGGCTGGGGGTGTCGCTGGCCGCCGCGGTGCTGCAGTCGCACGCGCAGGGCCTGGTGTACGCGGGGCTGACGCCGGCCGCGGTGCTGCTGACGCCGGCCGGGCCGCGGCTCGGGGCGTACGGCGCGGTGCGCGCGGCGGCGCCGGGCGAGGGGCCCCGTGCGGCGGTGCCCGGGCTGCCGCCCGCGTGGCTGCCGCCGGAGCAGGCGGCGGGCGGGGTGCCGCGGCCCCTGGGCGACATCTACGCGCTGGGCGTGGTGCTGGCGTACGCCGCCACCGGCGCCCACTCCCCCGACCCGGGCGCGCTGCCGGAGCCGCTGGCCTCGGTGCTCGCCGGCTGTCTGGCCCAGGACCCGGCGCGGCGGCCCCGCGCGGACGCGCTGCTCCAGCAGCTCCAGCAGGCGCAGCAGGCCCTGCCGGCGGAGCCGGGGCAGGAGCAGGTGCCCGGGGCCGTCGCGGCGGCGCTGGCCGCCCAACTGCCGGCGCTGCCGGCGCAGGGCCCGCTCACGCCCCCGCCGGGCGCCGTCCAGGGCAGCAGTGCGCCCGGCGGCCCGCCCGTCCCCGGCCGGACGCCGGACACGGCGGCCGGGGCGGGGCTCGGCGAGACCTCCCTGCCCCCGCCGCGCCCGGGCCGCCGCGCGCTGCTGCGCGGCCTCGCCTTCGGCGCCGCGGGACTGGCCGTCGGCGGGGGCGGCGGCTACGCGTACCGGCGTGCGACGAAGGAGGACCCGCCCGTCTACCGCACCACCCCCGCGAAGGGCGCCCCGCCCAAGCCGCTGTGGGTCTACCCGCTGCCGGGCCAGGACGCCAGCAAGGTCAGCGTCATCGGCAGGATCGCCGTCGTGGAGACGCTGGGGGCCCTCACCGCCGTGAACGTGCGCACCGGCAAGAAGGCGTGGGATTCCGACGTGTTCGCGGACGGCATGCTGACCCCCCTCGGCGGCGGGCTGGCGCTCTTCCCGGAGCAGATCGCCGGACTGGCGATCGTCGACATGGCCGACGGCAAGTCGAAGGGCTCCATCGAGGACTACACGCTCAACAGCAAGGTGAGCTACCAGGAGACCATCGGCGTCATCGACGGGGTCTTCTACTTCATGGGCGCGGACGACTCGCTGGAGAAGTTCTCCGCGGTGGCGTACGACACGGGCAAGCGCGAGGAGGTGTGGCGCGTACCGCTGCCGAAGGGCTACGGCGACCTGGACGACCAGCAGCTCAGCGACGGCGACCACCCCAAGATCCTCGGCGGCGAGCTGCTCCTCCCCAGCGACCCCACAGCCGACTTCGACTTCACCTACCTCGCGCTCGACCCGCGCAGCGGCGACAAAGCGTGGGAGCAGAGGTACGACGGGGTCAAGAACTACGACGGCCCCGACACGTTCGCGACCAAGGCCGGCATCCTCGTCAGCCCGCAGAACGACGACGACATGCTGCGGGCGTACGAGATGCGCGGCGGCAAGCAGGTGTGGGAGCGGCCGATGAAGGAGCACTTCTTCTCCGCGCTCACCGACCGCAAGGGCCGCACGCTGTACGGCACCCAGGACGCGCAGATGACGGCGCTGTCGGTGCAGGACGGCAAGCAGCTATGGCGCACCCCGGTCTACGCCGGCGGCCGGTTCGACGTCAACGACATCCGCCTCAGCGGCACCGGCAGGACCATCTTCTACAGCAACGAGGCCGAGGTGCAGGCGTTCGACACCCGCGGCGGGTCGCCGCTGTGGCGGTTCGCGACGGTCAGCGAGGGCGGCTCGTCCATGGACGACGGCCCCGGCGTCTCCGGCCGCGTGCTCGCCGCGGGCGACGGCATCGCCCTCGTCCTGTCCAAGGACGCCCTCTACGCACTCCCGGTGGACTGATCATGGCTGCCTCGATGACGCCTCTCACCCACGACGACCCGCGGCAACTGGGCCCGTACCGGCTGGTCGCCCGCCTCGGCAGCGGCGGCATGGGCACCGTCTACCTCGCCCGCTCCGCGGGCGGGCGCACCGTGGCGCTGAAGACCATGCACGCCGACCTCGTCAGCGGTGAAGCCGGCACCGCGGGCGCGGAGTTCCGCACCCGCTTCCGGCTGGAGACCGACGCCGCCCGGGTCATCGGCGACCGCTACGGCGCCGAGGTCGTCGACGCCGACCCGCTGGCGGAGACGCCGTGGCTGGCGACGGAGTACGTGCTCGGCCCGCCGCTGGACGAGGCGGTGGCGCTGTGCGGCCCGCTGCCCGAGACCACGACGCGGGCGCTGGGCGCCGCGCTCTGCGAGGCGCTGGGGCAACTGCACCGCTCCGGCGTCGTCCACCGCGACCTGAAGCCGTCGAACATCCTGCTGACGTCGGCGGGCCCGAAGGTGATCGACTTCGGCATCGCCCGCGCGGCGGGCGACGACCACCTGACCCGTACCGGCACCGCGGCCGGCACCCCCGCCTTCATGTCGCCCGAGCAGGCGTCCGGCGTCGAACACACCCCGGTCGGCGACGTGTTCGCGCTCGCGGGCGTGCTGGTCTTCGCCTGTACGGGCCACGGCCCCTTCGGCGGCGGGCAGGCCGCGGACCTGCTGTACCGGGTGCGCTACGGCGAGGCCGACCTGTCCGGCGTGCCCGCCGGGCTGCTGCCGCTGCTGCAGCGCTGCCTGGCCAAGGAGCCGGAGGTCCGCCCCGGCACCGACGAGCTGGCGGGGCTGCTCGCCGAGGGGCTGCCGGACTGCGCGGACGGCGCAGCCGGCTTCGCCGACCACCTCCCGGACGCGCTGCACGCCGACATCCTGCGCCGCGCCGCCGTCGCCTGGCAGCCGCAGCCGCCCCGGCTGCCGTCGCCGGAGCAGGCCGCGCTGGCGACGCAGTCGGGCGCGGCCACGGGTCCGTCGCGTCGCAAGGTGCTGGCGCTGGCGGGCGCGGGCGCCGTGGCCGTCGGCGGCGCGGGGGTGGGGGCGTGGGCGTACCTCCGCGACGACGGCAAGGAGCCGGAGGCCAAGCCGAAGGCGAAGAAGCCGAAGGCGCCGAAGGAGGTGTGGACGCGGCCGGTCGTCGGCGGCGGCGGCGCGTTCTCCCTGGCCACCGGCGGCAACTACGTCCTGCTGCTGACGTCCACCGGCGGCGGGCAGTTCGTGGACGCGCGCAGCGGCAAGCTGCGCGGGGTCGACGACCTCGCCACCCCGATGCTCGGCCTCATCGGCGACGACTCCGGGTTCTTCTCCATCTCCAGCCGCAGCGCCTCCGGTGAGGGCACCCACGCCGTGTTCGCCACCGACCCGGAGACGGGCGAGCAGGAGGAGCACGTCGCCCTCAGCGGCGCGGAGATCAAGGGACCGGCCATCGAGGGCCTGGAGAACGGCATCCTGCTGCTGCGTGCGACCACCCGCTGGGTCACCCGGGTCTACCGCGACAAGGAGACCAAGAAGCGCGTCGTCGAGAAGACCCCGTGGACCCCGCAGTTCGTGGGCGCGGACATGAAGACCGGGAAGATGCTCTGGGGGTTCGACAACAAGTCCCCGGACACCGGCCCCTCGTACGCCACCTCCGTGACGAAGAACGAGGTGCTCATCCGGGTCGAGTCCACCCTGACGTGCCTCGACCCGAAGACCGGCGAGGAGCGCTGGTCCTGGACGGCGCCCAAGGCCGACCGCGACGCGCTCGCCGGCCTGCAGCAGTTCCCCACCACCAAGGACCACGTGCTCCTCGGCCTGCGCGACCTGACCGCGCTGCGGCTGTCGGACGGCGAGGTGGACTGGACGCTCGGCAAGGACCGCGACGCGCGCGCGGAACTGGGCCCTGACACCCGCCTGTACGGCACCCCGGCGGTCAAGGACGGCAAGGTCTACGTCGTCGAGAACGGCAACGGGCTCATCGCCATCGACGGCGCCAGCGGCGAGGTCGAGTGGGAGGCCGAGGCCGACTGGGCCGGGCCGCAGGCGTTCATCGTCGCGCCCGTGGTCGGCAAGAAGTACGTGTACGTGGGCACCGGCGGGCGCGACTGGGTGCGGGCGGTCGACCTCGAAGAGCACCGGACGGCGTGGTCGTACCGGGGGCCCGAGGACAACGAACGCCCCATGGTCATCGAGCAGGACGACGCCGGGGTCCTCCTCGTCGTCACCGCGGCCGAAGTGCGCGGACTTCCCCTTCAGTAGGAACTTCCCCAGGAGCGGTACGCCCATGAAACCCCTCGGCACCGGAGACCCGCTGCGCCTCGGCCCGTACCGCCTCATCGGCGTGCTCGGCGCGGGCGGCATGGGCAAGGTGTACCTCGGCCGGGACTCCTCGGGGCGTCCCGCCGCGATCAAGGTGCTGCGGCCGGAGCTGGCCCACCAGTCGAACCTGGCGCAGCGCTTCGTCCGCGAGGCGCACGCCGCGCAGGCGGTGCAGAGCCCCGGCGTGGCGCGGGTGCTCGGCGCCGAGACGGAGGGCGGACGGCCGTGGATCGCCTGCGAGTTCCTCGCCGGGCCGACGCTGGCCGAGGCCGTCGAGCGCTACGGGCCGCTGGACGGCACGGCGCTGCGCGCGATCGGCGCGGCGCTGGCGAGCACGCTCACCGACATCCACGCGGCCGGCCTCGTCCACCGCGACGTCAAGCCGCCGAACATCGTGCTGACCGCGACCGGGCCCCGCATCATCGACTTCGGCATCGCCCGCCCCGAGCACGGCCTGACGCTCACCAGCACCGGCGAGGCCCCCGTCACGCCCGGCTACGGCCCGCCGGAGCAGGTGCTCGGGCAGCGCGTGGGCCCGCCCGCGGACGTGTTCGCGCTGGGCGCGGTGCTCACGCTGGCGGCGACGGGCCACACGGCGTACCAGGGCAGCCATGTGGCGGCCGTGCAGTACGAGGTGGTGCACGGGGAGCCGCGGCTCGACGGGCTGCCGCCCGACCTGCACCCGCTGATCGCCCCGTGCCTGGCCAAGGACCCCGCGTACCGCCCGACTCCCCCGCAGATCGCCGCCGCCCTCGCCCCGCCGCCCGGCGCCGAGGCCGTCTGGCAGCAGGGCCCGCTCGCCGCGGACATCGCGGGCCGCGAGCAGGAGGCGGCCCGCCTCGCCGCGCTCCCCGCGGCCGGCGACACCCAGGTGCCGGGGCCCTCGCGGCGGCGGCTGCTGGTCGCGCTCGGCACCGGCGGCGCGGTGGTGGCCGCGGGCGGGGGCACGGCCGCCTGGTGGTGGCTGGGCAGGGACGACGGCGGCACGACCACGGCGCCCAAGCGCGACCCGTGGGCGGCGCAGCGGCTGAAGGGCTACAGCGCCGACAACGCCCCCGCGGCGCTCTGGGGCCCGGTCGGCGGGCTCAACTCCGATACGCCGCTGCTCCTTCCGCTGCGCGAGACGCTGGTCGCCGCGATGGCCGACGGCAGCATCGCGGGCCTGGACATCCGCACCGGCAAGGAGAAGTGGCGGCAGGAGGACGCGGTGGCGGCGGCCCGCGGGGCGGCGCTCGACGAGCAGACCTTCGCCGTAGCGGACGCCGAGGGCGCCGTGTACGGGCTGCGCGGGCGCGACCGGCGCGAGCAGTGGTCGGCGCCGGACGCCCGGGCGGCCGTCGTCCTCGCGGCGTCGGCGGACGGGGCGTACGTGGCGACGAAGGACGGCGAGCTGCGCGCCGTCGGCACGGACGGCAAACAGCGCTGGACGGTCGAACTGCCGGTCAAGTCCAGCGTCAGCAAGCCCGCGTGGGCCACGACCGTAGACGGCATGCTGGTGCTCTCCGGCTCCGACGGCAGGCTCGCGGTGGTGGACACGAGCAGCGGCGACACGGTGTGGGACACCCCCAAGCGCAGCTCCTACGCGCTGCCGTGCGCGGTCGGCGGGGGCTTCGTGTACGCGGGCGGCGACGGGCTGACGGCGTACGCGCTGAAGGGCGACGGGAAGCCGGAGTGGAACGAGGAGCCGAAGGGCGAGTACATCTGGAGCGCGCCGGCCCTGGACGGCGACTTGCTCTACGCGGTGAACGACGCGAAGCTCACCGTGCGGAACGCCAGGACGCGGGAGATCGAGTGGACGGAGGAGGCCCTGGCCGTCGCGCTGAGGTACCCGCCGGTGATCCAGGGGAACTCGCTGTGGGCCGGGACGACGTCCAACATCGATCCGGACGCGCTGAAGGTCTACGACATCGGCAAGGGCAGGGTGGCGTGGGAGGACCGCCGGACGTCCACAGAGCGGGACGACTGGACCATGGCCGCGGCGAAGAACCGGGTGTTCGTCCTCTACACGGGGTCACTGACGGCAAACCCCGTGTTCTGACGGGCGCTGTCCACACGGACCCTTAGCTGGTCAACTCCCGCATCGACGTGTACACATCCATCACGGCGAGACACAGCGGCAGCAGCGACAGCAGTACGAAGCTCTCGAAGATCTCCAGGAACCGCCCCCAGAACGGGGATACGCCCACCCGCGGCACCATCAGCCCGATCGCCGTGAGCACCGCGGCCCCGATCGCCAGCACCGCGACGAGCCACAGCGTCCGCGCGTCCAGGTCCGAGCTGTCGCCGCGCGCCCGCAGCGCCGCCATCGCGTACGCCGGCGGGTTCAGCGCGAGCCCCACGCCCAGGAGCACCACGGCGGCGATACCCGCCACCAGCGCGGACGCGACCTGCGACGTGTACCGGAACAACCGCGCCCGCAACAGCATCGCCACCCCCGTGGCCAGCGCCAGCAACTGCGCCCACCCCGAGTCGGAGAAGCCCAGCACCGCCGCCGCCCCGATCACCACCGCCGAGCAGCCGCCCACCAGACCGACGAGCGTCTCGTGCCCGCGCCGTGCCTGGACCGCGATCCGGTCGGCGGCCACCGGGCCCTGCGTCTCCGGAATGTCGTCGGGGTCGGCGCCGTAGTCCGCGATCTGCGTCTTCGGCGGCTCGAACCCGACCGGTAACCGGGCGAAGCGCACGGACAGACCCGGAAGGAACGCCACGGTGCCCAGCGCGACCGGCGAGCAGATCGCCGCAGCCTCGACCGCCTCGATGTCGGTGACGACGGCGACGAACGTGACGAGCATGCCGAACGCCGCCGCGAACGCCACCGCCACGAACGACCCGTCGCCGCGCGGCGCCAGCGCGACCAGCACGGCCGCGGCGACCAGGACGGCGGCGCACCCGCCCAGGAACTGCAGCCTGCCGATGCCATGTCCGTCCGCCGGCGGCAGCACCGCGGACCCGGCGATCATCACCAGCGGCATGGCGCCGAGCCCCAGCGCGACGGCGGACGCCCGGTCCTCGTACACCCGGGCCCGCACCGCCGACAGGCACACCAGCAGGACCGCCGCGACGCCGGCCAGCACCCCCGGCAGCCCGTGCATGTCGTGGCCGACCGGATCCGCGTACCACAGCACGAACGCCATCAGCGCCAGCAGCACCCCGCCGCCGATGAGCCCCGCGGCCCGCATCTGCGCGTCGCCCCACAGCGTGTAGTCCCGCGACACCGCGGCGGCGACGGCGTCGCTGACGTCGTCGTACACCGCGGGCGGCAGCGACTGTGCGAACGGCCGCAGCGTCAGCACATCGCCGTCCAGCACGCCCTGGGCCAGCAGCGAGCGGGAGCTGTCGAGCACCGTGCCGTCCCTGCGCACTAGGTGGTAGCCGACCGGGGCACCCCGGGCCGGTGTCTGCCCGGACAGCCGCAGCACCTCGGGGTGGATGTCGGCGACCGCGACGTCCTCGGGAAGCGCGACGTCGATACGGCTGTCGGGCGCGACGATGGTCACCCGGCAGAAGCCCGTGGCGCTGCCCGTCGCCGGAACACCTGCACTCAACTGCGAGCCTCCTCCATGTCCCGTGGCTTGACGGCGTCACGACCCTACCGCCCGCACCCACTTGTCGTATCAGTAGGATCACTTTCCGTCGATCGACCGCCGACGGCTGCCGTGTGCAGCGGATGGAGGGGTTGTGAGCCAACTCGTCGTCAAGCGGCCCCCGCGTACCTTCCCTCCGGACGTCCCAGCCGGCGACCTCCGTCTGCAGGCACCGCCCGAACTCCCCCGCGGCTACCGCGAGGGCGTACTGATGCAGGTCCTGCCCATGTTCGGGATGGGCGGCATGGCCGTGTTCTTCTTCATGCCGGGCGCACACCCGATCATGCGCATCATGGGCCTGGTGATGGTTGCCGCGATGGTCGCCATGGTCATCGCGATGGTCGTCCGCCACCGCAGGGGCACCCAGGGCGAGATGGCGGACATGCGCCGCGACTATCTGCGCTACCTTGCCCAGACCCGCCGCAAGGTGCGGCAGACGGCGCGCAGTCAGCGCGACGCGCAGTTATACCTCCACCCCGCCCCCGACCAGCTGTGGGCACTCGTCGCCGAAGGCAGCAGGGTGTGGGAGCGGCGCGCGGGCGACGCGGACTGCACCGAGTTGCGGATCGGCCGCGGCCCGCAGCAGTTGGCCACCCCCCTCATCCCGCCGGACACCGCGCCGGCCGACGAACTGGAGCCGCTCACCGCGGGCGCCATGCACCAGTTCCTCAACACCCACGGCACGGTCGAGAACCTCCCCCTCGCCGTCTCCTTACGCGCCTTCTACCACCTCACCCTCAGCGGCGAACGCGAGTCTGTCTACGGCGCCGCCCGCGCCATGCTCTGCCAGCTCGCCGCCCTGCACTCCCCCGACAACGCGGTCATCGCCATCGCCACCGCCCCCGGGAGCGCGCCGCGGTGGGAGTGGGCCAAGTGGCTGCCGCACGTCCAGGACACCGGCGAGGCCGACGGCGCCGGTGCCCGCCGCCTCATCACCGATGACGTACGCGACCTGGAGCAGCGGCTGGCCGCCCGGCTGGAGGGCCGTCCCCGCTTCAGCGCTGACGGCACTCCCCTGCTGGAGCAGCCGCACCTCCTCATCGTCCTCGACGGCACCACCGTCCCCCCGGACTCCGTACTCGCCGCCCCCGAGGGCATCCAGGGCGTGTCGTTCCTTGAAGTCGTGCCCGGCGAAGTGGACACGGTGCGCGGCGGCCTCGCCATCGCCGTGCACCCGGGCACGCTGCGCATCCAGTCCCACCGGGACCTGGTCTACGAGGGCACGCCCGACAACCTGCCGCTGGCTGCCGCCGAAGCCCTCGCCCGGCAGCTGGCCCCGCTGAGGCCGCCGTCGTCCGGCGACGACGGTGACGAGCCGCTGCTGGCCAAGCTTGAGTTCACCGACCTGCTCGGCCTCGACGACGCCGCGTCCGTCGACGTCACCCGTACCTGGCGCCCGCGCACTCCCGCGGAGCGGCTGCGGGTGCCGATCGGTGTCGACGAGGAGGGCGCGCCGGTCATGCTGGACATCAAGGAGGCGGCGCAGGACGGCATGGGCCCGCACGGACTGTGCGTGGGCGCCACCGGATCCGGCAAGTCGGAGCTGCTGCGCACGCTCGTGCTGGGTCTCGCCGTCACCCACTCCTCGGAGTCGCTGAACTTCGTACTGGCCGACTTCAAGGGCGGCGCCACCTTCGCCGGCATGACGGAGCTGCCGCACGTCGCCGCGGTCATCACCAACCTCGCCGACGACCTCTCCCTCGTCGACCGCATGGGCGACTCCATCCGCGGAGAGCTGAACCGCCGCCAGGAGCTGCTGCGCGACGCCGGCAACTACGCCAACATCCACGACTACGAGCGCGCCCGCGCCGCCGGCGCCCCGCTGCGGCCCATCGCCTCCCTGGTCCTGGTCATCGACGAGTTCAGCGAGCTGCTGACCGCGAAGCCGGATTTCATCGACATGTTCATCCAGATCGGCCGCATCGGCCGATCCCTGGGCGTGCACCTGCTCCTGGCCTCCCAGCGCCTGGAGGAGGGCCGCCTTCGGGGCCTGGAGACGTACCTTTCGTACCGCGTCGGCCTGCGCACCTTCTCCGCCGCCGAGTCGCGCGCCGCGCTGGGCGTGCCGGACGCCTACGAGCTGCCGTCCGTACCCGGCTCCGGCTATCTGAAGTTCGGCAACGACGAGATGGTCCGCTTCAAGGCCGCGTACGTCTCCGGCGTCTACCGCGCGGCCGGCACGCCCGAGGAGTCCGAGGCCGCCGGCGCACGCCTGGCGCCCCCCAGACCGGTCGTCTTCACCGCCGCCCCCGTTCCCGTCCCGCCGGCCCCGCCGCCGGCCGCCGACCCGCGCCTGGCCCTCCAGGCGCCCCCGGCCTCCCCGCCCGCTGGGGCGGAGGACGACGCGCTGGCGGACAAGGTGCTGGACATCATCGTGCAGCGCCTCGCCGGCAAGGGCCCGCAGGCCCACCAAGTCTGGTTGCCACCGCTGGACGCCCCGCCGTCCCTGGACGAACTCCTCCCCGGCCTCACCTCCGTCTCCGGCCGCGGCCTCACCATCCCCGGCCACCCCTCACTCGGCCGCCTCTCGGTCCCTGTCGGCGTGGTCGACAAGCCGTACGAACAGCGCCGCGAGGTCCTGTGGCGGGACTTCTCGGGCGCGGCGGGCCACATGCAGCTCGTCGGCGGCCCGCAGTCCGGCAAATCCACCCTGCTACGCACCCTGATCTGCTCGTTCGCACTCACCCACACCCCTGAGGAAGTCCAGTTCTACGGCCTGGACTTCGGCGGCGGCGGCATGTCCGCGGTCTCCGGCCTCCCGCACGTCGGCGGCGTCGCCGCCCGGCTCGACCCGGAGCGGGTACGCCGCACCGTGGCCGAGGTCCACGGGATCCTCAACAGCCGCGAGGCGTACTTCCGCGCACACGGCATCGACACCATCGCCGCCTACCGCAGCCGCCGCGCCCACGGTGACCTCACGGACCAGCCGTGGGGCGACGTGTTCCTCATCATCGACGGCTGGGGCAACTTCCGCACCGAGTACGACGCGCTCGAACCCGTCATCCACGACATCGCCGCCCGCGGTCTCGGCTACGGCATCCACCTCGTCATCTGCGCGGGCCGCAGCATGGAGGTACGGGCCTCGCTGAAGGACCAGCTCGGCAACCGCCTCGAACTCCGTCTCGGCGACCCCCTGGACTCCGACTTCGACCGCAAGGTCGCCGCGAACGTCCCCACGGGAGTCCCCGGCCGGGGACAGGTGCCGGAGAAGCTGCATCTCATGGCGGCCGTCCCCCGTATCGACGGCGAACCCTCCGACGACCAGCTCTCCGCCGCCACCGCCGCACTGTGCGCCCGCGTAGCCGATCACTGGACCGGCCCGAAGGCACCCCGGGTCCGGCTGCTCCCCGAGGAACTGCGCGCCGAGCACCTCCCCGCGGGCGACGCCCGCCCGGAACTCGGTATCGCCTTCGGTATCGACGAGACCAACCTGGCGCCGGTGTACGTGGACTTCGACACCGACCCGTTCTTCCTTGTCTACGGCGAGGGCGAAAGCGGGAAGAGCGCGCTGCTGCGCCTGCTGGTCAGGCAGATCACCGAGCGCTACACCCCGGACGAGGCCCGCCTCGTCGTCCTCGACTACCGCCGCGGGCTCCTCGGCGCCGTCCCGGACTCGCACCTGCTGGTCTACGCCCCGATGCCCAACGCCGTCGACCGGCACGTCGCGGCCCTCACCAAGCTCATGGAGAGCCGCACTCCCCCCGGGGACGTCACGCCACAGCAGCTACGCGACCGCAGTTGGTGGTCGGGGCCGAAGTTCTTCGTCGTCGTCGACGACTACGAACTCGTCGCCACCGCCTCGGGCAACCCTCTCGCCCCGCTCGTCGACCACCTCCCCTTCGCCCGCGACATCGGCGTCCGCTTCCTCATCGCCCGCAACTCCTCGGGTGCCGCGCGCACCTCCTTCGAACCCTTCCTGCAGCGCATCCGTGAACTCGGCGTCCAGGGCGTGGTCCTGTCCGGCGACAAGTCCGAGGGGGACATCCTCGGCAACGTCCGCCCGCGGCCCATGCCCCCGGGACGCGGCTTTCACGTCTCCCGCAGAAAGGGCTCCGCACTCGTCCAGACCGCCTGGACCCCACCGGCATAGGCGGTGCGGCCGGCGCCCGTCGGACAGCCGCACGGGGCGGATCGGCGTCATGCCGATCCTCCGGCGGTGACTCAGGGAGTGAGTGCCGGTGCGTTCTGTTACGGTGTGGCCCGGGGTTGCACACGGAGAACACAAGGAAACGCGGTTGGCCGCGTGAGACACCCGGGGGTGGGATATGTCCGATGCGTTTCAGTCAGAGTGGGATGCGCTGCTTGCGCAGGTGCAGGCCGAGGATTCGCCGCACACACAGCTGAACTCGCGACCGAGCGACGGCTCGGGCTCCGGTGCGGCCCGGCTGGCCGTTGACGCGGCGGCGAAGGCGGGGGCGGCGGCATATGTGGGGCAGGAGTTATTACCCGACCTGAAGACCGCGCATGGCCTGGTGGGGGAAGCCTCCGCCGATCCCGCACCGGGGATGGTGGGTGCCGAGCGGTCGGTGTCGGGCGGCACACTCCAGAACTGGCAGACGTGGGCGGGCGTGGACGAGGTCCTGCGCGCATGGGCCAGGCAGGTGGACAACCTGCAGCAGCGGCTCCTGGGTGAGCGCGACGCGCTGCGCGGTGCGCAGGTGCTGTACCAGACACAGGACGCGCAGGTGCAGGAGACCTTTTCCCCGACCAGGACTCAGGACGTTCCTATGATCGGCAGTATCACCACGCGTGCCGACTTGACCGGCCTACGGCCGGCGGGTTGAGGGGGCTGGGGCAATGGCACTGTCGTTCCGCGACATCATCTCGGCCGACCTGTCGGAGCTGGAGGATGCAGCGGCGGCTTGGCGGAAGATGAGCAGCCGATTCAACGCCATGCACGCCAACTACCGGTCCCGGGTACACGATCCGCTGGTGAACGGGACATGGGAAGGGCTCGGCGAGGCGGCCTACGCCGACGTGGGCCGCGTGACGGCCGGGGAGTTATCAGCGGCGGAGAAGCAGGCCGAAGCCATCGCCAACCTGCTCAAAGACGCTTGCAGAAACCTGGAGGAGAGCAGGAACGAACTGCGCAAGGAGGTCCGCAGGGCGGAAGACGCGCACATGTCGGTCGATGCAGCCGGTCTCGTAAGCCTCAACACCGGCGCCCTCACCGAGGCGCAGTACACCGCGTACCGCAACGATCCCACGTATGCGGCCACCACCGACGACGCGGTACGGGAATGGCAGGCCGCGATCGACCGCCGCGTGGAGGACGTCAACCACACCGACAGGACGGTGCGTTCCGCACTCGAAGCGGCAGTCCAGCCGCCCGCGAACTTGGAAGCGGGCAAACACGGCTTCAACGCGGATGTCGTGGACGACGTCGAGAAGTTCGAGGGCGAGCGAGCGACGGAGCTAGCCACGAAGCTCAGCTCCGGTGAGGACCTGTCGGGCACGGAGATGGCGGAACTGCGCCGCCTGATGCGCGACAACGCCGATGAGCCGGTGTTCTCCCGCACGCTGATCAACGGGCTGGGTGGTCCGGCCGGTGTGGTCGGGCTGGCGTACGAGTTGAACTCCGAGGCTCACGGGGACGGCAACACCAAGCAGTACACCGCGCTGGAGAAGTCCCTGGCAACGACGCTCAACACCGCCACCACCCACAACGACGCCTTCACCAAGGAATTCCTCGCAGGCATGCGCGAGGAAGGTATGCGCCATGTCGGCAGCAACACCCAGCCGATACGCGGCTACGCCGTGCTCACCTCGCTCATGGAACACGACGGCAGCTACAGCAAGCCGTTCCTCCACGGGCTCGGCAACGACATCCGGGCAGCGGAGGAGGACGGTTCTGCGATCTGGAACGAGCATGGCAGCGAGGAGGAGGGGATCCATCACGATCCGCTGGACAACCTCCTGTCAGTCATGAGCAAAAACCCCGACGCGGCCACGTCCTACCTCGATCCCAACCAGACGGACAACCTGACCTACCTGCTCGAGGAACGGGAGTGGCCGGGCAGCGCGACCTCAACGGTCAGCCACCAAGGGCTGGGGCTGGCGATCGAGGCCGCGACCACAGGAGAGCCGCCCGGCTCCGCGGACCTCAAAGGGGACAGCAAGCACACGATCGCAGAAGCGCGCCTTATGCAGGAGGCTATTCAGCTCCTCGACGCAGGCGAAAAAGGCGACACCAGCATTCCACCCGGCATGGAACAACCCCTCGCCCGTGCTCTGGCCAATTACAGCGACGACACCCATGCCATCTTCTCCGACGTCCGGGGATATGAGAAGCACGTAGGCGGCGATCCCATCGTCAGTGGCGAGAACGGCGCCGTCGACGTCGACTTGCAAAGCCTGGTGCGCGTCATGCGCGGTGTGTCCGAGGCCCCGGAGAACTTCTCTCTTCTCTACGAGGCGGACCGCTTCCAGTCCGCGCAGGACCTGATCAGCGCACCTCAGGAACCCGGGAAGTACGGCACGGAAGACTGGGACAGCGCGGCCAAGCGCGTCGGCAGCAGCGCCGGCGTGTACAACGCTATCGGCGCGGACATCATCATGGACGAGCGGGACGCCAGGGTGGGCTGGGCCAACGACGTGGCCCGCTACAGCTATCACGGTGGGGGCGCGGCTGTGACCCAGATACCGGTTGTCGGCGACCCTGCGCAGCGTCTGATCGACGCGGCGACCTACGAGTGGGCGAAGGACGTACAGGCGGAGGCAGAGCAGGTGGCCGTGCACCGGAACTCCACTGACCTGGCGGCGAAGAACGAGGGCGTCAATGACCTGATAGACGAGTGGGCTGACAGGAGAGACATGGATCCGCTGGAGGACGCCCTCGTGGAGCAGATGCGCGGCGAGGCGAAACAGAGCTATATCGCACAGCGCCATACGGCACTTTCCGCGCTTCGGGTGGTGTGAGGCAGGTGAACGTGACGACCGTCGGCGGGGCTTCGGAGGCTGGTGAAGAACCGCACCCCCGCGGACCAAAGCGCAAGCTCCGCCGCCGCCTCATCGTGCTGGCCGGTGTGCTGCTCCTTGCACTTCTGGCGGCCATCGGCCGCTATGCAAACGATGCTTACGACAAGTGGAAGAACAACCGCACGCTTGACGACGCCTGCCAGGGCGTTGTCAATCACGCTGAACTCAAGAACCTACTGGACATCGACCGACTGCGCACGACAGATCCGGGGCCGTCCGCCGCGTTCGGCAAGGGCTCGGCCATGAGCTGCGACATCGGCGACGTTCGGGACAGTGGGGGATGGTTGCACGTAGACATCTCCTGGGACGCCAAGGACTCGGGACTTCTTGAGCAACTGGATCGGCATGACACGTACCGCGGCCAGGGCGTGCTTCCCATCGGCAACGGGTGGCACGGCGTACTCAACACGAGTAAACTGCCGCGAGCGGCTGTCGTGCTGCCTTGCAAGGGAGACAACAACACGCACGACTCCTATCTCGCGGTCACGTTTACCGCCGTCGGTAAGGTGGGCGTGGATGTGGAGGAGGGCGAGGGGCCTCGCGCGCTCGCCCGGGCGGTGACGAGCACGGCCCTCGACACTGCAAGTCAGAGCGGCTGCAAGACAGAACCCGGTACGCAGATCGACGCCCTTCCCGAGATCCCCGAGATCCCGGAGGGCACACTGCCGCCAAGAGGTGGACCACGGACGACCTGTGCCGGTATCAACGCCCCCGCCGACCCTGTCCCGGCCGATGCGACAGCACCTATTGAGAACTGCGATTTGTACGACGGCCTTAAGCTTCCCCACTACCGGCTCTCGGCGTACTACGGGCCCTACGTGGACAGTGCCCGTTCGGAGACGGATATGGGTCCGCACGTGCAAGGCGCGTCCGGAGACAGAAGGGGCCTGGTGTGGACGACGGCGCGATGCACGGAGGGCGAGGCCCTTTACATCGCCGAGTGGTATGGCATCTTCGAGCGGGAAGTAAAGCGGCTCGATCGGAAATTACTGAGGTCCGCCCTCCAGGAGTTCGCAGCCAGATCATCAGGCCGCCACGGATGCGCCCCTCCACACCCACTGCCGGAAAGCTGACTTCACCGGGAAACGGCACCGCGTCGCCGTAGACACTGTTCAACAAGACGGAATGTTTCTGCACGTCTGAGAGGTACTGCGGGCAGGGAGTTCACTCCACGGCGCTGCGCCGGACGGGTAGATGCAATCCCCGGGAGGGACGAGGGCCCCCGGGTCAAGGGGGCCGCTCGCTTCGGTGACTGGTTGCTGCGTGGGTCAGGTGGCGGGGAACTCCCCGCGCTTGACGGCCGACACGAACGACGACCAACCGTCAGCCGAGAAGACCAGCGCCGGGCCACAGGGATTCTTGCTGTCACGGACGGGAATTCCCCTCGGAAAGCCGTCGGCGAGTTCCAGGCAGTCGCCACCCTGCGCATTACTGTAACTACTCTTACGCCAGCCGCTTAGCGTAGACGCATCAAGAATGGTCTTCATCATCATACTCTTCCAAGTAAGCGTTCAACAGGTTGAAGGATTCTTGTTCGGACAACGCTTTCGAACGAGCCATGTCGAACATCTGCGTAAACTCAAGAACCTTTTTCGGCGATTCCGCCAATTCCCCAGACGCGAAGCTCTCCACGTAACCAATTGTGGCACCGCTCGGGAGCGTTAGCAGAGTCATGCTCCCACCCAGCATAGAGTGCTCCCCGCAGACGAACGGCAGGACCTGCACTGTGATGTTGGGCGACCGCGCCATCTCGATGACGTGAGAGATTTGACGCCACATGCACCCTACGCCACCTATTGGTCGCTTAAGCGCCGATTCGTCAATGACTGCCAAATAGAACGGCGGATCGTCTTTGGTGAATACCCGCTTGCGTCGTTCTCGCCGCTCGACCACGCCATCAATTTCTTCGTCCGACTGCATAGCTCCGGGGAGGCTCGCGGGAATGAGGGAACGCGTGTACTCCGGGGTTTGCAGTAGCCCAGGAATTAGACTGCTCGAAAAGGTATGAATGCGGGTCGCTTTCCCTTCCTTGCCTACGAAAGCTCGCCCGTAATCAACAACCGTCTCATCTTGCGCCATCTCCCAGAGATCGAACAGCACTCCGTCCGCATCGAAGAACTCTTCAAGCTTCCTTAAGAGACCCTCAGAGGGCAATTGTTCGCCACGTTCCACACGCCCTAGATAGCTGTGCGGAAGTGGCGGACTGTCGATCGCTTCACAGAGGGCGCGCTGAGAAAGGCCCTTTTTCTCTCTCAGGCGCTTGATTCGCTTCCCCAACTTCTTACGGGGTGTCAGTTCCTCATCCTCGCTATTCAGTTCCACCGTTCGAACATGCCTTCAGCTCGTTGGGCACTACCCGGGTTTCGGTCCCACGTCAGATGTGTCCCCAGTGTTCCCGGTCGGGGATGGTGGTAACCACTCCCGCCCCGTGCCGGATGACACGGCGTAGAGCCCTCCCCACGGCTCCAACACCCCCTGATGCGGGGCGGGTTCTCATACTCGACTGGCCACATGCAAGACCCCCGCGACCGCGCGAACGGTCCGGGGGCGTGGCCCTCAACCCCAGGAGGTTGACGACGTGTTCCAAGTTATCGCGTGGCTGTTCGTGCCGCTGCTGAGGTGGTTACTGCCTGCGCCGGGGCGTCACCGAGAGGCCGGCTCAAGTCCGGTCGCCTGCCGTCTGGATCGGCCGACTGTGCCTGTGGCGTGTGTGCGTGTGGTGGGTGGTGAGGACATCGGGATTGTCCGGCCGTACGTAGTCGCCCATGGGCGGCGGGAGGTGGCGCGTCTGCAGCGGGAGCGGCGGCGTGCTCTGGTCCTTGCGACGCACGGGGTTGATGCGGGTCCGCGCTGGATTCATGGAGTGGAGGTGCCCGCGTGAGTGCACGGGCAGACAGCGGCGGCAAGGTTCGAGAGGCGGACGCGGCACGGGATGAACTCTCCGCCGCGCTGCGGAAGGCGGGGGTTTCGTTCCCTGCCATGGACGTGAAGCCGCAGACGGTGAAGGGCGGCAAGCCCGCGTACGGGATGGTCGAGTTGGGTGCGGTGTCGCCGCCGGTGGCGCGGTGTCTGGCGCGGCTGATCGCCCGGGGGGCGGAGACGTGAGCGCACGCCTGTCGGAGATGCGGTTGCTGCCGTGGACGACGCCGGAGGGGCACCCGTGCTACGTGCCGGTCGGCCCGGGGTGGCTGTCGGCGTACGCCGATGCCATCGAGGGCCAGCAACTCGTCTGGGGACACCAGTTGTTGGAGCGTTCCGCCCGGATGCTCGCCGGTGGGGTTTCGGAGACTGAACTACGGTTCCTGGTGCAGCGGCTGAGTGAGGCGCTACGCGACGCGCTACGGGTCGCGCAGAGCCGCGGACAGCGTGCAGCCGAACCGGACAACGACCCGGCAGACGACGGCACCGGCCCGGGGTGGACACCCCCGGGAGAGGGGTTCGGATGAGCGCCGCGGACAGCGCTGCACGCCCGGCGGCGGGCACGCGGCCGGTGTGTGCGCCGTGGACGCTGGCGACGGACGGGCACGCGGGCTTGTCGCACTCGGCCGCGTGCACACTGTGCCCTGCGGCATCCGGTGCCCACCCGGGGTGGACGCCGGTGCAGGACTGGTGCGTTGCGCAGGCCGGACGAGCCGGGCATACACGCTTCCACGCCGCAGTTACCGGCCACCTCGTAGCCGCGCCGCCGATTGCCTCGGCGGACACCCCCGACGCGGCGCCGTAGAGGCCCCTGCGGCGGGCACACCGCACGGCCCTGTGCCGCCCCCTGTCCCTCGTGTGAGTGGTCACGTCTCATGCCCCGGGACGACGGGGCGTGCGACCGGCACCGCCCGCCGCAGGGAACGCGGCGGCGCCCTCTGGTGATCACCTGCCCCAGGGGGCGCCGCTATCCTACGCACCCGCGCCCGCAGCCCCTTCCCGTTCCCCGTGCAGGGCCGGGGCCGAGAAGCCGGGCCAACGGTCGCGGGGTTCGGTGGCGTGTCGGGCGCCGCCGAACACGGCCCGGTCCCCTCTCGCTCTCGGCTCCCACCCGGGGGCCTGACCGCGGGGGCCCGCCGTCTTGGCAGGGCTTGATCAAGCCCTGGGAGCGTGGTGGGCCGGCTTGTCCGGGATAGTCAAGGCCAGGAGGGGTGCCTGCCGAGTGGCGGGCACCCCTCCTGGCTCTGACCGTGACGCCGGGTTTGGCGGCTCAGATGTCGAACTGGGCGGCGGCGCGGCGGTCGGTGGCCTGGTAGCCGGCGGTGGCGTTCTGCAATGCCTGGGAGATGGCCAGCAGCGTGCCGTTCAGGCCGTCGACGTGGCTCTTCCAGCCGCTGTGCTGGGCGAAGTACGCCTGGCTTGCCTCGCCGATGAAGTTCTCCTGGACATGTGCCGTCACCCGTGCGTCCAGGTCGTTGAGGCGGGCGACCAGGCTCTCCGTGGTCGTCTTGATGTCCTCGGCCGCCATGATGACGGTCCCGTAGGTGATTTCCATGGTTCCCCCCGGCGTTACTTGACGGTCGGTGTCGCGTCGATGAAGTCGCTGATCGGGCTGGCCTGGTGCAGCCTGTTGAAGTTTTCGAGCTCTTCCACCTCGTGCTGCTCGAAGCCGCTCTTGCTCATCTGTAATGCTTCCTCGATGAGCTGCAGCTTCTTGTGCAACTGCCGGGCGTGCTCGTTGGCCTTGCGCTGGAGGGCGTCGTAAGCACCGTGCGCCGAGCCCTTCCAGCCCTGCTCGATCGCGTCGACCGCGGCGTTGAGCTTGCCGATGGTGGTCATGAGATCACTTTGCAGGCTCTGGGTGTCTGCGATGATTCTTTGGGCTTCTGACTCGACGTGCTTGGCATCTCGTTGCGCACCCATCGTGTTCCATCCTCCTGAAAGTTGCTTACTGTGTCGCTTGGTCCCGATCGCTGCCCGACGCGATCTCCTTTCGCGAGCGGGCCGTACGCGGAACGCTCACATGTTTCTTCCTACGGCGACTGTCGGCGCTGTCGCGCGAAGGCGAACACCGTAACTGTGAGGAGAGCGATACCGGCGACGAGGGCGATGATCGCGATGAGGTCGTTGTCGCCGTCTGAATCGCCCTCGGCGGCCGTATCCGCCTTGTCGTCATCGGCAACTGCCTCATCGCCCGGGGTGGGCTTGTCGGTGGTGTCCTCTGGTGAAGGAGACGCCTCCGCCGGGTCCTTGGTTCGCTCTTTGGTCAGCGGATTGACGTTCGGGTCGCCGGGATCGCCCTTGCCGCTGAGCAGGTTGGAGCCGGGTTTCACCGAGCCCCAGCCGATGTACTTGCTCTTCTTCTTCAACCCGGCGGTCTCGATCATGACGCGCATGACCTGGTTCGCGTTCCAGTCGGGGTGCTCGGCCCAGATAAGGGCGGCGGACGCTGAGGCCAGGGCGGTCGCGTTACTGCTACCGCCAGCAACGCAGTACTGCGTGATGTCAGGCGTGCAGTGACCCGGGATGTTGTCACCCGGGGCCATGAACGTGACGTCTGTGTCCTTTCCGTACTTAGAGTAGTCGGAAATCGTGCCAGACTCATCACCTGCGGCGACGGCGGCCACGTGCGGATATTGGGAGGGATAGATGGCTGCCGCCCCCTCCTTCTTGGCATCGTTTCCCACCCCAGCAAACATCAACTTACCTTTTCTGGCAGCGTATTCTACTGCCTCTCGTTCATCGATAGCAGAGTATTCACTACCGAACGACATGTTGATGATGTCGGCGCGATCCGCGGCTGTCCTGATCGCTTTGGCCATAACAGCGGGCGTGGCATCCAGCCCACCTCCGAAATCTTCAGGCATGGCGATGCGAATCGGCACAATCTTCACTTCGGGCGCGAGGCCGCGCAGCCCACCGCCCTTTCCAGTGCCTGCGATCAGTTCAGCCATCGTCGTCCCATGGCCGGAGAAGTCTGTGTTCTCGTCACCCGGACTGTCGGCGAAGTTCTCACCCGGGAGCAATCTGCCTTCCAGGGTCGGGCTGGCTGGGTCAACGCCAGAATCGATGACTGCCACCGTCACGCCCTTCCCTGTGCTGACCTCCCAGATGTCTTCGGCCCGCATGGGATCGAGATACCACTGCTGTGACTGTACCCCTTGGGCCGCAGCCACCGGTGCTAATGCCGTCAGCGAGAGCATCCACGCGGTGGTCAGGGTGACCACGACGGCGAGGATCTCGCTCCACCGTTTCCGTGTCCGCGCCTTCGCTGCAACCCGTGCGGTCATACTCACCTTCATATGCGGTGCTACTCCGCTGCCCGTGGGAGGTCATCTTGCTCTTCCGATGAACGACCGTCCCCATCGGTGAGCAACTCGTCGGAGAATACTGGTTCGTGTCGATCACAATCGCTCGGCTCGGTCCACCGAGCGCTGTTTCCATCACCGACAAGCCCAGCACCTCCCGGCGTGAACCCTCGCGACGGACGTACTGCACCGACGTTGCGCGGAGTGCCGGTGACTCCCGTTGCTGCACCGGCGCCGCGTGGAGAACCCGGCTCGAAGCGGCGCTGTGGTTGTCCTCCGGTGATGCCGGCATTGCTTCGCGTGCCCCGAGACGGCCCGCTGGGTGCTGGATTCTCCGTGCTCCTTCCAGTCGGACTACTCGTACCCGTTCGAGAGCCAGGTGCGGTCGGTGGCCTGCCGGTGGCACCCGAGGGAGACCCGATCACCGCGCCGGTCCGGCTCGCTGCCGGACCCGGAGCACGGCCCGCGGGCACCGCACCACCGGAGGGAGCACCTACAACTCCCGGGCGGCCGGCTGGACCGCCACTGCGGGGTGTAACCGGAGATACAGGCTGGCGAGGTGCGGACGGCCTGGTGGGAACGGGCGTACCCCCCACGACACCGGGGCGTGGCCCGGCGCCAGGACGCCCCGTCATCCCCGGGCCGGAACCACGCCCAGCCGCCGGACCGGGGGGACCGCCCACGACACCCGGCCGCCCCACGGCGGTACCGGGACGGCCTGGCGTGCCGGATGACGTAGGCATCCCACCGACGACTCCCGGTCTGCCGACAGGAGGTCGTGAACCGGCCGAGGGAGACCGCGGAGCCGCCGTGGGCATTCCGCCCGTGACCGGAGGTCTCGCTGCCGGAGGGGGCGCGCCGGTCACGGGAGGTCTTCCCGCGGGAGTTGCCGGACCAGTGGCCGTCGGGGGTCGGCCAACAGGGCTGGTTCCGGTGGGGCCGGCCCCGGTAGGCATGCCAGGTCGGCCGACCTGAGGTGCCGGGCCCATCGGCCGACCGGCCGCCGGCCCCGGACCGGGGCTCTTCGCCGTCGGGGGAGCTGCGCTCACCGGGCGAGGCCCGCCAACTGGAGGAGCTATCGGCATGCCGCCGGCAGAGGGCGGCGGGCCGCCAGACGGCGCCGGCCCCGGCTGCCCGGGCGTCACCGGGCGTGGGGCCGCCTCGGCCGGAGGTGTGGGAACGGCGACGCTGTCCAAACCCGTTCCCACCGTCGGGGGTGGTGCGGGAGTACCTGCGCTGCCCAACCCCGTTCCCACCACTGGGCTCGGTGTCGTACGGTCTGGCGGCGACCCGCCCGCCGATGCCGGGCCACCGGCTGCGGCGCCTCCGGCGTCGACCGCAGGCATGGCCGATCCGGAGCCTGCTGCCGCAGCTCCCGGTCCGGCTGCGGGGGTTGGCTGACCGCCTGCACCGCCCCCTTCGCCGGCACCGCTTCCACCTGTTTGGATCCTCGGGTCCGGCCGCGGCACCTGCGCCCCGCGCATCGGCTTGAACACCGGCGGTTCCGCCGACTCCAGCGAGCTGTTCGTCACCGAGTAGTACGAGGCCAGCTTGTTCATCTGGTTGATGGCCTCTTGCCGGTTCTTCTCCCGCCTCTGCTGCGCGGCGAGCGCGTCCGCGTACTCCTCGTTGTCCGGCTCCCGTAACTGCCCGGGGATGTCCTCGACCCGCGGGCCCGAGCCGTCGTCCGGCGGCGGCATGGAGCCCTGCACCATCGCCAGGCCCTCGCCCGCCGCCGCGATCTGCGTGCCGGCGTTGGCGGCGTACGCCGCGAGTTGCCGCGTGGACCTGCTGAGGTTCCTGCTGTACTCGCGGAACTGGTTTCCGGACTCGCCGTCCCAGTCGGTCCGTTCGATGTCGTTGTCCAGGTCGTCGGCGGCCTTCTCGATCGCCCTGGCGGCGTCGAACAGCTTCTGGCCGGCCGCACCGAGTTCCTTCGGGTTCGCGCCTCGTACCAGCCCCACCAGCTCGTTGAGCCCGTAGGCGTCGAAGCTCGTGCTGCCTGCCGCGGTGCCGCCGGCGAGCGGCCCCAGGGACTGGAACGCCCGTGACGCGTCCGCGTTCACCAGGGGCGCCGCGGTCACCGGCTCGTCCGGCAGGCCCTCTTCTGCGGTGGTTTTCTCGCCACTCACGACAGGTTCTCCACTCTCTGCTCGCCGGGTCGTCTACCGCACGGCCTCACTCGGGGGCGTAGTCCCAGTCCGTGACGTCGGTCTCGGCCTTGTCCGTCCGGTCGGGTGCGCGCTGCTCCAGCCGGGACTGGATCTCCCAGAAACGTTGCCGCTGCGACTCCTCCAGGTTCTCAAAGCCCTGCGACGCCCCCTGGACGACGATTCCCAGCGACTCGACCTGGTCGCTGAGCATCGCGGACAGCCGGGTGAGTTCGTGGTGCACGCGGTGGAAGTTCTCGTAGAGCGCGTCGGCCTCGTGGAAAGGGGCGTTCGCGCCGCTCACCGCGTTCCTGGTGATCCGCTGCTCGGCTACCCGCGTGCGCGCCGCGGGGGACTCTTCGAGTGCGGTGAGAATCCTGTCCACGTTGCTCTTGAACGTGGCCAGCGAGTCGTAGACGACTTTGACCTTCGCGGCGCTCGTGGTCCCGTCACCTAACGGTGCCAGCACGGCTTCCCCGTTCTCCCCGGTTGTACCCTCAGCTCGTCACGTTCCTCCGATGTCGCGCACTTGCAACTCTAGTCACGGCGCGGGTGCGATTCCAACCGCCATAGGCAGCAACTGCCCTTTTGGCGCGATCAGTTCGGTGATTCGCGCTCTGTGTTCACCGGCATAAACCCGCGGGGCGCGGCAATGGTGCATCAGTTTCGTCACGGTGTCGTCCCCCACTCCAGAATCTGGCGACTACTCGCCAACCAGCCACGCCATTGTCATGGTTTTGTCACAGCGTCGGGCCGCGGGCGCAGGCGGCGGCGCCGGTCGCGGTGGACTACCGCCGTGCCGGCGACCACGGCGACCAGCACCGCGCCGCCCACCACGGTGTACGTGCCCAGACGCCGGTTGCGCTCCGCCGCGGTCTCGCCCTGTTGGAGAGGCTGCGGTTGCGGGCCCTTGCCGCCCGCGGCGGCGTTGCGCTCGACCGGCTCGTCGATTGGCTGGTCGTCTTCGGTCAGGGCCCGGACCGGGTCGACGACGCCCCAGCCGACCAGGCGGTCGGGGCCGGGGATGGTGCGTTCCGCGGTCTGCTGGAGCTGGGCGACGACCTGGGCGCCGGTCCAGTCCGGGTGCTTGTCGCGGACCAGGGCCGCGACGGCGGCGACGTACGGGGCGGCGAAGCTGGTGCCGTTGTCGAGGCAGTGGCCGCCCCGGGGGACAGTGGAGATGATGTCGACGCCCGGGGCGGCGATGCCGACGAAGTCGCCGGACTGGGAGAAGGGGGCACGCTCGTTGTTGCGGTCGGAGGCGGCGACGGCGAGGACGCCTTCGTACGAGGCGGGGTAGGTGTCCTTGACGTTGCCGCCGGTGCCTTCGTTGCCCGCGGAGGCGATGACGACGACGTCCGCGGCGAGGGCGCGGTTCACGGCCGCCTGGAGGGTGGCGTCGGGACGTACGGCGCCGGTCGTGTCCTGGCTGATGTTGATGATGTCGGCGTCCTTCCGCACCGCGTGGTCGATGGCCTGGGCGAGGCCGGCGGCGGTGCCGTTGCCCTCCGCGTCGTTCTGGGTGAGAGGGATGACGGTGGCTTCCGGGGCCAGTCCGACGAAGCCGGTGCCGTCCGCGGGGCGGGCCGCGATGATGCCGGCGACCTTGGTGCCGTGCCCGGCGGCGTCGGAGGTGCCGTTCGGCTTGCCGCGCTCGATCGGGCGGTTCTGGTCGTCCTTCGTGGGCAGGTAGTTGCCGCCGTTGTCGGTGTCGACCGCGCCGCGGAGCTGCGGGTGGCCCGCGTCGACGCCGGAGTCGATGACAGCGACCGTCACGCCCGCGCCGGTGGCGTGGGCCCAGACCTCGTCGAGGAGTACGCGCTGCAGCGGCCACGGCTTGCCGGCGTAGGGCCGCGCCGGGAAGCTGCTGCAACTGGCCGCGCCGGGGCCGGTCTGGGCCGCGGCCGGCGGTGCGGCGGCCAGGGGCACGGCGGCCAGGGGCGCGGCGAGCGCCAGTACGGCGAGGGCCGCGGCGACTCGCGGTCCGGCAGGCATCACGACCCCTGCGGCTGGCGGGCGGCGGAGGTGGACAGCCGCGGTCCCGTGGGCAGGAATTCGGACCAGTCGATGGGTACGGGCACGGGCTTGGTATCGCCGTAGCCGAGCCGGGTCTGCGCCTGCCGCGCCTCCTGTTGCAGCCGCTCGCGCTTTTCGTCGTCGATGCCGATACCGGCGTCGTCCTGGGCGCTGTCGGCGTTGGACTGCAGGGCGTAGCGCAGGCCGGTGTCGGTGACGAGGAATACGGCGCCGGCCGTGGCGGAGGTGCCGCGCGTCTGGCGGTAGAGCTGGCCGGCACCGGGGGTGACGTAAGCGCTGGTGGTGCCCTCGGGGAGGGGCGCGGGGAAGTCGGTGCCGGCCCAGGTGCTGAGGGTGGTTTCGCCGGTGTCGCCGTCGACGTGGCGCAGCACGTTGCAGACGGTGTTCCGAGTGCCCTGGGCGGTGGCGGAGTTGACCGCGGTGGCCTCGGGCCGCGGCCAGTCGAGGTCGTCGTCGTAGGCGGTGTCGGCCGGGGTGAAGGACCCGGCACCGAGATCGGCGGGCGAGCCGTCCTGGCCGAGTTCGACGGCGTCTTCGGAGTTGAGCAGGAGCTTGGCGGTGAAGTCGGAGACCGGGGCGATCTCGCCGTCGAGTACGACATAGTGCCGCGGCCCCTCGCCGGTGGGGGCGCGCAGCACCGTGCCGATCCGGTCGAGGCCGGCATCGATGCCGCCGACGCCGGCCGCGGAGCCGTAGCCGTCGAGGGCGGGGAAGTCGACGGAGTCGCCCCGGTGGAGGGTGCGCAGCCACGCATCGGTGACGCGCTGCGGCTCGCTGTCGCCGACGACGACGCGCAGGAGGTGGTCGTCGGGCTCGATGGGGTAGCGCTTGCCCTCGCGGTCCACCAGGTAGTGGTCGTCGCCTGGGCCAACGACGAAGAGGACGTCGCCGCCGCGCAACCGGCCCCGGCCCTCGACCTTGCCGTGGTCGCGCTCGGCTAAGACGAAGGCCGCTTTCTGCACGGAACCGCCGCCTTCGCCCGTGCGCTGGCACACCGCCCACCGCTTGGCGTCCGCGGCTTCGGCCGCGTCGGGCAGGCGGTCGGGGGCGTAGGGGATGCCGAGGGTGGCGCCGTGCGGGAGGTCCCCGCCGTCGAGGATGTTCTCCGCGACCTTGACGACCTCGCCGTTGTCCGGGTCGAGGAGGAGCTTGGCGGAGGCCATGTTGAGTACGGGGTGGAGCTGGGCCTTGCCGTCGGTCTTCAGGACGACGTAGCGCGTGGTGGACTCGTCGGCGACGATGACCTTCGCGCCGACGTCGTCCCAGCCCTCGGGCGCCCGGGGCTTGAACAGGCCGACGGCGCCGAAGACGGCGAGGATCACGACCGCGATGACCATGCCGGGGAGGACGGCTCGCAGCGGCAGGGGCGCACCTTCCTCGGTGCCGGTGGGTGAGGGCTGCAAGAACTGCCCGATGAGGCGTTTCCTGGCGTAGGTGTACGCGTTGAACTCGTCCCGCCGTGACGCCATCTGCGCTCCGCCCCTCGCCGCCGATGCCGGTTGCCGCCCCGCGGCCCGTGGGTGACCTCCGGCGGGGCACACCATATCCGGTAGGGTGATTGTCGGTTCAACACCGTTCTACAGGGCGTCACTGCACGACGCCATCGGAGAAAGCGGCAACCGACCTTGGGGGGCGATGTGGCGCTGCAGGCTGAGCCGCGCGGCCCGGCACGGCCGCCGGATCCCGCGCCCGCCGCCGTACCGGGGCCGGCAGCGGGCCAGGTGGCTCTGCGGACCGAGGCGCGGACCAACCGCGTGGGGCCGTTCGCGCTGACCCAGCTGGTTCTCATCGAGCTGGCCCTCGCCGTGCCGCTGGTGGCCGCGGCCGTCGACGGGCTGCTGGTGCCCGCGGTGGTGGTCGCTGCGGGCCTCATGACGCTGGCGCTGTTACGCCGGCGCCGCCGGTCGGTCCTCGACTGGCTGTCGACGCAGTTCGCCTTCCGCGCGCGCAAGCGGATGGCCGCCGCCGTGCTCCCCGACCCGCCGGTGGACCCGCGGCTGGTTCCGATCACGGAATGGGCTCCGTCCGTGCGGTCGTTCGGCTACGTGGACCGTGCCCGGCGCACCGTCGGCATGGTCGGCGACGGCACGTTCTTCACCTCCGTTCTGCATGTCGAGGCGCGCGGCGCGGCGCTGCACCCGCCGCAGGGCAGCAGGGCGTTTCCGCTGGAGCTGCTGCGCGACGCCCTTGAGGTGGACGGGATCGCGCTCGAATCGGTGCAGCTCGTGCAGCATGTGCAGCCGCCGGCCGCGGCGCTCATGCCGGAGAGTTCGGTGCTGCGGAGCAGTTACCTTCCGCTGTACGAGCAGAGCGGTGTGCCCGCGGTACGGCACACGTGGGTGGCGCTGAAGCTCGACCCGGAGCTGTGCCGGGAGGCGGTGGAGGCGCGCGGCGGCGGTCGCGAAGGTGCCCAGCGCTGCCTGGTGCGGGTCACCGACCACCTGGCGAGCCGGGTCACGGGGGCCGGCTTCCGCGCCACGGTGCTCGACGAGGACGAGTTGCTCTCCGCGCTCGCGCTGTCGGCCGGCGCCGATCCGCACGCTGACGTACCCGCGCCGGTGCCGGAGGGCGCGCCACCGCGGCGGCGGACGCAGGAGTCGATGCGGGCGTGGCGGTGCGACCGGGCGTGGCACACGGCGTACGCGGTCGGCCGCTGGCCGGTACTGGACCGGTCGGCCGGGACGCTGCCGTGGGCGGTGTCGCTGCTGACCGCGGTGCCGGCGGTGGCCTCGACGTTCAGTGTGGCGCTGGGGCGCGGCAGCGCCCGCGGGTCGCTGTCGCTGCGCGCCCACGTGCGCGTGACCGCCCGCTCGGATCGCGAGCTCGTCGAGGTGCGGCGGCTGCTGGAGCGGCAGGCGCGGGCCGCGAGGACGGGCCTGGTGCGGCTGGACCGCGAGCAGCTGCCAGGGGTGCTCGCCTCGCTGCCGCTGGGGGGTACGCGCTGATGCCCGGCGTTCGGATCGCGATGCGGGGGCTGCGCGGCTCCCGCCGGGCCGGGCAGGCGCTGCGGGACGACAGCCTCGGCGCGCTCGCCGTGCCGGTGGGGGACGACGGCGTGGTGGTCGGGAACGACGCGCAGGGCCGTCCGCTGGCGCTGGGGCTGTGCCATCCGGTGCGGTACGCGGTGGCGTTGATCGGCAGCCTGTGGACGGCGCAGGTGCTGACGCTGCGCGCCGCGGGGACCGGTGTGCGCGTCGCGGTCGAGACGGGGCGTGCCGCTTCGTGGGAGCCGGTGGCGCAGGCGGTCCGCCGGCCGGGCGGCGTTCCCGGTCCCGTCGCGCTGTTCGACCCCGGCCGTGTCCCGGCGCTCGCGCCGTCCGTCACGGCGCCGGTCGTGGTCCTGCGCGACAGCGGTACGCGTCTGCCGCGGCACGGCATGCTCCCGTCGCCCTGGCAGTCGGTGGTGACCGTGGTGCCGTATCTGAGCCGCGCCGCGGTGCGGCTGCTGCACGGGGCGTCGCTTGTCGGGGTGCAGCGGGTGTCACCCGGTGAAGCAGCGCAGATCGGGCAGTTGATGCAGTTGCCGGGGCCGGACGTGGAGACGCTCCCGACGCTGCCCGACGGGGTGACCCTATGGTGCACGCCGGCCGGCAGGCAGTACGCCGGCATCCACCCGACGGACGCGGAGACGGGACTGCTGGGCAATCCGCGCAGGGGCGACTGACCGCGCGCCCGGTGTGCCGACCGGCCGGCTGACGGATACCCGCGGATGTGCCGGGCCGCCGTGTGGTCCGGGGTCTGAACGGTGACACATCCGTTGCCGATTGCGACGATCCGGCCTGCCGGCGCGCTCCGTCCTCCCCTTAGGGTGGGAGAGGCACACGGCACCGGGCAGGCGCCGGCACGACCGCCGTGGTGCGAGGGGATACGGGAGGCACAGTGAGCAGCGATCGGGACGAGAACGGCGCGGGCCGGGCCAGCCCCGATGCCGAGCGGTCCGGTACGGAGCCGGAGGGTACGGGCGAGTTCACCACCAGCCCGGCGCCCGCCGCCTGGTACACGCAGGGGGTGCCGGCCCCGAGCCCCAGGCAGGACGAGGAGGCCGGCACCGGCTCACCCCACGCCGGCTCGGCGATGCCCCCGTTGCCCAACGGCTTCACCGCCGCCCACGCCCAGGCACCGGGGCCGGTGCCGGAGTCGATGACGCCGCCGCCGTTCCTGCTGACGCTGCCGGACGAGCCGCCGCGGCCCGAGGCCGCCCCGGAAGCGGCGCCCGCGGAGCCGGGATTCGGCGCGGTACCGGAGGCGGACGCCGACGCAGACGCGGACGCGGACGCGGAAGAGGCCGGGGACGACGACCAGGATGAGGCGTACGCGGACGAGGACGACTCCGCGCCGCTGACGGCGGCGACGGACCCGGGCGCGGTGGCGTTCGCGGCGCTGCCGATGGCCCCGGCGGTGCCGGAGGCCGACGCCGATGCCGACGGGGGAGAGGACACCGAGAACAGGGACGCCGGGGACGCGCCCGGGGCGGCGTCCGGGGAGTTCACCTTTCCGAATGTGAGTACGCCGAGTTGGTACGGCGGCGGCGCCTCCGCGACGCCGGTGGGCACCGACGAGACGGATGACCGGGAGGCCGCGGCGTACGACGAGCAGGACGCCGCCTCCGCCGGGCCGGAGCCGCAGGAGGAGCCCGCCGGAGCCACGGCGGAGTCCGCGCCGACGGCCGCCGCGGACGACGACGGGGACATCGGCACCCAGTGGTCCGCCGCCACCGAGGCGTCCGCCGACGACGACTCCGGGTCCGGCGCCGACTGGCCCTCGCTCCCGGAGACGGCGCCGGCCGCGCAGGCGGACGAGGACGACCGGTCCGACAACACCTGGCACAGCACCGCGGACACGTCCGCGGACCGGACGGCGGACGACGACGAACCGGCCGCGGCGACCGCGGACACCGACGAGACCCCCGAGGCGGAGTCCGAGGCGTCCGGAACGGACTGGCAGCACGACACCGGCTGGCAGAGCGGCAACGACTGGCGCAGCGACACCGCCGCGCAGGCGAGCGGGGAAGCGGGAACGGGCTGGCCGTTCGCGTCCGCCGCGGAGACGGACGACGACGCAGCCGGCGACGCGTCGCCGGACACGGCCGGTGCCCCGGCCGGCGGCTGGCGGAGCAGCGTGCCCGAGGCCGACGAGCCCGCCGAAGCTGAGTCCGGGGCCGGGTGGCCCGCCTACGACGGGACGCCGGAGGCCGCGGACAGCGAGGCCGACGCGTCCGGTGACGACGCCGGGGCGCCGGAGGCGGGGGCTGCATGGCCGCCCCTGCCCGGGACGCCGCCCGCCGCGGAACCGGCCGCCGACGACGCGCCCGCGGCCGGCGGATCCGCCTTCCCCGCACCGCAGTTCGCGCCGCCGCCGCGGCCGGAGGGCGACGACGCGGGTACGCCCGCCCCGTACCGCGACGACGCCACGCGCACGCTGACCCCGCTGGTCGCGCACGCCGCGCCCGACGCGGCGCAGGCGGCCCAGGACCAGGACCAAGGCCAGGTCCGCGAAGACGACGAGGCGGAGGACGACCCGGACAGGGGCGACGTGGTGAGCGGCGCGACCATGCGCTTCTCACCCGCCTCGCTGCGGGCGCAGGCCGCGGAGGTACAAGACCGTACGCCCGCGGACGACGAGCCGAACGACGCCGTGCCCGCCGCCGCCGAGGTGCAGGACCGGGTGCCGACGGACGCCGCGCCCGTACGCGACGACGAGCCGCAGGACGCGCCGCCGCAGGCCAGCCCGTACGTGACGGACAGCGGGCCCGCCGGCGCGAACCCGTGGGCAGCCGCACCCGCCCCCGGCGAGTCCGCCTCGCCGACAGCGCTGCCGCCGCTCCCGCCGCAGTTCCCCGCCGCCGAGACGCAGCGCCCCCCGGCGGCGGACCTGCCGCCCGCGCCGCCGCCCGCCGCGGGCGCACCCTGGCCGGCGGCCACCCCGCAGCCCGTACCCGGGCAGTCCGCACCGCAGCCTCCCGCGGCTCCCCCGGCGGCGCCCTCCGCCCCGCAGGCCGCCGCACCGCCCCAGCAGCCGTTCCCGGCCCAGCCCGCTCCGGGCGCCGTCCCGCCCGGCGCCCCGGCGCCCGGCGCCGCCCCGGAGTCCGCCGGTGCCACCCCGCCGGCCCCGCCCGGGCCCGCCGCCGAGCCGCCGCCGGGCTGGACCGTGGCGTCGCCCTCCGGCGTGCCCGTACCGCCGGTGGGCCAGCAGCCCGACTCCCGTGCCCCGCAGGGCGGTTACGGCTGGCCCCAACTGCCCGGCGCCCCGCAGGGCCAGCCGGGGCAGCAGCCTGGTCAGCCGGGCCAGCCCGGACAGCAGCCCGGACAGCCGGTACAGCAGGCCGGTCAGCCGGGTCAGCCCGGCACCTACCCCGGCCTCCCCGGACAACCCGGCCTCCCTGGACAGCCCGGCCAGCCCGCGCAGCAGCCCCAGCCCGGCCAGCCCGGTCAACCCGGTCAGCAGCCCCCCGGCCTCCCGCCCGCCGGCGGTTCCCAGCCCGGCGCTCCGGGCCAGGGCGCCCTCACACCGGCCACCTCCCCGGCGCCCCCCGCCCAGCCCGGCGGCGGCGACCCGCGGTCCGGCGGCTGGCCCGAGGTCTCGCCCGAGCAGCGCCGCCAGCCGGTGCACAACGCCCCCCTCGGCTACACCGCGGCCGTCGAGCTGTCCTCCGACCAACTGCTGCACGACAAGCACAAGCCGCAGCGCAAGTCGGAGCGGGGCGGCCTGTCCCGGTTCAAGCTCGGCGGCAAGGCTGCCGAGGAGGAGCGGCAGCGCAAGATCGCCCTCGTCCGCACGCCGGTGCTGTCGTGCTACCGCATCGCGGTGATCTCCCTCAAGGGCGGCGTCGGCAAGACCACGACCACCACCGCGCTCGGCGCGACCCTCGCCGCCGAGCGGCAGGACAAGGTCATCGCGATCGACGCCAACCCGGACGCCGGCACCCTGGGCCGCCGGGTGCGCCGCGAGACGGGCGCGACGATCCGCGACCTGGTCACCGCGATCCCGTACCTCAACAGCTACATGGACATCCGCCGGTTCACCTCGCAGGCGCCCTCGGGTCTGGAGATCCTGGCCAACGACGTCGACCCGGCGGTCTCCACGACGTTCAACGACGAGGACTACCGCCGCGTCATCGACGTGCTCGGCAAGCAGTATCCGGTGATCCTCACCGACTCGGGCACCGGCCTGCTCTACAGCGCCATGCGCGGCGTGCTCGACCTCGCCGACCAGTTGATCGTCGTGGCCACGCCGTCCGTCGACGGCGCGTCCAGCGCCAGCACCACGCTGGACTGGCTGCACGCCCACGGCTACGCCGACCTGGTCTCCCGCAGCATCACGGTCATCTCCGGCGTCCGCGAGACCGCCAAGATGATCAAGATCGACGACATCGTCAACCACTTCAAGCAGCGCACCCGCGCGGTGCAGGTGATCCCGTTCGACGAGCACCTGTCGGCCGGTGCCGAGCTGGACCTGTCGATGATGCGGCCGAAGACCAAGGAGGCGTACTTCAACCTCGCCGCGCTCGTCGCCGAGGACTTCACCCGCGCCCAGCAGGCGCAGGGCCTGTGGACCGGCGAGGGCGGCCAGCAGCCGCCGCACGCGATGCCGCCGCTGCCCGGCCAGGCCGGCGGCGCGGGCGGTGCCGGCGGGTACGGCGCGGGCGGGGGGTACCCGGGCGGAGGCGGCTATCCGGGTGGCGCTCCCGGCACCGGCCCGTCCCAGGCGCAGTCCGGCCCGAGCCCGTACGGGTGACGTCCTAGCCGCCCCGGGCCGGGCGCCCGCCCGGCCTGCCGCCATTGGGTTGAACCAATGAGGCCCGCAGCCTTTTTGAAGGCGCGGGCCTCATTCGCGTTTCAGCCGGGTATCGCCCTCGTACATGCCGGTCACGGTCGTTGACATGTTTAGACCAACCTCGCTAGACAGACCCGACCGCCAGGCCGGTCAGCCGGCATCCCGCCCCCTTCAGCCCGCGAGGTGTCATGCAGCCCACCGACGACAACGCCCTGACGCCCGGCCCACTCCGCCGGCCGACCCCCGCCGCCCGCCCCGGCCGCCGGCTGCGCCGCGCGCTCTGCGCGGGCGCCGCGGCCCTTGCCCTGATCGGGTCCGCCGCCGTCGGCCCGGCCGCGGCGCGACCAGCCCAGAACGACGACGGCGACGGTGACGACGGCGACAAGACAGTGCTGACGGCCGCCGTCGCGCAGAGCGTCGACTCCCTCAGCCCCTTCCTCGCGGTCACCCTCGTGGCCACGAGCATGAACCGGCTGATGTACGACTCCCTGGTCAACTACGACGTCAAGACGCAGAAGCCCATCCCGGGGCTGGCCGAGAAGTGGGAGCCCTCGAACGCGGGCAAGACGTGGACGTACACCATCCGCGACGGTGTGAAGTGGTCCGACGGCGAGCCGCTGACCGCCGAGGACGCCCGCTGGACGTTCCACACGATGATGACCGACGACGCCGCGGGCGCGGCCAACGGCTCGTACGTCGCCAACTTCGCGAAGGTCTCTGCGCCCGACCCGCACACGCTCGTCGTGGAGCTGAAGGAACCGCAGGCCACGATGAACTCGATGGACCTGCCGATCGTGCCCAAGCACGTCTGGCAGGACGTCGAGGACCTGGGGAAGTTCAACAACGACGCCGACTTCCCGGTCGTCGGCAGCGGCCCGTACGTGCTCACGGACTTCAAGACCGACTCGCACGTCACCTTCGAGCCGAACGAGAACTTCTGGCGGGGCAAGCCGGAGTTCGACGAGCTGACGTTCAAGTACTACAAGGAGACCGACGCCGCCGTCGCCGCCCTGCGCAAGGGCGAGGTGTCCTTCGTACCGGACCTGACGCCGGCGCAGGCCGCGTCGCTCGAGGGCCAGTCCGACATCAAGGTCAACGACGGCCAGGGCAGGCGCTTCTGGGCCATCGCCACCAACCCCGGCGCGCGGGACCTCAAGGGCCGCAAGTTCGGCGACGGCCATCCGGCGCTGCTCGACCCGCGGGTGCGCGAGGCGCTCTTCCTCGCGGTGGACCGTGCGGAGATCGTGGACAAGGTGCTCCAGGGGCACGGCGTCGAGGGCGAGGGCTACATCCCGCCGCGCTTCGCCGACTACCACTGGAAGCCGCCGGCCGGTCAGAAGGTCGGCTACGACCCCGAGAAGGCGGCCCGGCTGCTGGACCAGGCGGGCTACGAACTCAAGGACGGCAAGCGCGTCGGCAAGGACGGCAAGCCGCTGAACTTCCGGATGCTGTGCCACGCCACCGACCCCAAGGACAAGGCGGCGGGCAAGTTCCTGGAGGAGTGGTGGGGTGAGCTGGGCATCGGCCTGGACCTGCAGTGCCTGGACAACGTCGGCGACCCGTGGGTGGCCGGTGAGTACGACCTCGCCTTCGACGGCTGGTCGGTCAACCCCGACCCGGACTTCGTCCTCGCCATCCACACCTGCGCCGCGCTGCCGGCGTCGGAGGACGACGTGGCGCAGACCGACAACTTCATCTGCGACAAGGAGTACGACCGGCTCTACGCCGAGCAACTGGCCGCGTACGACGACCCGGCCAGGCGCGCGGAGATAGTCCGCCAGATGCAGTCGCTGCTCTACGACACCGGGTACATGAACGTGCTGGCGTACCCGAACTCCGTGGAGGCGTACCGCACCGACCACATCAAGTCGATCACCGCAATGCCCGCGGGCAACGGCAACATCTGGGGTCAGGACGGCTCCTGGAGCTGGGCCACCGCGGTCCCCGCCGCCGAGGCGTCCGACGACGGCGGCTCGGCGATGGGCGTGTTGCTCGGCGGCGGCGCGGCGGTCGTCGTGGTGGTCGCGGCGGGCGTGGTCTTCACGCTGCGCCGCCGGGCCACCGCGGAGGACCGCGAGTAGCCCGTACGCACCCTCGCCACCCGGGGTGGCCGGCGCCGCGCGGCGCCGGCCACCCCGCCCGACCCCCGTCCCGGACGCACCCCATCCGCCCGGGACGCATCCACCCGCCCGAGACGCACCCCATCCGCGGGCCACGCGCCCGCGCCACGCCCCCCGGACGGCACCCCCAGCAAAGCGAGGGCCATGTCAACGGCAGACCCATCCGTCACCCCCGCCGCCGTGAAACCGGCGCCCGACGCCCGCGGCCCCGCGGGCAGTTCCCGCCGCGCCTACCTCAGCTATGTGGCGGGCAAGCTCGCCGGCGCCGCGGTCTCCCTCTTCGCCATCCTCCTCACCAGCTTCTTCCTCTTCCGGATCATCCCCGGCGACCCGGTCAAGACGATGACGCACGGCCGCAGGGTCGACGCCGAGCAACTGGCCGCGCTGCGCCGGCAGTACGGGCTCGACCTGCCGCTGTGGGAGCAGTTCACGCAGTACGTCGGCGACGCCCTGACCGGCGACCTCGGCGACTCGTACCAGTTCAACGAGCCGGTGCTGGACCTCATCTGGGAGCGCGTGCCGGCCACCCTGCTGCTCACCGGCACGGCCGTGGTCCTCTACAGCGCGCTCGGGCTCTGGCTGGGCACCCGCGCGGCCTGGCGGCACGGCGGCCTCGGCGACAAGGTCAACACCGGCGTCGCGCTCACCCTGTGGTCGGTGCCGCACTTCTGGCTCGGGATGCTGCTCATCATCGTCTTCTCGGTCGGCATCGGCCCCGTCCCGGGCATGTTCCCCACCGGCGGCATGGAGTCGGGCGGCGAGCACGGCATCGCGTACGTCGTGGACGTGATCCACCACATGGTCCTGCCGGTGCTCACCCTCGTGGCCGCGTGCTACGCGCAGACGCTGCTGGTCATGCGCTCCTCGCTGCTCGACGAGATGGGCAGCGACTATCTGACGGCCGCCCGCGCCAAGGGGCTGCGCGACGATCTCGTACGCCGCCGGCACGCCGTGCCGAACGCGCTGCTGCCGACGATCACGCTCGTCTTCGTCAACCTCGGCTTCATCGCGGCCGGCTCCATCCTGGTCGAGACGGTCTTCTCCTGGCCGGGCCTGGGCGGGCTCTTCTACCAGGCGCTGAGCGTCCCCGACCTGCCCCTGGTCCAGGGCCTGTTCATCGTCTACGCGGGCTCGATGATCCTGGCGAGCGTGCTCGCCGACCTGATCTATCCGCTGTTCGATCCCCGGGTGGGCCGATGAGTACGGAAGCACTGGGCGAGGAGCCGGGCCCGGAGCCCACCGTTCCGCCCGTCAAGGAACCCGCCGAACCCGCCGCCGAACCCGCCGCCGACCCGCGGGCCCTGGCCCGCGCGCGCCGGCGCCGCTCCGCGGCCCGCTTCTGGCGCGCGTACCGCAGGCAGCGCGCGGGGCTCGTGGGCCTCGCCGCGCTCGTCGTCATCGCGTTCGTGGCGCTGGCCGCACCGCTGCTGGTCGGCGCCGACGCCGACAGCGTCACCGACGCGCCGGGCACGGCGCTGGAGGACCCCAGCACCAGGTTCCCGCTGGGCACCGACCAGTTCGGCCGCCCGGTGCTCGATCTCCTGGTCCACGGGGCGCGCATCTCGCTCACCGTCGGGCTGCTGGCCGCCGCGCTGACCGTGGGCATCGGCACCCTCGTCGGCATGGTCGCCGGCCACTACGGCGGCTGGCTGTCCGGCGTCCTGATGCGCGTCACCGACTTCTTCCTCGTCATGCCGACGCTGGTGCTGGCCATCGTGCTGGCCACGGTGATGTCCCGGTCGGTCACCACCGTCATCATCGCCATCGGCGTGGCCGCCTGGCCCAAGACCGCGCGGCTGGTACGGGCGCAGACGCTGGCCATCGAGGCGCGCCCGTACGTCGAACGCGCCCGCGCGCTCGGCGGCGGGCACACGCACGTCATGCTCCGGCACGTGCTGCCGAACGTGATGCCGCTGGTCCTCGCCCAGACCACGCTGGTCATCTCCGAGGCCATCCTGACCGAGGCCACGCTCGCGTTCCTCGGCCTCGGCGACCCGCAGGTCATCTCCTGGGGCGGCATGCTCCAGGACGCCCGCGAAGCGGGCGCGATCAGCTCGGGCCACTGGTCGTTCCTCGTGCCGCCGGGCCTGGCCATCGCGGTGGTCGCCCTGTGCTTCACGCTCTCCGGCCGGGCGCTGGAATCCGTCCTCAACCCGAAGCTGGGGGTGGCGAAGTGACGCTCCTCGACGTGCGGGACCTGCACGTGACGTACGGTACGGGCGCCGCGGCCGTGCCCGCGGTGCGCGGCGTGGACCTCACCCTGGCCGCCGGGCAGAAGCTCGGCCTCGCCGGCGAGTCGGGCTGCGGCAAGTCGACCCTGGCGCTGGCACTGCTGCGGCTGCTGCCGCGCACGGCGCGGTTGAGCGGAGAGATCCTCCTCGACGGCGAGGACGTGCTCACCATGTCGTGGGGGCGGCTGCGCGCGGTGCGCTGGGCGGGCGCGTCGATCGTCTTCCAGGGCGCGATGCACTCGCTCAACCCCGTCCACCGCATCCGCGACCAGATCGCCGAGCCGATCCTGCTGCACCGGCTGGAGACCTCCCAGCCCGCGGCCCGGCGGCGGGCGGACGGGCTGCTGGAACAGGTCGGGCTGCCGGCCGCCCGCGGCGGCGCCTACCCGCACGAGCTCTCCGGCGGCCAGCGGCAGCGGGTGATGATCGCGATGGCGCTGGCGTGCGACCCGCGGCTGATCGTCGCCGACGAGCCGACGACGGCACTGGACGTGATGATCCAGGCGCAGATCCTGCGGCTCATCGAGCGGCTGGTCGCCGACCAGGGCATCAGCCTGCTGATGATCAGCCACGACCTGGCGGTGCTCTCCGACACCTGCGACCGGCTGGCCGTCATGTACGCGGGCCGGATCGTCGAGGAGGGCCCGGCGCAGCGGGTGTTCACGGCGGCGGAGCACCCGTACAGCGGCGCCCTGGCGGCGGCGTTCCCGACCGTCGGCCGCACCGCGGACCGCCGCGCCCCGCAGGGCCTTCCCGGCGACCCGCCGGACCCGGCGCACCTGCCGCCGGGCTGCGCGTTCCACCCGCGCTGCCCGGTGGCGCTTCAGACCTGCGCGGCGGACGACCCGCGGCTGCGGGAGGCGGGCCCGGGGCGGCGGGCGGCGTGCGTACATGTGAACAGCGTCAAGGAGGCACGGTGACCGGGGAGTCGGCGGAGAACGCGCCGAAGGGCGCGGAGCCGGGGGCGGACGAGGGCGTACGGGCCGGGGCGCAGGAGAGCACCGGCGAACGGCCGGTCCCGCGCGGGGGCGAGCCGGTAGCCGCGGCGACGTACGCGGCGGACGCGGACGCACACGGCAGCGAACAGCACCCCGGGCTACGCAAGCGCGCGCCCGCGGACGCGGCGAAAGACGCGGCGGACGCGGACGCACACGGCGGCGAACGGCGGCCCGAGCTGCGCAAGCGCGAGGTCTCGGCCGCGGCGGCAGCCGAGGGCGTACGCGGCGGAGCCGCCCGCGGCACCGCCGCCGAGCCGCTGCTCGCCGCGGGCGGGCTGCGTGTCGTCTTCCCCGGGCGGCACGGCGCGCCCGCCGCGCGGGCCGTGGACGGCGTGAACCTCGCCATCGGCGCCGGCGAGATCGTCGCCCTCGTCGGCGAGTCCGGCTGCGGCAAGACCACCCTGGCCCGCGCGCTCCTCGGCCTGGTCCGCCCCACCGCGGGCAGTGTCTCCTTCCGCGGCTCCCCGCTGGCGTACGGCAGCCGGGCGCTCAAGGCGTACCGCCGGCAGGTCCAGCTCGTGCTGCAGGACCCCAGCGGGTCGCTCAACCCGCGGCACACCGTCTACGACGCCGTCGCCGAGGGCCTGCGCATCCACGGCCGCCCGGGCGACGAGCGCGCCGTCGTGGCCTCCGCGCTCTCCCGCGCCGGGCTGCGCCCGCCGGAGCGGTTCTTCCTGCGGTATCCGCACGAGCTGTCCGGCGGGCAGCGGCAGCGCGTCGTCATCGCCGGCGCCCTCGTCCTCGACCCGGAGCTGCTCGTCGCCGACGAGCCGGTGGCCTCGCTCGACGCCTCGGTACGCGGCGAGATCCTGGCCCTGCTGCTGCGGCTCCGCGACCAACTGGGGCTCTCCGCGCTGGTCGTCACGCACGACCTGGGTCTTGCGTGGAACATCGCGGACCGGGTGGCGGTGATGTACCTGGGCCGGATCGTGGAGGCGGGCCCGGTGGAGCAGGTGCTGACCGCGCCGCGGCACCCGTACACCAAGGCCCTGCTGTCGGTGCTGCCGGAGTCGGGGACGGCGCCGGTGGTGCTGACGGGCGAGCCGCCGGATCCGGCGCGGATCCCGGGCGGCTGCCGGTTCCACGCCCGCTGCCAGCAACTCGCCTCCGGCGAGGCGGCGTCGGCGGGCGTGGCCGACGACTGCCGCGGCACGGACCTGCCGGTGCTGGCCGGGACGGGGCCTGGGGTGGCGTGCCACCTGGCGGGGACCACGGCGGCGAACCCGGCCGGCCCGGAAGCCGCGGCAGGCCCGGCTGGTCCCTCCGCGTAGCGCTACGGGCACGGCGCGACCGCGCCGGCCCGGGTCAGGCCCGGGCGGGCGCGGTCACTGTCCTGCGGTCAGCTCGCGGCAGACGTCGACGTCGCGGCGCATCTGGGCCTTCAGGTCCTCGACCGTGTCGAAGCGCTGCTGGCCGCGGACGAAGGCGAGGAAGTCCACGGCCACGTGCACCCCGTACAGATCGAGGTCGTCGCGGTCGAGCGCGTACGCCTCCACCGTCCGCTCCGTGCCGTCGAACTGCGGATTCGTGCCCACCGAGACCGCCGCCGGCAGCCGCTCCCCCGCAACGTCCAGCCAGCCCGCGTACACCCCGTCCGCGGGGATCGCGGTGTGCGGCAGCGTCTCCAGGTTCGCCGTCGGGAAGCCCAGCTCCCGGCCGCGCTGCGCGCCCCGTACGACGACGCCCTCGACCCGGTGCGGCCGGCCCAGCACCTCCGCCGCCCCGGCGACGTCGCCCTCGGCGATCAGCCGCCGGGCGAGCGTGGAGGAGAACGGCTCACCGCCGCCCGCGGCGCCGCTGACCTGGAGGTCGACGACGTCCACGGCGTAGTCGTAGGTCTCGCCGAACGAGGCGAGGAGCTCGACGTTGCCGGCGGCCTTGTGGCCGAAGCGGAAGTTGGGCCCCTCCACCACCATCCGCGCGTGCAGCTTGTCGACCAGCACCTTCACCACGAAATCCGCGGCCGGCAGCTTCGAGAACTCCGCGGTGAACGGCAGGATCAGCAGCGCGTCCACGCCGAGGTCCGCCATCAGCTCCGCCCGCCGGTGGTGCGCGGCCAGCAGCGGGGGGTGGCTGCCGGGGCGTACGACCTCCGCGGGATGCGGGTCGAAGGTCACGACGACGGACTGCACGCCCAGCTCCCGGGCGTGCTCCACCGCCCGGCCGATGATGAGCTGGTGGCCGCGGTGCACGCCGTCGAACGAGCCGATGGTGACGACGCTGCGCCCCCACCCCTCGGGGATGTCCTCCAAGCCACGCCAGCGCTGCACAGTGCCCGCTCCTCGGTCCGCCGTTGTCATGCCTGCCCCGTACGGGATTGTGGAACACAAGACTGCCATGCTCGCGGCCCGGCGCAGGACCCGGGCGGCGGTCGGACCGGCTCCGGGCCCCGCGCCCGCGTGCTCACGACGCCCGCCGCGGGTGCGCCGCACCCACGGCGAGCTGCGCGCTCGGCCCCAGCAGCACCGCCCAGGCGTCCCGGTCCACGGCCAGCCACCCGCGCAGTTGCGCCGCGAACGCGGGCAGCTCGGCCGCGAGCACCGCCAGCCGCCGGTCGAAGACCGCCGCGCCCTCCGGCGTACGGGACAGCAGCGCCCCGATGCACCGGACCAGGTCCCGCGTGTGCTGTTCCGCCCGGCGGCCCGCGGCGCGGCCGACCGCGGCGAGCAGCGCGTCGAGCACGGCGGGTTCGCGCTCGCGGTCCAGCAGGATGGCGAGCAGCTCGCGGCGCGGCGCGCGGGAGGCGGGGGTGCCCGGGTCCGCGGCGACCGGCGCGAGCGCGCGGCGTACCACCGGTGAGTGCGCGGTCAGCAGCTCGACGGCGAGCGGGAGGAGCACGGCGCGGTCGCTCTGCCCGTCCTCCAGCCGCCGGTCGACGAAGTCGGCGGCGCCCGCGGCGCCTTCGGGGTGGTGGGCGACGTACTCGCGGACGAGGTCCGCGGCCCTGCGCGCCGCCGCCGGGGCGAGGGTGCGGGCGCGGGCGAGGGCGTGCAGCACGTCGGCGGCGCCGCTGCCGGGCCGGTGGAGGCGGTCCCTGAAGGCGTCGAGCACGGGCCCGGGATGGGTGGCGAGCACGGGGGCGAAGTCGGCGGGGGTGAGGTGCGGGTCGTCACCGGCGAGGAGGGCCAGGGCGCGGTCGAGGTACGCGGCGCGGCTGTCGGGGTCGCACAGGAGCACGGCGAGGGCGGGGCCGTGGAGGGCGTCGTCGCCAGCGCGCGCGAGCAGGGCCTGCGCGGCGGAGCGGAGAAGCGCGCGGTCGGCGGCGCCGCGGGCGTGCCGGGCGGTCGACGGCGCGTATGTGGCGGCGGCGGCCCGGCGCTGCGCACGCGGGTCGCGCGCCCAGCGGTCCACGGCGCGGGAGAGGGCGGACGGCTCGTCCTCGGCGAGCGCGGCGAGGAGTTCGCCGGCGCGCGGGTGGGCGGAGGCGATGAGGGCGTCGGCGAGGTCGTCGGTGGCGCGGGCGCGGTGGGTGTGCAGGAGCGCCTGGGCGGCGTCGGCGACGGTGGCGCCCTCGGCGGGCAGGGCACGCTCGTCGTCGAACCAGGCGACGAGGAGCGGCTGCGCGGCGGCCGGGTCGGCGCGGAGCAGTTCCCCGGCGGCGGTCAGGTACGCGGACGGGCGGCGGGTGTCGGCGGGTACGAGGAGGCGCAGCAGGTCGAGGCGGTCGGCGAGCGGGAGGGGCAGCCGGGTGAAGAACGACGGGCCGAAGGGGGCGAGCACGCCGGGGAGCCGCGCGGAGCCGCCGGAACGGGCGGCGTGGCCGGCGACGCAGTCGACCAGCCGCCGGATCACCTGCCGGTACGGGCGGGCGTCGGGGACGCGCAGCAGGGTCCCGGCGAGCAGGTGACCGGCCCACCAGCCGCCGCCGCCGTCGGACCAGGGGTCGGGGGCGAGAGCGGGAGCAGGAGCGGGAGCGGGGACGGGGGCCGGGGGCCTGCCGCCCGCCCCCGGCTCACGCCGCAGCTCCGGCTCACGCCGCGGCTCCGGGATCGGCGAGCAGCCGGTGGCCGCGGCGCCGACGGCCGCCAGCAGATCCGTCAGCCGCTGGGCCAGCTCCGTACGGCCGCGCCGCCGCTCCAGCAGGAGCAGCGCCTCGACACAGGTCCCGATCCGGTGCGGCGGCACCGGCAGCACCCGCCGCGCGCCGGCCCCGTCCACGGAGGACGGCGGGCCGCCGGGGCGCAGGCGCTCGGAGGTCCTGTGGACGAGCACGGCGAGGGCGGCGTCGGCGTCGAGGTGCGCGCCCTGCAGCCAGTCGGCGAACTCCTCGTACGCGAAGCGGTACCCGGCGCCCGCGGGCACCAGCAGCCCTTCGGCGAGCACCGCGGCGGCCCACCCGGTGAGCCCGGCGCGCCGATCCGGCACCCGCCACGGGAACAGCTCCTCGAACGCCGCCCGCTCCAGCTCCCCCTGCCCGGGCCCCAGAGACCGCCGCGCCGCCTCGTGCACCTGCCCGGCGACATACGCCGCAAGCCGCCGGACGGCGACACCACGGGGCCCGGCGCCGCGCGCGAGCCGGGAGGCAACGCGCAGACAGACGAGCGCAAGGTACGCCTCAAACACCTCCCCCCGCCCCGCCCCGGCCCCCGTCCCGCACGACGCCGCCGCTGCCGGCCCCGCGCCGGCACTCAAGACCGGCGAGCCCGCGCCGGTCTGCGGCGGAGCCGCTGCCGGCGCGGCGGCCCCGTCCCCGGCCAGGGCAGCGGCGTCGTCCGCCGACACCCCCACCCCGACCCCGCCCGGCTCCCCCGCTCGGGCCGTGCCGCCGTCCTCCACCGCCCCGCCGCCCCGCGGCAGCGCCCCGCGGATCTCCGCCAGCAGCCGCAGCGTGAGCGGGTGGCGGGCGTCGGCCGGGTGGAGGGCGGTGGCGGGGATGCCGTAGCGGGTGCGGGCCTGTGCCGCCTCCGCCGCGGTGAAGTCCCCCAGCGGCACGCACGGCGGCAGCGTCTCCGGCCCCCGGCACCCCGCGTGCAGCAGCTCCGCCGGGAACAGCGCGCCGGCCCACTCCCAGTACTCCGGCCGGCACGCCAGCACCAGCCGCACCCCGTGCTCGCGCAGCCACCCCGCCGTGTGCGCACTCCACTCCGCCAGCGCCTGCGCCAGCACCGGCGGCATCTCCTCCGGGGCGTCGAGCAGCACGAGCAACGGCCGCCCCGCGGCGTGCGCCAGCGCGGCGGCCGCTTCCGGGGTGGCCGTCGCCGGGTCGCCCGCGCAGCCCGCGTCGCCCGCCGCCGCGGCCACCGCACGCGCGGCGTCGCGCAGCGCCCGCGCCACGGCATCCCGCAGGCCCGCGTCCGCGACCTTCAGGTCCGCGCCGCGCAGGCGCACCGACGGCGCGGGTGCCGCACCGGCGGCGCGGCGGGCGCCGAGCCGGGCGAGTTCGGTGGTGCGCCCGGTGCCGGGGGCACCGACCAGCGCGAGCACGTGCGCGGCGCCGTCGAAGAAGCGCCCGTACTCCGCCCGCATCCCCCGCCGTTCGACGGGCTCCCCCCAGCCCCGGCCCTCCGAGGCCGCGATAACCGCCGACGCCGCAGGGTCCACCGCACACGCCGGACCTGCCGCCGCACCGACGCCACCCGCGACCGTGCCGCCCGCGCCCGCCATCGCACCGCCCCCGGACACGGCCGCGGCAACGCCGCCCGCAACCGAGCCGCCCACCCCTCCGTACCCCGCCGCCCCCAGCTCCAGCGCCCCCGCCAGGTTCAGGTCCCGGCCGTACGCCGCCACCTGCGCCCCGCCCCGGGCCAGCGCGTCCGCCAGCGTCCCCGCCGCGTCGTCCGCCGCCCCGCGCAGCGGCACCGCGTGGACCACTCCGCCGCCGTCCGCGCGCAGCGCCGTGCCGACCACGGCGACCACCGCCCCGCTCGCGGCGTCCAGGACCGGCGCGCCGCTCGCCGCACCGCCCGCGCGCAGCGACTCGTGCGGGGCGAGGGCGAGTTGCAGCACGCCCGCGACGAGGTGGTAGCGGTCGGTCGCGGTGTACGTGGCCGGGGCCGCGGCCACCACCCGGCCCGGCAGCACCCGTGCCCCCGGCAGCGCGACGGCCGCCTCCGCACCGTCGAAGGGCACCGCGGCGGCGAGCGCGAACGGCCGGGCGCCGGCCAGCCCCCGGGCCCGTACGACCGCGAGATCCGCGCCCGGCAGCGCCGTGACGTCCGCGGCTTCGATCAGCAGCGTGTGCGCGTCGCCGGGCGCGTGCAGCACCAGGCGGGGCAGCCCGTCCACGGCCTCGTGGCTGGTGAGGACGGTGCCCTCGGCGTCCACGAGGAATCCGGTGCCCCGCGGGCGGCCGGCGAGGTCGCGGATGCGTACGACGGTGCCGGGCGCGCGCGGCGGCGGTGTATGCGGCAACGGCCAGCCTCCCCGGGTGGGTCCAGGGCATGGCTTGCCACCGGCTGATCACGGGAAACGGGGAGTGGCGCGATGCGGCCCCGAGGCCACCCGTTCGGCGGAGTCCGGGCCGCCGCTCACGACCGCGACACCGGCCGCCCGCCCCGGTGCAGCCGCTGGACGCGCACGGCCCTGAACGGACAGCGGCCCTGGACGGACCGCGGCCCTAGACGAACACGGCCAGCGCCTTGGCCCGCCCCCCGGCCGGCTCCACCAGCGCCAGGAAGCGCCCGTCCGGCCCGAAGACCGCGTTCGGCCCCTCCGCCAGCCCCTCCGGCACCGCCACCCGCACCCCGTGCGACAGCAGCCGGGCCTGCTCGGCGTCCACGTCCCAGCGCGGGAAGGCCGCCGCCGCGGCGTCGCCGATCGGCAGCACCTCCAGCCGCTCCTCCAACTGCGCCAGCGTCCGCGCCCTGTCCAGCCCGTACGGGCCGACGCGGGTGCGGCGCAGCGAGGTGAGGTGGCCGCCGACGCCCAGCTCGGCGCCGAGGTCGCGGGCCAGGGCGCGGATGTACGTGCCCGAGGAGCAGGCCACCGTCACGTCCAGGTCCGTCACGCGCGTGCCGTCGTCGGCCGTCGCCGCCCGCACGCCGTGCAGCACGAAGGTGCTGACGGTCACCGGCCGCGCGGGCAGCTCCACGGCCTCGCCGTCCAGCACCCGCTTGTACGACCGCTTGCCGTCCACCTTGATCGCGCTGACGGCCGACGGCACCTGCATGAGGTCGCCGGTCAGCCCGGCGATGCCGGCGTCGACCGCGCCGGGCGGCAGGTCACCGGCGTCGGCGGAGGCGGTGACGTCGCCTTCGGCGTCGTCGGTCACCGTCGTCTGGCCGAGCCGGATCACGGCCCGGTACTCCTTGTCGGTGAGCGCGAGATGGCCGAGCAGCCGGGTCGCCTTCTCCACCCCGACGACGAGCACGCCCGTCGCCATCGGATCCAGCGTCCCGGCGTGGCCGACGCGTCGGGTACGGGCCAGCCGGCGCAGCCGGCCGACGACGTCGTGCGAGGTCAGCCCGGGCGGCTTGTCGACGATGACAAGCCCGTCCGGGCCGGTCGGCTTCCCCTTCATGCCCCCGCCGGGCCCCCGTCCGCGTCACCGCGCGCCTCGTCGTCGGCGTCAGCCGCGTCCGCTGTGCCGGCCGCGTCGCCCGTGTCGGCCGTGTCTGCCTCGTCAGCCTCACCGGCCTCGTCGCGGTCCCGCTTGTACGGGTCCGCCCCCGCCGCGTACTCCGCGCCCGCGGCGACGCTGCGCACCTGCTCGTCCTGCAGCCGGGCGCGCTCCAGGACGTCGTCGATGTTCTTGGCGTTCTCGGGCAGCGCGTCCGGCACGAACGCCAGCGTGGGGGTGAACTTCACCCCGGCCGCGGCGCCGACCGCCGAGCGCAGCACGCCCTTGGCGCTCTCCAGCCCCTTCGCCGCCTGCGCCCGCTCCTCGTCGTCGCCGTACACCGTGTAGAAGACGGTCGCCTCCCGCAGGTCACCGGTGACGCGCGTGTCGGTGATGGTCACCCGGGAGCCGAGCCGCGGGTCCTTGATGCCCCGCTGCAGCTTCTCGGCCACGACCTCACGGATGAGGTCCGCCAAGCGCTTCGCCCGTGCGTTGTCGGCCACTGGTCCGTCTCCTTGCCCATGTGTCTACTCGTCGTCTTCGTGATGGATCCGCCGCCGTACGGCCAGCAGCTCCACCTCCGGCCGGGCGGCGAGCATCCGCTCGCACCGGTCCAGCGTGTCGGTGAGGTGTCCGGCGTCCCCGGAGACCGTCGCCAGACCGATCAGGGTTCGGCGATGCAGATCCTGGTGCCCGACCTCCGCGGCGGTCACCGCGTACTTGCGGATCAGCTCCGCGACGATCGGACGGACGACGGAGCGCTTCTCCTTGAGCGACCGTACGTCGCCGAGGAGGAAGTCGCAGGAAAGCGTCCCTACGTACACGTGTGTATCCGGATCACCCGCCGGTACGGGATATACGGGATGGAGGGGCGGCGAGGGGGCGGCCCTTCGTGAAGGGCCGCCCCCTGCCTGTGCTGCGGATCAGCCGCGCGGCTTCTCGCGCATCTCGTACGTCGCGATGACGTCGTCGACCTTGATGTCGTTGAAGTTTCCGAGGTTGATACCGCCCTCGAAGCCTTCGCGGATCTCGGTGACGTCGTCCTTGAAGCGGCGCAGGCCCTCGATGTTGAGGTTCTCCGCGACCACCTTGCCGTCGCGGATGACCCGGGCCTTGGAGTTGCGCTTGACCTCGCCGGAGCGGATGAGCACACCGGCGATGTTGCCCAGCTTGGAGGAGCGGAAGACCTCGCGGATCTCGGCGGTGCCGAGCTCCACCTCCTCGTACTCCGGCTTGAGCATGCCCTTCAGCGCGGCCTCGATCTCCTCGATGACCTGGTAGATCACCGAGTAGTAGCGGACGTCGACGCCCTCGCGCTCGGCCATCTGCGTCGCCCGGCCCTCGGCGCGGACGTTGAAGCCGATCACGATCGCGTCCGAGCCCGTGGCCAGGTCGATGTCGGTCTCGGTGACCGCACCCACGCCGCGGTGGAGCACGCGCAGGTCGACCTCTTCACCGACGTCCAACTGCATGAGCGAGGACTCCAGCGCCTCGACGGAACCAGCCGCGTCGCCCTTGATGATGAGGTTGAGCTGCTGCACCTCGCCGGCCTTGAGCACCTTGTCCAGGTCCTCCAGCGACACCCGGCGGGTGCGCTTGGCGAAGGCGGCGTTGCGCTCGCGCGCGGCGCGCTTCTCGGCGATCTGGCGGGCCGTACGGTCCTCCTCGACCACCAGGAAGTTGTCCCCGGCGCCGGGGACGCTGGTCAGACCGAGCACCTGGGCGGGGGTCGAGGGACCGACCTCCCCCAGGGGGTTGCCCAGGTCGTCGAGCATGGCCCGCACGCGGCCGTAGGCGTCGCCGACGACCATCGTGTCCCCGACACGCAGCGTGCCGCGCTGGACCAGCACGGTCGCCAGGGCGCCGCGCCCGCGGTCGAGGTGGGCCTCGATCGCGATGCCCTCGGCGGCCTGCTGCGGGTTCGCCCGCAGGTCCAGGCTGGCGTCCGCGGTGAGGACGACGGCCTCCAGCAGGTCCTCGATGTGCAGGCCCTGCTTGGCGGAGATGTCGACGAACATCGTCTCGCCGCCGTACTCCTCGGCCACCAGCCCGTACTCGGTGAGCTGGCCGCGCACCTTCGACGGGTCGGCGCCCTCGACGTCGATCTTGTTGACCGCGACGACGATCGGCACGTCGGCCGCCTTGGCGTGGTTCAGCGCCTCGACCGTCTGCGGCATCACGCCGTCGTTGGCCGCGACCACGAGGATCGCGATGTCGGTCGCCTTCGCACCGCGGGCACGCATGGCGGTGAACGCCTCGTGACCCGGGGTGTCGATGAAGGTGATCCGGCGCTCCTCGCCGTTGACGTCGGTCGCCACCTGGTACGCGCCGATGTGCTGGGTGATGCCGCCGGCCTCGCCCTCCAGGACGTTGGTCTTGCGGATCGCGTCCAGAAGGCGCGTCTTGCCGTGGTCGACGTGACCCATGACGGTGACCACCGGGGGCCGCGCCACGAGCGCTTCCTCGCCGCCCTCGTCCTCGCCGAACTCGATGTCGAAGGAGTCGAGCAGCTCGCGGTCCTCCTCCTCCGGGCTGACGACCTGGACGGTGTAGTTCATCTCCTCGCCCAGGAGGTGCAGCGTCTCGTCGGAGACGGACTGCGTCGCGGTGACCATCTCGCCCAGGTTGAACATCACCTGGACCAGGGACGCCGGGTTGGCGTTGATCTTCTCTGCGAAGTCGGTGAGCGACGCGCCACGGGAGAGACGGACCGTCTCGCCCTTGCCGCGCGGAAGCATCACGCCGCCGATGGACGGCGCCTGCATCTGCTCGTACTCCTGGCGGCGCTGCCGCTTCGACTTGCGACCGCGGCGCGCGGGACCGCCGGGACGGCCGAAGGCGCCCTGCGTGCCACCGCGGCCACCGGGACCGCCGGGACGGCCGCCGAAGCCGGGACGGCCACCGCCGCCGCCGGGACGGCCACCGAAGCCGCCGCCACCGCCGCCGCCACCGGGACGACCGCCGAAGCCGCCGCCGCCGCCGGGACGACCGCCGCCACCGCCGCCGCCCGGACGACCGCCGGGCCCGCCGCCCGGACGGCCACCGCCGCCGGGACGACCGCCGGCCGGGGCGCCGGGGCGCCCGCTGGGTGCGGGGCGCTGCGGCATCATGCCGGGGTTCGGGCGCGGACCGCCGGGACGCGGGCCGCCGCCCTGGCCGCCCTGCGGCCGGGGCATGCCGCCCGGGGTGGGCCGGGAGCCGCCCGGCGCCTGCGGGCGCGGGCCGCCGCCCTGCGCGCCGCCCTGGCCGCCGCCGGGGCGGGGGGCCTGCGGGCGCGGGGCCTGCGGACGGGCCATGCCGGTGGAGCCGCTGGACGTGAACGGGTTGTTGCCCGGGCGCGGGCCCGCGGGCCTGCCACCGGGACGCGGGCCGGGCGCGCCGGGGCGCGCGCCGCCGGGACGGCCGCCGCCGGGCTGGCCGCCACCCTGACCGCCGCCCCGCGCGGGGGCGGGCGGACGCGGACCCGGCTTCGCACCGGGCTTCGGGGCACCGCCGCGGTCCGCGGCGGGCGGCGCGGTGAACTCCGGTGCCTCAGGCGCCGGGGCCTTCTGCGCCGGCGGGGTCGGACCCGGACGGGGCGCCGGGGCGGGCGCGGGCCTGCCGGCGTCGGCGCCGGGGCGCGGGGCGGGCTTGCGCTCCGCGGCCTGCTCGGGCTTGACGGGGGCGGGCTTCGCCGCGGGTGCGCCGGGCACGCCGGGCTTGGGGGCGGCCTTCTTCTTCGGCGCGGCAGGCTTGCCGGCCGGCTTGGCCGCAGCCGAGCCGTTGCCGGACTGGAATGCGTCAGTCAGTTTGCGTACGACCGGCGCCTCGATGGTCGAGGACGCCGAGCGGACGAATTCGCCAAGTTCTTGGAGCTTGGCCATGACGACCTTGCTCTCGACGCCGAACTCCTTGGCGAGTTCGTATACCCGGACCTTAGCCACTTCGCTCCTTCTGGTCCGGGGGTGTCCGCCGGACCGTCGCTACTTCTGCATGGGCGTACTCATCGCGTACTCATCGAGTGCTCATCGCAATCTCGACCCACTTCCGACTCGCGAGGTACCTGGCCGCGCGGTGTTCCGCGCGGCACTCGTGCTCTTCGTGCTCATGTCTCTGCCTCCACGGCCTGCTGCGCCACGAAACGGTCCACGTCCGCGGTGCCGAGCGGGCCCCGGGCCCGCAGGGCCCGGACGAACGCCCGACGGCGAACCGCCAGGTCGAGGCATGCCTTGACGGGGTGCAGATAAGCGCCCCGGCCGGGCAGCGTACCGCGGGGATCAGGGACGCACGCGCCCCCGGCCTCCACCACACGCAGCAGATCGCCTTTGGCCGCACGCACCCGGCACCCCACGCAGGTGCGCTCGGGGCAGGCCCGGGCGCGCGTCCGGCCAGACACGCTCAAGTCTACCTCCACGACGACGGACACCCACCTCGGGGTGCCAATCGAACGGCTGTTTTCGCCCAGGGCAACGCCAAGCCCGCGGCGGGCCCGACGATACGTGATCTAGGCCCGGCGACGCGACCGGGTTTTCCCGCGGCGGCTCCGGCCCGTCAGGCGGGACGAGGGACCGGGCAGGGCCCGGATCCGCGGCACCGCCGCAGGCTGTGGCGGTGGTCAGTCCGCCGCCGGCTCCGTGTCCGGGCGGATGTCGATGCGCCAGCCCGTCAGCCTGGCCGCGAGCCGCGCGTTCTGGCCCTCCTTGCCGATCGCCAGCGAGAGCTGGTAGTCCGGCACCGTCACCCGCGCCGAGCGCGCCGCCAGGTCCACGATGTCGACCTTGGTGACCCGGGCCGGGGACAGCGCGTTGGCGACCAGGTCCGCCGGCTCGTCGGACCAGTCGACGATGTCGATCTTCTCGCCGCCCAGCTCGGCCATCACGTTGCGCACCCGGCCGCCCATCGGCCCGATGCAGGCGCCCTTGGCGTTCAGCCCGGAGCGGGTGGACCGGACCGCGATCTTCGTACGGTGCCCGGCCTCGCGCGCGATGGCCGCGATCTCCACCGAGCCGTCGGCGATCTCCGGCACCTCCAGCGCGAAGAGCTTCTTCACCAGGTTCGGATGGGTGCGCGACAGCGTCACGGACGGGCCGCGCACGCCCTTGGTCACCCGCACCACGTACGTACGCAGCCGGGTGCCGTGCTTGTAGTCCTCGCCCGGCACCTGCTCCTGCACCGGCAGGATGGCCTCCAGCCGGCCGATGTCGACCAGCACGTTGTTCGGGTCCTTGCCCTGCTGGACGACGCCCATGACGATGTCGCCCTCGCGGCCCGCGTACTCACCGAAGGTGACCTCCTCCTCGGCGTCCCGCAGCCGCTGCAGGATGACCTGCTTCGCGGTGGTGGCCGCGATCCGGCCGAAACCCGACGGGGTGTCGTCGAACTCGCGTGCCTCGCCGCCCTCCGGCACGTCGTCCGGGTCCTCCTTGGCCCACACCGTGACGTGCCCGGTCTCCCGGTTCAGCTCTACGCGGGCCTGCTGGCGGCTGCCCTCCGTGCGGTGGTAGGCGATGAGGAGGGCCGACTCGATGGCCTCGATCAGCAGGTCGAGAGAGATCTCCTTCGCCTCCGCAGCCTGGCGCAGGACGCTCATCTTGATGTCCACGGCTACGAGCCCTCCTCGTCCTTCGTCGCCTTGCGGTTGAACTCGATCTCGACCCGGGCCGAGGCGATCTCGTCGAACTCCAGCCGCCGGGCGCCGGGCTTACGACCCTTCACCCCCGGCACCTTCAGGTCCAGTCCCGCGTCGTCCACCGCGGTGATGCGTCCCACGACTTCGCCGCCCTCCCGTAGTTGCACCCTGACCAACCGGTCCGCCGCACGACGGTAGTGCCGCGGCAGGGTCAGCGGGCGGTCCGCACCGGGAGAGGTGACTTCCAGGACGTACGGGCGGTCGCCCATGGCGTCGGTGGCGTCCAGCTCCTCCGCGACGCGGCGGCTCAACTCCGCGCAGGTGTCCAGGCCCACGCCGCCGTCGGCGTCGACCACGACCCGCAGGACACGCCGCCTGCCGGCCGGGGTGAGCGCGATCTCCTCCAGATCGAGGTCGCGCTCCTTGACGAGCGGCTCCAGCAGATCCCGCAGCCTCTCGTTCTGGGTGGTGCTCATCCGGGTGACTCCTCGGCCGCGTGTGCTGTTGTGTGACGTCACGTGTCCGGTCAAAGGGTATCCGCTCCACGACCTGTGCGTTGCCCACCGGTAGTCTCGGCTCGTGCGGATCAAGGGACTCCCGGCGAGAAGGACCGTGCTGGCCGGTGCCGCCGTGCTGGCGGCGACCGGCACCACCGCGGGCTGTTCCGGGGACGACGGCGACGGCGGGGACGCCGACCCCGCGCGGACCGAGCGGCTCCGGCGCCGGGCCGCGGACGAGTCGCGCGGGCTGCTGCGCCGCTACGACGCGACGGCCGCGGCGCACCCCGGCCTGGCCACGGCGCTCGACCCGCTGCGTACGGAGGTGGCGCAGCACGTTTCCGCCCTGGCCCGCGGCCTGCCCGCGGACACCCGCGCGGCGTCCCCGGGACCCGGCGTGGCAGGACCCGGCGACCGCGCCGACGCCGCCCCGCCGACGCCGGGCAAGCGCGGCGGCGTTCCGGTGCCCGCCGGTGCGGCACAGGCCCTCGCCGCGCTGGCCACCGCCGAGAAGCGCACCGCCGACGCCCACACCGCGGCCCTGGCCACGGCCCCGGGCGAGTTCGCCGGGCTGCTGGCCTCGGTCGCCGCGGCCGGCGCGGCCCACGTCTACCTCCTCGGGACGTGGACGTGAGCGCTACGGGGCCGGTCGCCCGGCACCGCGGCGGGAACCGGCCGGCGGGCCGCCCCCGCCACGTAGGGTCTGCGCCCTAGCCCAGGAGGCATCGTGAGCGAACCGTCCGACGAGGTCCGCGCCGCCGTGCAGCGCGCGCTGGCCGCCGAGCACGCCGCCGTCTACGGCTACGGCGTCGTCGGCGCCCACGCCGGCGGCCTGGCCGACCAGGCGCGCGCCGGCTACGACGCCCACCGCGCCCGCCGCGACGCCCTCAGCCGCGCCGTCACCGACCTCGGCGACCGGCCGCAGCCCGCCGCCGCCGCGTACGCGCTGCCGTTCGCGGTGCCGGACGAGGCCGCCGCCGTACGGCTGGCGACCGAGCTGGAGGACCGGATCGCGGGCAGCTACGCCGATCTCGTCCGCGCCGCGGAGGGCGAGCTGCGCCGTGACGCGGCGGCGGCGCTGCGCGAGGCGGCGGTCCGGGCGGCGCGCTGGCGCGGCGGGAGCGTAGCCTTCCCTGGGCTGGCCGAACGCACGCCCGACACCGCACCCGCGGGCCGGCAGAAGGGCGCCGGCCGCACGGACTGACCCGAACGCCCCGGCCAGAACCAGCCAGAGGACACCGCCCGTATGGCATTTGCACCGCAGTACCGGCCCGAGCCGCCGGAGCGCCTGGTGCGCCACGTCTCCGCCCACGGCGACCCGGGCCGCGCCTGGCTCGCGGGGCTGTCCGAGCTGGTGGACGGCCTGCTGCGGCGCTGGGCGCTGACCGCGGAGCGGGTGCACGCGCCGGGCGGCCGGACCAGCATCCTCGTCCTCGTACGGCAGGAGGACGGCACTCCGGCCGCGCTCAAGGTCGCGTACGAGCCGGAGCGCATCGCGGCGGAGCAGCGCGCGCTGGAGCACTGGAACGGCGTCGGCGCCGTGCGGCTGCTGCGCGCCGACGCCGCCTCGGGGGCGCTGCTGCTTGAGCGGCTGCAGGCGGACGTCAGCCTCCGCTCGCTGGCGGAGGCCAAGGCGCAGTTGGAGGCGGCGGCGACGCTGCAGCGGCTGTGGACCCCGCCGCCGGAGGGGCACGTGCTGCCAACGGTGGCGGACCACACCGGGCGGCTCGCGGAGCAACTGCGCGAGCTGCGCGCCGAGCCGTACGCGGAGCTGGTCGACGCGGCGCTGGAGCGCCGCGAGGCGCTGCTCGGCGACCGGACGGCGGCGGGACCCGACGTGCTGCTGCACGGCGACTACCACCAGGGGCACGTGCTGGCCGCCGAGCGGATGCCGTGGCTCGCGGTGGGGCCGCGTCCGCTGGTGGGCGAGCGGGCGTACGACCTGGCCTGGCCGGCCCGGGACCGCGTCGACACCCTCGTGGCCGCGCCGGGCGCGGCGGCGGCGACGCGGCGGCGGCTGACGAAGCTGGCGGACTCCCTGGACGTGGACCGCGACCGGCTGCGGGGCTGGACGCTGTTCCGCTGTGTCGCGACGGGCGTGACGGCCCTGGCCCGCGGCGAACGCAACGGCGGCGAACTCCACCTGGAGTACGCGGGCTGGCTCTGACCGCTCCCGGAGGGGGGCCGGCGGCGGCCGACCGCCGTTCACGGACGGCCTGTTGGCGTCCCCGGTGCGGTGGCGGCGACGGCCTAGGATGCCCGCATGGAGCTGGCTCCGCCCCCCCGCGCGCGGTCGAAGACGAGGACCCGGGCCCTGATCGCCGGGGCCGTCGTGGTCGCGGCCGGGGTGCTGGCCGGGGGCATCGCGTACGTCAGCGGCGGCGACGAGGCCGCGGACGACGCGCAGCGTCAGGTGCGGGCGTACGTGGCCGCCTGGGCGCGCGGCGCCCACGAGGAGGCCGCGCGCCACACCGACCGGCCGCGGGCCGCGGCCGACCTGCTGGACTCCGTACACCGCGGGCTGGCCCCGCGGGAGGTGCTCGTGTCCCTGGACGACGCCGAGAAGGGCGACGACGGCACGTACACCGTGCCGTTCTCCGTGCGCCTGCGCCTGCCCGGCTTCGGCACCTGGGAGTACGAGACCCGCGCGACGGCCCTGCCGCCGGACAGCGGCGGCGACGACGGCGACGGCAAGGGCGAGAGCGACGGCGCGGGCGGCAGGGACGGCGGCTGGCGGGTGCGCTGGGAGCCCCGGCTCGTCCACCCCGCGCTGCGCCGCCACCAGACCCTGGTCACGACCACCCGCCGCGCCCAGCGCGCCCCGATACTCGCGGCCGACGGCTCCGAACTGGCCGGCGACGCCAAGGTGTGGGCCGTCTCCATCTGGCCCGCGAAACTGTCGGACCCCGGCCGCGCGTACGACGTCCTCGCCGACCCCGCGCTCGGCGCGGACCTCGACGTCCCGCGGCTGAAGAAGCGCGTGGCCGCCGCGGGACCCGACGAGTCGGTGCCGGTGGTGACGCTGCGGGACGAGGTCTACCGGCAGCACCGCGACCGGCTGCTGGCCGTCCCCGGGCTGCAGTTCACCGACTCCACGCAGCCCGTCGCGCATCTGGCCCGCTCCGTGGTCGGCGCCGTCTCCCCGGACACCGACAGGGGCGCCTCGGCGCTGCAGGCGCGCTACGACGGGCGGCTGTACGCGGCGCCCGGCGCCGAGGTCCTGATCGCCGACCGGGCCACGGGCGCGCCGGTGCGCACCCTGGCCCGGAAGAAGCCGGGCGCGGGCAGGCCGGTGCGCACGACGATCGACCCGGGCGTGCAGCGCGCCGCGGAGGAGGCGGTCGGGGACATCGGTAAACCCGGAAAACGCGGCAGAAGCGCCTCGATCGTCGCGCTCGATCCCGGTACGGGCCGGGTGCTGGCCGCGGCCGACAGTCCCGGCGCCGGCGAGAGCCACGCGCTGACCGGCCGCTTCCCGCCCGGCTCCACGTTCAAGACGGTCACCGCCGCCGCGCTCCTCGACGGGGGCCTGGCCGCCGGGGACCGCGTGGCCTGCCCGGCGGCGGCGAACGTGGCGGGGCAGCGCTTCGAGAACCAGGACGACTTCGCCCTGCCGCCCGGCACCACCTTCGCCGAGGCGTTCGCGCAGTCCTGCAACACCGCCTTCGTCGGCCTGCGCGACGAGTTGGACGCGCACACCCTGACGCGCACCGCCCGCGCCTTCGGCATCGGCGGCACCTGGCAGGTCGGCGCGGCCACCTTCGACGGCAGCGTGCCGGCGGCCGACGGCGAGAACGACAAGGCGGCGGCGATGATCGGCCAGGGCCGGGTGGAGGCGAGCCCGCTGGTGATGGCGTCGGTGGCGGCGACGGTGAAGGCCGGCCAGTTCCGCCAGCCGGTGCTGGTGCCGGACGCGGTGGACAAGCCGTACGAGGCGCGGGAGACGCTCGACAAGCGGACCTACGAGCAGCTCCGCGCGCTGCTGCGCGGCGCCGTCACCGACGGGTCGGGCTCGGCGCTCCGCGGGATCCCGGGCCTGCCGCACGCCAAGACGGGCACCGCCGAGTTCGGAACGGAGAGCCCGCCGCGCACCCACGCCTGGATGATCGGCTATCTGGAGGGCGCGGACCTCGCCTTCAGCGTCCTCGTCGAGGACGGCGGCTCCGGCGGCAGGGACGCGGGACCGGTAGCCGCAGACTTCCTGCGGGCCGCAGCCGCCGCCGGCTAGCGCCCGGCCCCGGGCACCGCCGTCAGCCTGCCGCTCTCACCCCGCCGCACTCACCCCGGCGTCGTCAGCCCGCCGCCGTACCCGGCGTCGTCAGCCCGGCCTTGTCAGCCCCGTTTCGTCAGCCCGGCGTCGTCAGCCGCGCCAGTGCCTCGGCCACCGGCAGTTCCTCGCGCTCCCCTGTGCGCCGGTCCTTCAGCTCCACCACGCCGTCGCCCGCGCGCCGCCCCGCGACCAGGATCTGCGGCACCCCGATCAGCTCGGCGTCGGTGAACTTCACGCCCGGCGACACCGACGCCCGGTCGTCCACCAGCACCCGCACGCCCGCCGCGCCCAGCTTCTCCGCGAGATCCAGCGCCAGCTCCGTCTGCTTGGCCTTGCCCGCCGCGACGATGTGCACGTCCGCCGGGGCCACCTCGCGCGGCCAGCACAGCCCCAGCTCGTCGTGCGTCTGCTCGGCGAGCGCGGCGACGGCCCGGGAGACCCCGATCCCGTACGAACCCATGGTCACCCGCACCGGCTTGCCGTCCTGGCCGAGGACGTCCAGCTCGAAGGCGTCCGCGTACTTGCGGCCGAGCTGGAAGATGTGGCCGATCTCGATGGCCCGGTCCAGCTCGATGCCCGCGCCGCAGCGCGGGCAGGGGTCGCCGGGCTCGACGACAACCACGTCGACGTACTGGTCGACTTCGAAGTCACGGCCGCACACCACGTTCCGCGTGTGCGAGCCGAGCCTGTTGGAGCCCGTCACCCACGAGGTGCCCGGGGCGACGCGGGGGTCAGCCAGATAACGGAACGCCTTGCCGGCCATGCCCTGCGGCCCGATGTACCCCCGGACGAGGTCGGGGCGGTCGGCGAAGTCCTCGGCGGTGACGACCTCGACCTCGGCCGGGGCCAGCAGCTCGGCGAGCTTGCCGAGGTCCACCTCGCGGTCGCCGGGCACGCCGACCGCGGTGATCTCGCCGTCGACCTTCACCAGCAGGTTCTTCAGCGTCGCGGAGGCGGGGATGTCCAGGTACGCGGCGAGGGTCTCGATCGTCGGGGTGTCCGGGGTGTCCAGCTCCTCGGCCGGCGGGTGCCCGTCGACCGGGCCGGGCGTCACCGTGGTCGTCAGCGCCTCGGTGTTCGCCGCGTAACCGCAGGAGGGGCACTGCACGTACGTGTCCTCACCCGCGGCGGCGGGGGCGAGGAACTCCTCGCTGGCCGAGCCGCCCATGGCGCCGGAGACGGCGGAGACGATGCGGTAGTCGAAGCCGAGCCGGTCGAAGATCCGCTGGTACGCCTCGCGGTGCAGCCCGTAGGAGGCGGCGAGGCCGTCGTCGGAGGTGTCGAAGGAGTACGAGTCCTTCATGTGGAACTCGCGCCCGCGCAGCACCCCGGAGCGGGGCCGGGCCTCGTCCCGGTACTTGATCTGGATCTGGTAGAGGATCACGGGCATGTCCTTGTAGGACGAGCACTGATCCTTGACCACCTGGGCGAACAGCTCCTCGTGCGTGGGACCGAGCACGTACTCCACGCCCTTGCGGTCCTTGAGCGAGAACAGCAGGTCGCCGTACTCCTCGGCGCGGCCCGTGGTCTCGTACAGCTCGCGGGGCAGCAGCGCGGGCAGCAGCACCTCCTGGCCGCCGATCCCGTCCATCTCCTCGCGGACGACCCGCGCCACGTTCTCCAGGACCCGCTTGCCGAGCGGCAGCCACGTCCACACCCCGGCGGACGAGCGGCGGACGTATCCCGCGCGGACGAGCAGCTTGTGGCTCGCGGTCTCGGCGTCGGCCGGGTCGTCGCGCAACGTCTTGAGCATCATCCGGGACATGCGCTGAACGTGGCTGTGCTGGCTCATGCGGTGGACTCTAGCGCCGGAGGCGTGCCCGCCGGTAATTCGTCCGCCGAACCTGTGGACAACTCGCCGGTTGTGGACAACTCACGCGGACAGCTCAGCGCAGCAGCGGCAGCTCGGCGCCCATCACCACGTACGGGCTGGGGGCGCCGGGGAAGACGACGCGGCGGGCGAGGTCGCGGTAGCCGAGCTGCCGGTACAGGTGGCGCGCGGGGCTTTCCACGTCGATCGCCGAGAGCAGGCTCTTGGGCTCCGCGGCGGTGTCGGTGATGCGCGTGATCAGCTCGCGGCCGATGCCGCGCTGCTGGAAGACGGGGTGCACGTGCAGCTCGGTGATCACGAAGGTGTCGTCGAGCCAGCGGTCCTCGCCCACGGCGCGCAGATACGGCTGAACGACCGTGGACCACCAGTACACGCGGTTGTTCGGCATGCCGTAGACGAACCCGGCGAGCCGGCCGGTGGCGGTGGTTGCGCCGAGCGCGCGGGCGCCCGCGTTGGTCAGGTGCCGCAGCACGACGTGGCGGCGGACGGCGATCTCGTCGTCGGTGAGCCCGAAGGCGACGGCCTGTACGGCAAGCGCGTCGTCCACGCGGGCGGCGAGGTCGAGAGGGCCGACGACGACGTCATCCATGGCTGGGCACCCTACCCTGCGCTCGCGGGCCGTCCGGCCACCCCCGTGTGCACGCCCCCGGCACGACGCCGGTACGCCGCGGGCACGGCGCCCGTACAGGCGTCCGTACGAGCCCGGCAGCCCCCCGTCCCCGACGGGCACGCCGGTCAGAACAGCACGCTCATGAACGCCCCGACCTCGCGGAAGCCCACCCTGCGGTACGCCGCGCGGGCCACCGTGTTGAAGTCGTTCACGTACAGGCTGACCACCGGCGCCACCTCGCGCAGCGCGTACCGCAGGACCGCCGCGAGGCCCGTCTCCGACAGCCCGCGCCCGCGGTGCTCCGGCGCCACCCACACACCCTGGATCTGGCACGCGTGCGCCGTCGCCGCACCGATCTCCGCCTTGAAGACGACCTGGCCGTCCTCCACGCGCGCGAAGGACCGGCCGCCGCCGACCAGTTCCGCGACCCGCGCCTGGTACAGCAGGCCGCCGTCGCCGTCGAGCGGGGAGATGCCGACCTCCTCGGTGAACATCGCCACGCACGCGGGCATGATCAGGTCCATCTCGTCCTTGCGGATGCGGCGGACCAGCGGGTCGGGCTCGATGTCCGCGGGCATCGAGGTGGTGACCATCAGCGGCTGCCGCGCGCGCACCTCGCGCGCCGGCCCCCAGGCCGGCTCCAGCAGGGACCACAGCCCGGCGGTGGGCCCGGCCGGGCCGACGATGGAGGAGCAGCGCCGCCCGGCGCGCCGGGCGCGCTCGGCGAAGCCGCGTACGGCCTCGGGGGTGGCGCAGACGGGCACGAGGTTGGCGCCGGCGTAGCAGAGCGACTCCAGCCGCCCGCCGGCGTACCAGCCCCACAGCTCACCGCCGAGGCGCCAGGGGTCGAGCCCGGCGACGGCGACGCGGGAGGCGACGAACGCGTTGGCGACCGGTTCGCGGTCGAGCACGGCGCGAGCCGCGTCGAGCTCCGCGGGTTCGAGCAGCCGTGTGGTGGTGGTCGTCAACACAGCGGCACTGTACCTGTGCGCGCGTCCGCCTGCTTCCTGCGGGTACGCGTCGTGCCCGGTGGTCAGCCGACGGTGACCTCGGGCTCACCGGCGGCGGCGCCGTCCGCCTCCATCTGGTCGGCGATCTTCATCGCCTCCTCGATCAGCGTCTCGACGATCTTCGACTCGGGGACGGTCTTGATGACCTCTCCCTTGACGAAGATCTGGCCCTTGCCGTTGCCGGAGGCGACGCCGAGGTCGGCCTCGCGGGCCTCCCCGGGGCCGTTGACGACACAGCCCATGACGGCGACGCGCAGCGGCACCTCCATGCCGTCCAGGCCCGCGGTGACCTCGTCGGCGAGCTTGTAGACGTCGACCTGGGCCCGGCCGCAGGACGGGCAGGAGACGATCTCCAGCCGGCGCTCGCGCAGCCCGAGGGACTCCAGGATCTGGATGCCGACCTTGACCTCCTCCACCGGCGGGGCGGAGAGGGAGACGCGGATGGTGTCGCCGATGCCCTCGCCGAGCAGCGCGCCGAAGGCGACGGCGGACTTGATGGTGCCCTGGAAGGCCGGTCCCGCCTCGGTGACGCCGAGGTGCAGCGGGTAGTCGCACCGGGCGGCGAGCTGGCGGTAGGCGTTGACCATGACGACGGGGTCGTTGTGCTTCACCGAGATCTTGATGTCCGTGAAGCCGTGCTCCTCGAACAGCGAGCACTCCCACAGCGCGGACTCGACCAGCGCCTCCGGGGTGGCCTTGCCGTACTTCGCGAGCAGCCGCCGGTCGAGCGAGCCGGCGTTGACCCCGATACGGATGGGGGTGCCGGCGGCGGAGGCGGCCTGGGCGATCTGCTTGACCTGGTCGTCGAACTTCTTGATGTTGCCCGGGTTCACCCGGACCGCGGCGCAGCCGGCGTCGATCGCGGCGTACACGTACTTCGGCTGGAAGTGGATGTCCGCGATCACGGGGATCTGCGACTTCCGGGCGATCTCCGGCAGCGCGTCGGCGTCGTCCTGCGTGGGGCAGGCGACCCGGACGATCTGGCAGCCGGAGGCGGTCAGCTCGGCGATCTGCTGGAGGGTGGCGCCGACGTCGGAGGTGCGGGTGGTGGTCATCGACTGGACGGAGACCGGTGCCTCGCCGCCGACGGCGACGGAACCGACCTGCAGCGTACGACTCGCCCTGCGCTCGGCCATCTTCAGCGGAACGGACGGCATTCCCAGCGAAACGGCAGTCATCTGGCGGCAACCCCTGTTGGACGGATCATGGCCCCCGCCGGATGAGCTGAGGGCCCGGGTACCGAGATTACGGCACCGCCCGCCGCCCCGTGGCCGGTGCCGGCCGGGTCACCGGAAGTGTCGGTCAACCGGCACCGTACGTTCAGCGCGCGGTGGGCGGGGCGGCATCCCGTGCCCGCCGCGAGGGGGCCGGCAGGCGGCGGGGCGGGCGCGTACCCGGTGGTGCGCGTCCCGCCCCGCCGCCGGGTCAGCCCGTGAGCTTCACCGGGTTCACCACGTCCGCGACGAGCACCAGCAGCGTGAAGCAGATGAACACCCCGGCGACCACGTACGCCACCGGCATCAGCTTGGCGACGTCGAATGGACCGGGGTCGGGCCGCCGGAAGACCCGCGCGAACGCGCGCCGCACCGACTCCCACAGCGCCCCCGCGATGTGCCCGCCGTCCAGCGGCAGCAGCGGCAGCATGTTGAACAGGAACAGCGACAGGTTGAAGCCCGCCACCAGCAGCAGCATCGACGCCACCCGCTGCTCGGGCGGGATGTCGAGGTTCAGCACCTCGCCGCCGACCCGGGCCGCGCCGACGACGCCGACCGGGGAGTCCTCCTTGCGCTCCTCGCCCTGGAACGCCGCGTTCCACAGGTCGGGGATCTTCGACGGCAGCGCGACGAGGGCATCGAAGCCGTCGACCACCATGTCGCCCATGCGGTCCACGGACTGGCCGAAGTCCTGCCTGACCACGCCGGTTGCGGGCGTGAAGCCGAGGAAGCCGGCCTTGACGTACTCGCCGTCGACATAGCCGCCGTCGCCGTCGCTCTTGCTGACCGTGTTCTCGGTGAGCGTGGGGTGCAGGTCGACCCGCTTGCCGTCGCGCTCGACGGTCACGGTGGCCGGGCCGATGGTGTCACGGATGCTGTTCTGCAGGGTCTCCCAGTCGTCGATCGGGCGGCCGTTGAACGCCACGATCTGGTCGCCGCGCTCCAGTCCCGCCTTCTTCGCGGGCGCGGCGGGGTCGCCCTCCCGGCACTTGCGGTCCGGGTTCTCCGCGACCTTCTCGGCCTTGATCACGCAGTCGGACACCGAGCCGACGGTCGTGGTCTGGGTGGCGATGCCGAACGTCATCATCACGCCGACGAACACCACGACGGCCAGCACCAGGTTCATGAACGGCCCGGCGAACATCACGATGACCCGCTTCCACGGGGCCCGCGTGTAGAACAGCCGGTTCTCGTCGCCGGGCTTGAGCTCCTCGTACGCCGCCTGCCGCGCGTCCTCGATCATCCCGCGGAACGGCGAGGTGGAGCGCTGCTGCACCCGGCCGTCCTCGCCGGGCGGGAACATCCCGATCATGCGGATGTAGCCGCCGAGCGGGATCCACTTGATGCCGTACTCCGTGTCCCCCTTCTTCCGGGACCACATGGTGGGGCCGAAGCCGACCATGTACTGCGGGACGCGGATGCCGAACATCTTGGCCGTGCTGAGGTGGCCGAACTCGTGCCAGGCGATGGAGACGAGGAGCCCGAAGGCGAAGACGACGATGCCGAGAATCGTCATGAGTGTCGTCATGGGCGCACCTTCGTCATCAGTTGTCGGTCGGTCGTCACTTGTCGTGCGGGTCGGCCGGCAGCCCGGCCAGTTCCCTGGCGCGGGCGCGCGCCCAGGTCTCGGCGTCAAGGACGTCCGCGACCGTCAGCCGGGTTCCCGGATCGTCCGTGCCGTGTTCCGCGACGACCTGGCTGACCGTGTCCATGATGCCAAGGAACGGGAGCCTGCCGGTGAGGAAGGCGTCGACACACTCCTCGTTCGCCGCGTTGAAGACCGCCGGGGCGGTGCCGCCGAGGGCGCCGACGTGGCAGGCCAGCGGCACGGACGGGAACGCCTTCTCGTCCAGGGGGAAGAACTCCCAGGTGGAGGGTGCCGACCAGGCGAAGGGCGGCGCGGCGTCGGGCACCCGCTCCGGCCAGCCGAGGGCCAGCGCGATCGGCAGCCGCATGTCGGGCGGGCTGGCCTGGGCCAGGGTGGAGCCGTCGGTGAACTCGACCATGGAGTGCACGAGGGACTGCGGGTGGACGACGACCTCGATGCGGTCGAAGGGCACGTCGTAGAGCAGGTGCGCCTCGATGACCTCCAGGCCCTTGTTGACCAGGGTGGCGGAGTTGATGGTGACGACCGGGCCCATGGCCCACGTGGGGTGGGCGAGCGCCTGCTCGGGGGTGACGTCCGTCAGCTCCTCGCGCGTCCGGCCGCGGAACGGGCCGCCGGAGGCGGTGACGAGGAGTCTGCGCACCTCACCGCGGGCGCCGCCGAGCAGGGCCTGGTAGAGGGCGGAGTGCTCGGAGTCCACGGGCACGATCTGGCCGTGCCGGGCCACCTCCTTGACCAGCGGACCGCCGACGATCAGCGACTCCTTGTTGGCCAGCGCCAGCATCCGGCCGGCCTTGAGGGCGGCGAGGGTGGGCGCGAGGCCGATGGAGCCGGTGATGCCGTTGAGCACGGTGTGGCACTCGCTGGCGGCGAGTTCGGCGGCGGCGTCCGGGCCCGCCAGCACCTCGGGCGGCGGCTCCCCGGCCCCGTACCGCGCGGCCAGCGCCTCGCGCAGCTCACCGGCCTTGTCCGCGCGGGCGACGGCGACGCGGCGTACCCGCAGCTCGTGCGCCTGCTCGGCCAGCAGCTCCACCCGGCCGCCCGCCGCGGACAGTGCGGTGACCCGGAACCGGTCCGGGTTGCGGCGCACGATGTCGACGGCCTGGGTGCCCACGGAGCCGGTCGAGCCGAGGACGACGATCTCGCGGGGGCCGTCGCCGGCTGTCGGGGCGGTCGCGGAGCGCAGGTGCGGATCGGCGAGCGGAGCAGCAGAGGTCTCGGTCATCGCCCCATTGTGACCGCTCAGGCCCGGCGTGGAGCAGACGCCCTCTCACTGCCGTCCGCAGCGGGCTCCCCCGGCGCTCCCGGCGCTTCGCCGTCCGCCGGCAGGGCGGTGGCGGGGGCCGTCGCGAGCCCGGGGCGGCGCGGGCGGCTGCTGAGCACGGCGTACGCGGCGAGCACGGCGCAGGCGGGGACGATGACCGTCTCCGGCACGTGCACCAGGGACAGCCCGGTGGCGAGGAGGATGATCGCCAGCACCCAGCGCAGCACGGCGCCGGGGGCGCGGGTGGAGAGCACGGCGCCGACGAGCACGCCGGGGATGGCGCCGAGGAGCAGCACGGCGGCGAGCCCCATGCTGGCGTCGCCGACGATGAAGTGCCCGGCCGCCGCGGCGGCGACGATCGGGATGGCCTGGACGAGGTCGGTGCCGACGAGGTGGTTGGCCTTGAGCCGGGGGTGCACGAGCATCAGCATCACGATGATCAGCGAGCCCGAGCCGACCGACGTCATGCCGACGACGAGGCCGCCGACGAGCCCGATGAGCAGCGTGGCCACGGGCCGTACGGGCACGTGCGCGTCCTCGGCCTCCTCGCCGTCGCGCGCGGCGCGCCGCCGGTCCAGCCACATCCGGGCGAGCATGCCGGTGACGGCGAGCAGCAGCGCCGCGCCGATGACGATCTTCACCCGGCTCTGCAGTTCCTCGCCCTCGCCGAGGAACTGCAGCAGAAAGGCGCCGCAGAACGCGCCCGGCACCCCGGTGGGCAGCAGCCAGCGCACCACGTCCCAGCGGACGGTGCCCGCCTTCTGGTGCACGGCGGCGCCGAACGGCTTCATGAACACCGAGGTCGCCAGGTCGCTGCCGATGGCCTGGGTGGGGTTGACGCCGAAGACCGTCACCATGATGGGGGTCATGAGGGCGCCGCCGCCCATGCCCGTGAGGCCGACCATGCAGCCCACGAAGGCTCCGGCCACGACCATCGACCACGAGAAGTCCATAGACATTGATACTAGGGATTTCCTATAGGGATGCTAGGGATAGCCTTCTGCGATTTTCCCGTGGGAGCGTGAGCTGCGCCACTCGGCAGGCCGGAGCGCGCCGCAGCGGCCGGACCGTGCCCCCGCGCTGCTCAGGCCGCCCCTGGGGCGGCACCCGTCCCGGGGAACGCGCGCGGCCGGCCGCACCGGCTGAGGTCCCGGTGCGGCCGGCCGCGAGGGGCCGCTAGCGGATCGGCCGGTGCAGGTTCGGCGTCTTCGCCGGGCCCGGCTCGGCCTCCGCGATCCACGGGCCGTCGCCGGACGGGTCGACGATGCCCTCCTCCAGCCAGGTGTACGCGTCGTCCAGCACCTGCCGCACCACCTTGCGGTCCAGGTCGTCGGTGTTCGTCCACAGCCGGCCGAACAGCTCCTCGACCCGGATGCGGGCCTGCCGGCAGAAGGCGTCGGCCAGTTCGTACGCCTCCTTGCCGTGCCCGCCCCGGCCGGCGGCGGTGCGCAGCATCTCGGCCCGGACACACGCGGCGCTCATCGCGAACAGCTCCGCGCCGATGTCCACCACCCGGCCGAGGAAGCCCTGCTTGGTCTCCATCCGCCCCTGCCAGCGGGACATCCCGTAGAACGTGGAGCGCGCCAGCCGGCGGGCGCCGCGCTCGACGAAACGCAGGTGGGTGGAGAGGTCGCGGTGCCCGGGCGGGTGGAACTCGCCGTACGTCCGCGGCACCTGCCCCTTGCCGGCGACCAGCTTCGGCAGCCAGCGGGCGTAGAAGCCGCCGGCCCGCGCGCCCGCGCGCGCCTTCTCGGAGAGGTTCTTCTGCGGGTCGATGAGGTCGCCGGCGACCTTGAGATGGGCGTCCACCGCCTCGCGGGCGATGAGCAGGTGCATGATCTCGGTCGAGCCCTCGAAGATCCGGTTGATCCGCAGGTCCCGGACGATCTGTTCGGCCGGGACCGCCTTCTCGCCGCGGGCGGCGAGGGACTCGGCGGTCTCGTAGCCACGGCCGCCGCGGATCTGGATCAGCTCGTCGCCGATGAGGCTGGCCATCTCCGAGCCGTAGAGCTTGGCGAGCGCGGCCTCGATGCGGATGTCGTTGCGGTCCTCGTCGGCCATCTGCGACGACAGGTCGAGCACCGCCTCCAGCGCGAACGTCGTCGCCGCGATGAAGGAGATCTTCGAGCCGACGGCCTCGTGCCTGGCGACGGGCCGGCCCCACTGCTCGCGGGCGCCGCCCCAGCCGCGGGCGATCTTCAGACACCACTTGCCCGCGCCCACGCACAGCGCGGGCAGCGACAGGCGCCCGGTGTTGAGCGTGGTCAGCGCGATCTTCAGGCCCGCGCCCTCGGGGCCGATGCGGTTGGCGGCGGGGACGCGTACCTGGTGGAAGCGGGTGACGCCGTTCTCGATGCCGCGCAGGCCCATGAACTGGTTGCGGTTCTCCACGGTGATGCCCTCGGAGGCGGCCTCGACGACGAAGGCCGTGATGCCGCCCCGCTGCGCCTCCGCGCCGTCCTTCGCCGGGCGCGGCGGCACCCGCGCCGTGACCACGAGCAGGTCGGCGACGACGCCGTTGGTGGTCCAGAGCTTGACGCCGTCGAGCAGGTAGTCCGCGTCGGGCCCGTCGCCGTCGGGGACGGCGGTGGTCGCCAGCCGGGCCGGGTCGGAGCCGACGTCGGGCTCGGTGAGCAGGAAGGCGGAGATGTCGGTACGCGCGCACCGGGGCAGGAACTCCTGCCGCTGCTCCTCGGTGCCGAACATCTTCAGCGGCTGCGGCACGCCGATCGACTGGTGCGCCGAGAGCAGCGCGCCGACGGCGGGGCTCGCGGTGCCGACGAGGGCGAGCGCCTTGTTGTAGTAGACCTGCGTGAGGCCGAGGCCGCCGTACTTCCGGTCGATCTTCATGCCGAAGGCGCCGATCTCCTTCAGCCCGCGCACGGTCTCGTCGGGGACCTGCGCGTCCCGCTCGATCCCGGCCCCGTCGATCTGCGTCTCGCAGAAGTCGCGCAGCCTGGCGAGGAACTCCTCGCCGCGCGCCACGTCCTCGGGGGCCGGCTCGGGGTGGGGGTGAATGAGGTCGAGGCGGAAGCGGCCGAGGAACAGCTCCTTGGCGAAGCTGGGCTTGCGCCAGTCCTTCTCGCGTGCGGCCTCGGCGACGTCCCTGGCTTCCTTCTCGGAGACGGACGGCCGTGTGGATGGTGCGGTCATGAGGAACTCACCTCGCCGCTGAGTTGGGGTTACCAGCCGGTGCTACTTGTGCGTATGTACCCGATTTGGCCGGGCGGCACCACCCCACGCGCGCCAATCGTCACCCGGGCAGCCGTCCCCGGCTCCCTACGCCCGCACCGCCCAGCCTGATACCCCCGTACCGCCCACCCTGCCGTCCCGTAGCGACGCATCCGCCGAGTGCTACGCGCTGGACAACGCACCCTGCCCCGCCGACCGCCTACCGTGGGCACCAGAGGTACGCACTCCGGAGGGACTCTGCCGTGACTTCCACACAAGCGTTCTGGCTCGCCGGCCGGCAGGCGACCGGCGAGGACACCCTAGACGTCACCTCGCCCTGGGACGGCCGCAAGGTCGGCACGGTGAGCATTCCCACCGACGCCCAGATCGAGGAGGCCGTCGCCGCCGCGGACGCGGTGAAGGACGAGCTGGCCGCCACCCCCGCACACGTGCGCGCCGCGGCGCTCGACCACGTGACCAAGCAGCTCGCCGCCCGCGCCGAGGAGATCGCCCGGCTGATCTCCGCCGAGAACGGCAAGCCGCTGAAGTGGGCCCGCGGTGAGGTCAACCGCGCCGTGTCCACGTTCCGCTTCGCCGCCGAGGAGACCCGCAGGTGGGGCAGCGGCGAGGGCCAGCGGCTCGACACCGACCCGGGCGGGGCCGGCCGGCTGGCCTTCACCCGCCGCTTCCCGTACGGCCCGGTGCTCGGCATCGCACCGTTCAACTTCCCGCTGAACCTGTGCGCCCACAAGGTCGCCCCGGCCCTCGCCGTGGGCGCCCCGATCATCCTCAAGCCCGCCCCCGCCACGCCGCTGTCGGCGCTGCTGCTGGGCGAGCTGCTGTCGGAGACCGAGCTGCCGGCCGGCAGCTGGAGCGTGCTGCCGGTGCCGAACGACCGGATGCCCGCCCTGACCGAGGACAGCCGGCTGCCGATCATCTCCTTCACCGGCTCGGACCGGGTCGGCTTCGCGATCCTGGAGGCCGTCCCCGGCAAGCGGGTCACCCTGGAGCTGGGCGGCAACGGCGCCGCCGTCGTCCTGGCCGACTACGCCTCCGAGGCCGACCTCGACCGCGCCGCGCAGCGGATCGGCACGTTCGCCAACTACCAGGCGGGCCAGTCGTGCATCTCCGTCCAGCGCGTGATCGCCGACGCCTCGGTGTACGACCGCCTGGTGCCCAAGATCGTCGCGGCCGTCGAGGCGCAGGTGACCGGCGACCCGTCGGACGAGGCCACCGACGTCGGCCCGATGGTCAGCGAGGCCGCGGCCCAGCGGCTGGAGTCGTGGGTCGACGAGGCCGTGGGCGCCGGCGCCAAGCTGCTGACCGGCGGCAAGCGGGACGGTGCGGCGTACGCGCCGACGGTGCTCACCGACGTGCCGGGCGGTGTCCAGATCTCCCACGAGGAGGCATTCGGGCCGGTGGTGACGGTGCACCGGGCGGACGGCGAGGACGCCGCGTTCGCGGCGGTCAACGACTCGAAGTACGGCCTGCAGGCGGGCGTGTTCACGCACGATGTGCAGAGCGCCTTCCGGGCGCACCGGAAGCTGGAGGTCGGCGGCGTGATCGTCGGCGACGTCCCGTCGTACCGCGCGGACCAGATGCCGTACGGGGGCGTGAAGCGCTCCGGCGTGGGCCGCGAGGGCGTGAAGTACGCGATGGAGGACTACACGTACGAGAAGGTCATGGTCATCACGGGCCTGGACGCGCTCTGACCGCGCCCGCGCGCTGACGGCGGCGTGGACCCCCCGGGAATCCCCGGGGGGTCCTCGCCTTCCGGCCGGCCGCCGTCTTCACCCAGCTCATCGCGCTCATCGACGCCACCCCCGCCGGCCAGACCATCCGCGCCTCGGTGTTCGAGCTGGAGGACTCGGCCGTCGCCGACGCCCTGGTCGCCGCCCACCGGCGCGGCGTCGCCGTCAAGCTGATCGTCGACGACAACACCCGCGACAAGGGCAGCGCGGCGTGGACCTCACTGAGCGGCGCTGGGCACGGACGACACCAGGACGTCGTGGATCGTGGTCTGCGACGACCAGTTCGAGGACCCGGGCCAGGACAACGTCCAGAGCGGCTGACGCTCCCGCAAGCAGGTGGCCCACAAGCTGGCGGAGAAGCGCGCGGAGGGCTGCTGGGTCGACGTCGTCTACCGCGAGGGCGACGCGACGGACGAGGGCATCCTCGACAGCGCGGGCATCCAGCGGCAGTACTGCAACTTCCCCAACGGCGCGGGCATCGACGTGCGCACGCACACGAAGTTCTGGCTGCTGGACGGCGACTACAACGGCAGCATCACGCCGCGCGTGTACACGGGCAGCCACAACTGGACCGGGTCCGGGCTGCGTTCCGCGGACGAGGCGATGGTACGGATCACGAGCGCGGACTACCACGCGATGTACCTGTCGTACTTCTACAAGATCCGCGACACCTGCAAGGCCCGTACGCCGTGAGCCGGCCGGGCCGGGCCGGGGTGTGCGCCCCGGCCCGGCCCGTGGCCCCGCGCCCTACGCCTTGAGGGCCAGCCACAGCTCCATCCGCGTGTCCGGGTCGTCCAGCGAGCGCCCGAGGATCTCCTCGACCCGCCGCATCCGGTAGCGCAGCGTGTGCCGGTGCACCCCGAGGTCGGCCGCCGCCGCGTCCCACTGCCCGTGCCGCGACAGCCACGCCCGCAGCGAGGCGACGAGGTCGCCGCGGCCCCGCTCGTCGTGCTCCCGCAGCGCCCGCAGCGTGCCGTCCGCGAACGCCTGCACCGCGTCGTCCGCCAGCAGGTCCACCACCGAGCCCGCCGTGACGTCCTCGTGCTCCACCAGCACCCGCCCGCGCCGCCGCGCCACCGACAGCGCCTGCTCGGCCTGCTTGTACGCCACCGTCACCACCGCAGGGCCCGCCGGCGCCGACACCCCGGCGACCAGCGGCAGCGTCCCCTGCCCCGCGCCGGACCCGCGGACCTGCCCCACCGCGCCCGGGTGCGCGGCCTCGACGCGCCCGGCGTGCTGCGCCGCCGCCTCCGCGACCGCACCGCAGTCCGCGGCCAGCACCACCAGCCGCCCGGCGTCAGGCACCGCGAGGAACGCCTCGCCGGACCCGGCCGCCGCCGCGTCGAGCGCGTCGGCCAGTTCCCCCAGCGCCTCCGGCAGCGGCTCCGGGGGGCCCGCGTCCACCGGCGCCACCGGCGAGGCGGCCTCGGCGACCAGGAGGCGTACGGGCGCGTCGAGCAGCCCCCCGTACAGCGGTCCGGCGACGGCCCGCGCGTGGTCGGGCTGCCCGGCGAGCAGCAGCCGCAGCACGGCGGTGCCGAGGCGCTGCTCGGCGGCGGAGAAGGCGCTGGAGCGCTCGGTGACGAGGGTGAGGAGGGAGACGGCGGCGTGGACGGCGTAGCGCTCGGCGGGGGCGAGCTTGCCGCCGGTACCGACGGCGAGGACGCCGCAGCAGCGGCGGCCGGAGCCGAGGGACTGCAGCTCGACGCGGTCCTCGGCGGGGCCGGCGGGGGCGCGGGGAGGGCGGTCGGCGGCGGTCCTGCCGGCGGGGGCACCACCGGGGGAGGCATCCGGCGCGGCGCGACCGGAGGCCGCCCCGTCCGCCGTATCCGCCCCGTCTGCGAGGTCCGTCAGATCCGTTGCGTCCGCCCTGTCCGCCGCCGTCGTCCGGTCGTCCGTGTCCGGGGCCCCGGCCTCCTGCGCGCCCTCCGTCTCTGCTGCCTCCGCTGTTCCTGCTGCCTCTGCTGCCTCTGCCGTCTCCTCGGTCCGTACGCCCGCCACCACCGCGCTCGCCGGTGCCGGCCGCCGCCGCAGCCGCGCCACGTCGGCCTTCAGCGCCTCCGCCCGCTCCGCCGCACGCGCCGGGGAGACCGCGAGCACCTCCCCCGCCGTGTCGTACAGCGCCGCCCACCCGCGTACGTGCGCCGCGAGCCGGCTGACGACCGTCGCCGGTCCTTCCGCGCCGAGCGCCGCCCGGGTCAGGTCCCGCTGCGCCTCGAACCCGCGGGTCAGCGCGCGGTACTGGTCGGCGGCGATGGCCGCGGAGACCACCTTGGAGATGGCGATGAACGGCGTCGTCCGCGGCACCCCCAGCAGCGGAACCCGCGCTTCCCGGGCCGCCGCGAGCAGCGCGCCGGGCACCGTCTCGAAGTTCACGCCGATCCCGAAGCCCACCCCGACCACGCCGGCGTCCGCGAGCCGCCGCATGTAGCGGCGCATGGCGCCGGCGTCGTCGACGTCGAGCTTGAGCGCGGTGGTCAGGATCAGCTCGCCGCCCTCGAGGTACGGCACCGGGTCTATCAACTCGCTGGTCTGCGCCCAGCGCACGGCCACGCCCAGCTCGTCGGCGCCGGTGAGGACGGAGAGCTTGAGGGCTGGATGGCGGACAAGCGAGGCGAGCGTGGGCATAGCACCTTCTGGCTGCTGCGGCGGCGGGAGCCGCCGTGCTGTTCGTGACTGTCTGCGCGACCGCCCCGGCCGGCCCGGTCCGCGTCGTACGCGACCGACCCTGACCGCCCCCGTCCGGCCCCGGCCGGCTGGCTGTCCCGCGGGGCCTGACGATCCACACCGCCTCCGACCGTCGCGGAGGTTCTCCGACCGCTTTCAGACTGTCGCCCTGTCTTACGACGCTCCGTATGAACGGCTCTGCTCATTGTGCCTCAGTGGTGCAAGTCGACGAGCACCGGAGGCGTCCGCTCACCGTCCACCGTCGTCACGGAGAGCACCGCGTGCCCGGGCGGCAGCGTGTTCGCCAGCTCCGAGGCCGACCAGCGCTCCCGCTCCACGGTGCGCACCGTCACCGAGCGGCTCATGGCTTTCGTACCCGTGAAGACCTGTCGTACCCACCTCAGCAGCCGCCGGATCAGTCCGCCGGAGACGTCAGGGACGTGCGTGACGTCCTCCGCCTCGACCCACTCGGCGCCCCACGCCTCGGCGAAGTGCCGGCCGTCCCAGGTGCTGACGCCGGTCAGCGCCATCCGGCAGCCGACCGCGGCCAGCAGCGGACCGCGCACCGGCTCGGCCACGTCGTCGAGGCCGCGCAGCCCCAGCACTACGCCGGCGTGCGCGGCGCGCAGCCGGCCGAGGGCGCGCACGGACTCGGGGCTGGCGGTCCGCGCGGCGTCGTCGAGGACGAGGGCGGCGAAGAGGGAGCGGTCGGAGCGGGCCGGGGCGACGGCGGTGAACTGGGCGAGGAGCAGCCGGGCCAGCACGCGGGACGCCTCGGCGTGGGTACGCTCCGGCAGCACGATCCGTACCCGCATCGGGTGCTCCAGCGCCCGCATGGAGAACTGGCGGCCCCGGCCGCGGGTGTCGAAGAACCGGGCGAAGACGGGGCGGTCCAGGACCGCGAGCCGGCCGGCGAGGAGGGCGCCGACGTCGCCGGGGCGGGAGAGCTGGCGCTCGCGGGCGTCGAGCTCGCGGAGGGCGGCGGCGGCACGGTCGGCGGCGAAGTCGTCGGCGGCGCCGGCGGTGTCAGCGGCGTCCTGGGCGCCGTCCGGACCGCCGTACGGCTTGCCCTCGGCCACGGCGCCGCAGTCGCGCCGCAGGGCGGCGAGGGCGGCGCGGTCGCCGTCGAGGAGGGCGCGCAGCTCGGAGACGCCGGGGAAGACGCCGTACGCCGCCTGGTAGGCGCCGATGACCTGGCCGAGGGCGGTGACGGCCGGCCGGCCGTGCGCCCAGTCGGCCCCGTCGCCGCCGAGCAGGGCCTCGGCGAGCAGGGCGGCGGCCTCGTCGGGGTCGGCGGTGCCGCCGTAGAGGTCGAGGTCGTGGGGGGAGGAGGGATCGGCGATGCGGATGACGACGTCGTACGCGTCGTCGTCGCCGAGCGGCGCGCCGGCCGCCCCGACCACGACGACGGCGGCCCGCCCGGCAAGGGCCTGCAGGCAGAGCAGCTCGGCGACGGGGCCGGTGACGCGGTCGCTGACCACGTTGCCTGCGGGGCCGACGGCGAGCAGCCCGGTACCGAGGAGGGCGGCTTCCAGGGCGATGCCGCCGCCGCGGTAGGCGTGGGGGTTGCGCTTGTCGTCGGGGGCGGCGCCGATGCGGACCTGGCCGGTGACGAGGTCGTGCCGGTGGGCGCGCCGGCCGATGTCGCGCAGCCCGGAGGGGTGCGGACAGGCGGCGGGCCCGTCGCGCCGCACGGAGTCGGCGAACTTCCCGAGCCGCTCGGGCCGGGCCCGTACGGACTCCCAGGCCCGGGCTATCCGCGCCAGATCCACGTCGTTCATCCCCCCGCCCCGCGCGGCCCCGCCCAGCACCTCGGCCTCCCCCACCAACCCGGCAGCCCGCAACTCAGGCCACGCCACGGGGTCTTCGCCCCCGGGGTCCTTCTGGTCCGGGTCAGGCTGCTGGGAGCTGAGGACCGGCTCCAGGAAGCGGGTCCACACCTCGTGCCACCGCCCGATGCGGCCGAAGACGTACACGAGCAGCAGGATGAACAGGCCGTAGTAGATGTACCCCGCTACCACCATCGCACTGGTGTCCCGCCAGGCGTCCAGGGTGATCCAGTCGAGTGGCCACAGCCAGATGGTGATGACGCCGTTCCAGCACAGCGACCACACGAGCAACCCGCTGAGCAGCGCAAGCGCGGCGCCGCCGAGCAGTTGCCGATCGGAGATCCGGTCCGCGTCGTCGGGCGGCCGGGGCACGTGCCCGTACCGCCAGATCCCCGGCCCCGCCTTCGGCCGCGGCGTGCGCATCCACTGGACGAACGGGTTCTCCCACGCTTCGGCCCCAGGCGCTGCACCCGGGGCCGGTCCCCTGGGCTGCGGGGGCACCGCGGGGCCGATGGGCGGCTGCGTGGGCCGCACGGGACGGCGGGGCCGGTCCCCGTGCTCCGGTCCCGACTTCCGCGGCCCGAGTCGGCCGTCCTCGCCCATGTTCCGCTCTTCCCTTCCGCGGGGCCCGGCCCCGTTCCTGATCCAGCCCTGACCTTGCGTCCCCGCGCCCAGCGTGCCGCCGGCCGGCAACTCGGCGCCATCCCGCCCAACTTAGCGCGTGCCGCCCACCGACCCGGTGCCCTTCCGGGGCACGCGTCAACCGCTCCCGTACGCACACGTGTGCCCGCTGAAGTCACATATCCGCGCCCCGCCACGTCCTCAAGACATGAGACCCCCCACCTCAAGGGCACACCCGCCCGCCAACCGCCCAGGCCACCCCACGAAGGAGGCGGTGCGCGTGCCACAGGACGACGACCTCGTCCAGGCCTTCGAGAACGAGCGTCCCCGCCTGCTGCGGGTCGCCTACTCCACCACCGGCTCCCTCGCCGAGGCCGAGGACTGCGTGCAGGAATCCTTCCTGCGGCTGCGGCGCGTGCCCGACCCCACCGCGATACGCGACCTGCGCGGCTGGCTCACCACCGCCGTCGGCCGGCTCGCGGTCGACGCGCTCGGCAGCGTCCGGCCCCGGCGCAAGCGGCACATGGGCACCTGGCTGCCCGCGCCGCCGCCGGACCCGGCCCGGGGCGGCGCGTCCGACCCGGGTGAGCAGGTGACGCTCGATCAGTCGGTGAGCATGGCCCTGCTCGTCGCGCTGGACGAGCTGTCCCCCGCGCAGCGCACCGCCTTCCTCCTCCGCGACGGCTTCGGGCTGACCGCCGGTCAGGCCGCCGAGGCCGTCGGCCGCACCCCGGCCGCCGTGCGCCAACTGGCCGCCCGCGCACGGCGGCACGTCGAGCAGAGCCGCCCGCACACGCCCGCGCCGTGCGCGGAGCAGTGGCGGCTGGTGCACGCGTTCGCCGCCGCCTGCCGGGACGGCGATCGGGACGGTCTTGTGCGGCTGCTCGATCCGGAGGTGGCGTGGCGCGGTGACGGCGGGGGGCCGGTCTCGTCGCTGCCGGGGGTGGTGCAGGGCGCGGAGCGGGTGGCGCGCCGGCTGCTCGCGTTCGGCCGCGGGCCGCTGCCGCCCGGCACGCTGCGCGTGAGCAGCGTCAACGGGTCCGCCGGGCTCGTGTGGTACGGGCCGGAGGGGGAGGTGGCGGTGGCGGCGTTCACCGTCAGCGGGGGGCGGATCACGGCGATCGACGTGCGGCGCAACCCGGGGAAGCTGACCTCGGCCCGCTGACAGGCAGCGCGGACCGCGCGCCGCCGCACCCGCCCCCGCTCCGCCGTACGCCCGTACCCTCCCCGCCGTGCGCCCCCGCGTTTCCCCAGCTCAACCGCCCCCTGTCCACCGTGGACAAAGCGACACGGCACACCGCTCCCCCGCGTAGCATGCCCCCGCCCGGCGCCCGGCCCTAGCCTGCGGGAAAGAACATCGTCGTCCGGACCCGGAGGAGATCCCCCATGACCAGCGCTTCCGCCACCACAGGCGCCGCGCTCCCCCAGGAGCGGCGGCTTGTCACCCCGATCCCGGGGCCGAAGTCCCAGGAGCTGATGGCGCGCAAGAACGGCGCCGTCGCGCAGGGCGTGGGCACGGTGATGCCCGTCTTCGCCGCCCGCGCCGCCGGCGGCGTCGTCGAGGACGTCGACGGCAACCGGCTCATCGACTTCGGCGCCGGCATCGCCGTCACGTCCGTCGGCAACAGCGCCGAGGCCGTCGTCCGCCGCGCGTCGGCGCAGTTGGCCGACTTCACGCACACCTGCATGATGGTCACGCCGTACGAGGGCTACGTGGAGGTCTGCGAGCAGCTCGCCGAGCTGACCCCCGGTGACCACGCCAAGAAGTCGGCGCTGTTCAACTCCGGCGCCGAGGCCGTCGAGAACGCCGTCAAGATCGCCCGTTCGTACACGGGCCGCCAGGCCGTCGTCGTCTTCGACCACGGCTACCACGGGCGCACGAACCTCACCATGGCGCTCACCGCCAAGGACATGCCGTACAAGCACGGCTTCGGGCCCTTCGCGCCGGAGATCTACCGCGTGCCCGTCGCCTACCCCTACCGCTGGCTGACCGGCCCCGAGAACTGCGCCGAGGAGGCCGCGGCACAGGCCATCGACCTGATCAGCAAGCAGGTCGGGGCCGCCAACGTGGCGGCGATCGTCATCGAGCCGATCCTCGGCGAGGGAGGTTTCATCGAGCCGGCACCGGGCTTCCTGCCGCGGATCGCGCAGTTCGCGAAGGACAACGGCATCGTCTTCGTCGCGGACGAGATCCAGTCCGGCTTCTGCCGTACGGGCCGCTGGTTCGCCTGCGAGGAGGAAGGCGTCGTGCCCGACCTCATCACCACCGCGAAGGGCATCGCCGGCGGGCTGCCGCTGGCGGCGGTGACCGGCCGCGCGGAGATCATGGACGCCCCGCACGTCGGCGGCCTCGGCGGCACGTACGGTGGCAACCCGGTGGCGTGCGCCGCCGCGCTCGGCGCCATCGAAACGATGCGCGAGCTGGACCTGAACGCGAAGGCCAAGCGCATCGAGGAGATCATGAAGGGCCGGCTGGCAGCGCTCAAGGAGAAGCACGACGCCGTCGGCGACGTGCGCGGGCGCGGTGCGATGCTGGCCATCGAGCTGGTCAAGCCGGGCACGAAGGACCCGGACGCGCAGCTCACGGCGGCGGTGGCCAAGGCGTGCCACGCGGAGGGGCTGCTGGTGCTGACCTGCGGGACGTACGGGAACGTGCTGCGCTTCCTGCCGCCGCTGGTGATCGGCGAGGATCTGCTGGCCGAGGGGCTGGACATTCTGGAAGGGGCGCTCTCGCGGAACGTGTGAGGCAGGCGGTACGGGCACGGCGCACCCCGCGCCGGCCCGCGGCACGGGATACGGAACGGGCGCACCACCCGGCGCCCGCGCCGCGGCGGCGGGCCGCCGCGGCGTGGACCGTCTTCGGCTGCGCCGTGCTGTACGGGCTGCTCGCCTGGCAGGTCGCCGTGGACGGGCCGGTGCGCGAACTGGACGAGCGCACCGGCCCCGCGCTGGCCCGGCACGACCCGCCGGGCGCGGAGCTGCTGGCCGACCTGGGCGGGGTGTGGGTGGCGCTGCCGGTGCTGGCGGCGGCGATGCTGTTCGCGGTGTGGCGCCGGCCGCTGCGCACAGGGGCGGCACGGATCCCGCTGTTCGCCAGTGCCGCCGCCTTCGCGGTGCTGCCCGCCGTCGTCCTGCCGCTGAAGTCCGTGCAGGCCCGGCCGGGGCCCAAGGGCCCGCTCGCCGACGACTACGCCGGCTTCTTCCCCTCCGGCCACTCCACCACCGCCGCCGTCGCCTACGGGGCCGTCGTGCTGCTCCTGCTGCCGCTGCTGCGCTCCCGCGCCGCCCGGCGGCTGCTGGTCGCCGCGGCGGGGGCGGTGGTGCCGGGAGCGGGGGCGGGGCTGGTGTGGCGGGAGTACCACTGGCCGCTGGACGTGCTGGCGGGGTGGTGCGTGGCGGGGGTGCTGCTCGCCGGCTGCTGGTACGCAGCCGGCCGGCTCACCGCGCAGCGTCAGGCGGGCTGCCCGTCGTCGGGGCCGTCGAGGTCCGTCCACCAGTACCCGTACTCGTACGGCCCGCCCGGCGACACCTCGAACTCGAGCTCTCCCGCCCCCTCCGGCAGCTCGAAGCGGTAGCGGGCCAGCGCGACGCGGTCCTCGCCGAGGGTCAGCGGCAGTACGTCGCCGCTCTCCAGCGTCAGGTTCTCGCCGTCGGAGCCGATGGGGTACACGCTGACCTCGCTGTTCGCGAGAGTCACCAGCTCACCGGTGCCGTTCTCGACCTGGAGCCGTACCTCCAGGAAGCCGCCCGGGGAGGGCGCCGTGTCGAGGGTCACTTCGAGGCCGTCTTCGTACGAGAGGGTCTCGCCGGCCTGGATCGCGCTGTCCGTCTCGGGTGAGACGGGGGCGAAGAAGTCGAGCGCCAGGACGATGAGCAGGATGCTCATGCCGATACCGACGACGGTCGCGACGCCGCCGAGCCAGATCCCCGTCAGCCCCGAGCCCCTGTTGCTCGCCTCGCCGCGCCGCACGCGGCGCAGGGTGACGACGCCGAAGCCGACGGCGAGGCCGCCGAGGATGACGGCGAGCGGGCTGAGGAGGAGCGTGAACGCGAACACGGCGCCGATGACGCCGAGGATCACCGCCGCGATCCCGGAGCCGTTGCGCGGCCCGGCGGGAGGCACCCAGGCGTAGGGACCGGGGAGGTAGGGCTTCGGGCCGTACGGACCGGGGTCGGGCCCCGGCTGCGGACGCTGCCAGCCGGGCGCGAGGGGCACGGGCGGAACGCCGCCGGGCTGGGAGGGACCGCCGTCGGGCACGGGCGCACTGCCGTCGGGCAGGGGCGGAACGGCGGCGCCGGGGGACGCCGCGAGGTCCGGCTGCCCGCCCGCCGCGGGGTCCGCGGGGCCGGAAGCGTCCGCGCTCTCGTCCGCGCCGTCCCCGCCGGCCCCCGCGGGGCCCTGCGCCCCGCCGGAGACCCCCGCGGGAACCCCGGCGGGATGCTCCCGGCCCGCCTCCAGGCGGAGCGCACCCCGCCCCGCCGCGTCGTCCCGCCGGTCCGTTTCCATGGGCTCAACTGTACGAGCCGCCCGTATCCCGTCGGACCGGCTCACCCCGGGCCGCCGGCCGCCAGGGGCAGCGTCTCCGGCCGGTCCGCCATGACCTGCACGCTCGGTCCCTCCCGGCGGTCCGCGGGCTTCTCCTCCTCCTCGTCCGCGGAGAAGATCACGCCCGTCAGCGTCAGCACGATGACGACCGCCGCGACGGTGAACGCCACCGCGCCCGTCGCGATGCCGATGACCGCGTTGCGCCCGGCGCCCACCCCCTCGCGGCGCGCGCGCCTGCGCGCGGCGACGCCGAGCGCCAGCGCCGCCGGGCCGAGCAGCACCGAGAGGACCACGCCGTAGACCGTGGCCAGGAGCGTGACGCCGACGATGCCGCACACCATCGCCTTCGTGCCCAGACCGGCCGGTCCCCACCGCGCTCCGGCGGCGGCCGGCGCCGGTGGACTGCTCGCCGCCATGTCCGCTCCTTCCGCTCCCCTGTGACGCGCCGCATGCCGCGCGTTCGCACATGCTACGGAGCCGGGGCGGCGCCGTCATTCGGTTGGCCTACGATGAGGCGATGGCCGATCTTGACTCCTTCATCGCCGGTCTGCCGAAGGCCGAGCTCCACGTCCACCACGTCGGCTCCGCGTCGCCCCGCATCGTCGCCGAGCTCGCCGCGCGGCACCCGGACTCCGCGGTGCCCGCCGACCCCGCCGCGCTCGCCGACTTCTTCACCTTCCGCGACTTCGCCCACTTCATCGAGATCTACCTCGCCGTCGTGGACCTCGTCCGCGACCCCGAGGACGTGCGCCTGCTGACGTACGAGATCGCCCGCGACATGGCCCGCCAGCAGATCCGCTACGCGGAGCTGACCGTCACGCCGTACGGCTCCACGAGCCGCGGCATCCCCGACCGCGCCTTCCTCGACGCGCTGGAGGACGCCCGGCGCAGCGCCGAGTCCGAGCTCGGCGTCGTGCTGCGCTGGTGCTTCGACATCCCCGGCGAGGCGGGGCTCGAGGCGGCCGAGGAGACCGCGCGAATAGCGCTGGACATCGGCTGCGAGGGGCTCGTGGCCTTCGGCCTCGGGGGCCCCGAGATCGGCGTGCCGCGCGGACAGTTCAAGCCGTACTTCGACCGGGCCGTGGCCGCCGGGCTGCGCAGCGTCCCGCACGCCGGCGAGACGACCGGCCCGCAGACGGTCTGGGACGCGGTCACCGAGCTGCGCGCCGAGCGCATCGGGCACGGCACGAGCGCGGCGCAGGACCCGGAGCTGCTGGCTCACCTCGCGGACGCGGGGATCGCGCTGGAGGTCTGCCCGACCTCCAACGTCGCGACGAAGGCGGTCCCGTCGCTGGACGAGCACCCGCTGCGGCAGATCGTGGACGCGGGCGTGCTGGTGGCGCTGGGCAGCGACGACCCGCCGATGTTCGGCACGGACCTCAACACGGAGTACGCGGTGGCCGCCCGCCTCCTCGGCCTCGACGAGGCGGGGACAGCGGCGCTGGCGAAGAACTCGGTCACGGCGTCGTTCATGGAGCCGGCCGCGAAGGCGGCGCTGGCGGCGGAGATCGACGCGTACGCCGCCGCCTGGCCCGCGACCTCGCCCGCCCGGTGACGGGCACCGCGCCCGCCGTGCTGGCCGTCGCCCACCGCGGCGACCCGTACGTCGTCCGCGAGAACACCCTCGACTCGCTGCGCTCGGCAGTGGCGGCGGGCGCGGACGCGGTGGAGTTCGACGTCCGGCTGACGGCGGACGGCGTGCCGGTGCTGCTGCACGACCGTACGCTGCAGCGGCTGTGGGGACAGGAAGCGGCCCTGGCGGCGCTGACGTACGCCGAGGTCGAGGAGCGCTCCGCCGGGGGCATCCCGACGCTGCGCGAGGCGCTGAAGGTCATGGCGGACAGCCCGGGCGTCCGCTCGTTCATCGACCTTCCAGAACCGGCGGCGGCCGGACACGCCGTCGCCGAGGTGCTGCAGAGCGACGCGGCGGCGCGTACGTACTACTGCGGCGGCACGGCGGCCCTGCTCACCATCCGCGACGCGGATCCCACCGCGGAGATAGCGCTGACCTGTTCCTCCCCCGTCCCGTACCGGGCGGGCCTGCTGCGGCGGCTGCGTCCGCAGTGGCTCAACTACCGCTTCGGCCTCCTCGACGAGGCCACGGTCCGCGAGGACCACGAGGCGGGCTACCGGGTGTCGTGCTGGACGGTCGACTGGCCCCGCAACTGGCGCCGGCTGACGGCCATGGGCGTGGACGCCATCACCAGCAACCGCATCACGGGCCTCCGCCGCCACCTGGGCTCCTGAGCGGGCACCCGCCGCGGACGGCGGGTGCCCGGCTCCCCCGCCACACGGCTCCGCCGAAGTGCCTCCTGCTCGACGGGGCGTGACAGACCCCACTACCGTGTCGACATATCGGTTCCGGAACCGCGGTCACGAGTCGAGGCGTCGATAGCGAGGGGTGTGGCGATGAACAATCGTCCGACCGACTGGCACGTACTCGACCTCGACGACGACCCGGTGCCCGGCGACCCGGAGCGGGTGAAGCAACTCGCCCGTGAGCCGCACGTCTTCGCGGACGACGTCGCCGACGCGTTACGCCAGATCAAGGGTCGTCCTGGCCGCCGCCCTCGTCGTTCTCGCCGACACGCTCTACAAGTACATGAAGGGCGAAGCCTCCCTGTGGGACGTGGCGTTCGCCGCGCTCGACTGCATCCCGGGCATGAAGGGCCTGACCACCCTCGGCGGCCTCGCCAAGGGCCTCAAAGGCGGCCTCGCCGCCGTCAAGGGCGGCATGAAGGGCATGAAGGCCGCGGTGACCGGCCTGGCCAAGGGCCTGCGCTCCATGAGCCGGAACATGAAGTCGCTGTTCACCTGCGGCGACCCGATCGACGTCGCGACCGGGCAGATGGTCATGTCCGAGACCGACGCCGAACTGCCGGGCATCCTGCCGCTGCTCTTCGAACGCCACCACAGGTCCGGCCTGCGCACCGGCCGCTGGTTCGGCCCCAGTCGGGCGTCCACCCTCGACCAGCGCCTGCTTCTCGACGCGGACGGCATCCGCTACGCCGCCGAGGACGGCATGGTGCTCTTCTACCCCGTGCCGGACCCCGGCGCCCCCGCCCAGCCGGTCACCGGGCCGCAGTGGCCGCTGACCTGGAGCGGCGAGCCGGGCGGCGCGATATCCGTGCACCGGCCCGAGGACGGCCGGACCTTCCGCTTCGAGCCGCACGGCGACGCGGGATCCGGTCTCGACCTGGCCCGGATCGAGGACCGCAACGGGAACACGGTCTGCCTCGACTACGACGAGGCCGGCCGCCCCGTCGAACTCCGGCACAGCGGCGGCTACCGGCTGGGGCGGACCACCGAGGCCGGCCGCGTCACCGCCCTGACCCTGCGCAGCGCCCCCGGCGAGCCCGTACTCCGGCGCTACGGGTACGACCGCCGTTGCAACCTCGCCGCGGTCTTCGACAGCGACGGCCAACCGTTCCGGCTCTCCTACGACGACGAGCACCGCATCACCGGCTGGGAGGACCGCAACGGCACCCGCTACCGCTACGAGTACGACGCCGCGGGCCGCTGCAACCTCTTGCTGATACCGGTGAGCGTGACGCCCGCCCGCTGCCGCGCCTGCTGCCCCGCCTGCTGCTCCGTCACCGCGCTCACGCCCCGATCACCTTGGACCACTTGTCCTCGTAGGCGGTCTCCTTGTCGTCGTCCATGGACATGAAGACCCGGCCCTTCTCGATCATCTGCGCGTCCGGGAAGATCAGGGGGTAGTCGGCGAGCGACTTGTCGATCTTCTTCATCTCCTGCCGGGCGCCGACGACCGGGCAGATGTAGTTGACCCAGGCGGCCAGCTCGGCGGCGACGTCGGGCCGGTAGTAGTAGTCGATCAGCTTCTCGGCGTTGGTCTTGTGCCGGGCCCTGGCGGGGACGAGCAGGTCGTCGGTGGCGTAGAGGCAGCCCTTGGCGGGGATCACGAACTCGATGTCGTCGGTGTCGAACTGGAGCTGGACGATGTCCCCGGCCCACGCCAGGCACGCGGCGATGTCGCCCTTGACGAGTTCCTCGGTGTAGTCGTTGCCGGTGAAGCGGCGGAGCTGGTCGTCGTCCACGGCCTGCTGGACCCGGGCGAGGGCGGCGTCGAAGTCGTCGTCGGTGAACTTCGTCGGCGACTTGCCCATGTCGGTGAGCGTCATGCCGATGGTGTCCTGCATCTCGGTGAGCAGCGACACCTTGCCCTTGAGCGAGTCGTCCTCCAGCAGTTGGGCGACGGAGGAGACCTCGCGGCCCCCGGTGGCCTTCTTGTTGTACGCCACGACCGTCGCCAGCCCCGCCCACGGCATCGTGAACTGCCGCCCCGGGTCGTGCGCGGCGTTGCGGAAGCGCGGTTCGAGGTTGACGTTGGCGTGCGGCAGGTTGCGCGGGTCCAGGCGCTGCGCCCAGCCGTGCCGGATGAGCCGGCCGGCCATGAAGTCCGACAGGCACACGAGGTCGCGGCCGGTGTCCTGGCCGGCGGCGAGCTGCGGTTTGATGCGGCCGAAGAACTCGACGTTGTCGTTGACGTCCTCGGTGTACGTGACGCGTATGCCGCTGCGCTCCTGGAAGCGCTCCAGGGTGGGGCGGACGTTCTCGTTCTCGTCGTCCACGTCGATGTACAGCGGCCAGTTGGAGAAGGCGAGTTCCCTCTCCTTCTTCGAGTAGTCCTTCGCGGCGTCGGCTTCGCCATCCCGGCCGCCGGTGTCGGCGGCCGGGATGGCGCACCCGCCGAGCGCGGGCAGCGCCGCGGCGCCGGCCAGCGCGGCGACGCGGCGGCCGACGGCGGTGGAACCGGTGAACGGGGTCATCGCCACGTCGGGGTGTGCGGCGAGGTGTTCGCCGGCGTCGGGCCCGGTGCCGCAGACGACGTTGACGACGCCCGCGGGATGCCGGCGTCGGCGGCGGCTTCGGCGAACATCAGCGAGGTCAGCGGCGTCAGCTCGCTGGGCTTGAGCACGATGGCGTTCCCGGCGGCGACGGCCGGCAGCACCTTCCACGCGGCCATCTGCAGTGGGTAGTTCCAGGGGGCGAGCGAGCCGACGACGCCGACGGGCTCGCGGCGGACCGCCGAGGTGCGGCCGGCGCTGTACTCCGCGGCGGCCGTGCCCTGCAGCAGCCGGGCGGCGCCGGCGAAGAACGCGGCGTTGTCGACGGTGCCCGGCACGTCGGACTCCGTGCTGAGCCGGATCGGTTTGCCGCACTGCAGCGACTCGGCGTACGCGAACTCCTCCGCCCGCTCCGCCAGCAGCCCCGCCAGCCGGTGCAGCGCCTCGGCGCGCTCGCCGGGGGTCGCGGCGCCCCAGCCGGGCTGCGCCGCCGCGGCGACGGCAGCGTCGACGTCGGCGGGGCCGGCCGCCTCGTACTGCAGGACCTCCTCGCCGGTGGCCGGGTCGGTGACGGTCTGCGTGCGTCCGGACGTGCCGGGGACGAGGCGGCCGGCGACGAACTGCGCGCCGGGTGCGAAGCGTGCCGCCGCATCGGGGCGAGAGGCCATCGAACCACTCCGGATGTCGATTCGGCAGGATGCAGTTTCGGCAGGAGGTGATGGCCGATCATGACAGGAGCTTCCCCATCCGACAAGGGATTCCGTCGTTTTCATTTGAAGAGGCGACGGAATCAGTCATCGGTGAGGTCTTCGGTGACCATCGTCCAGTCCAGGCAGCGGCGTTGGAACGCCGCCTCCTCCCCGAGCCGGACCAACTGCTCCATTCCGTACGCGCGCACCGCCCGCGCCATCCGCACCGGCCGGTCCGCGGCGCCCACCGCGGCGGGGTCGCCGCAGCCCCGCTCCCGTACGGCGAGGACGCCCTGGTGCACGAGCACGCGGAAGACGGCGGGCAGCACGCCTGCCGGCAGCCGCTCGTCGGCGCAGACCTCGGTCGCGTCCGAGAGCCGAAACGTTCCTGGAAAGACGCTGCTGCGGGCCCACAGCAACTGCTCCGGCGGCGTGAGCAGACGGTGTGTCCAGCGCAGCGAGGCCCGCAGCGAGCGCTGCCGGGCCGGCCAGCGGGGCTCCTCGACGGCCAGGTCGAGGCAGCCGGCGGGCCGGGAGATGCACTCCAGCAGCCGGTCGGGGCAGTGCCGGGCGAGCTGGGAGGCGGCGATCCTGGCCGCCAGCGGCAGGCCCTCCAGCAGGTCGCAGGTGGCGCGCAGGGCCTCGCGGTGGGCGTCGTCGGCGAGCACGGCGCGCGGCGCCAGGCTCTCCAGCAGCGCCACACAGTCCGCGGGCGCCAGCGGCGCCAGCCGCAGGGTCGCCCCGCGCGGCCCCGGCCGCCGCCGCGCCCCGCCGCCGGCTCCCGACGGGGCGGGCACACCCTCGCCACCGGCCGCACCGCGGCCCAGCGGCACCCGGGTCGTGGCCACCACCCGCAGCCCCGGCCGCTGCCGCAGCAGCGCCTCGAGACCCTCGACCACCGCCCCGGCGACGTGCTCGCAGGTGTCCACGAGCAGCACCGCCGCCCGCCGCCCGCTGTCCGGCAGCCGGCGCGCGGCCTCCGCCAGCCGCCGGTGCACCGCCGCCGCCTCGCGCACCTGCGCCATGTCGACGCGCAGCACCTCGGGCGTGGAACGCCCGCGGCCGAGGCGGCCGATCGCCTCGGCCGCGAGCGCGCTCTTGCCGACCCCGCCGGGGCCGGTCACCGTCACCAGCCGCGTATCACGTAAGAGTTCCCCGAGGCGTGCGGTGTCCGCCCGGCGCCCGATCAGCGTCATCTACCCGTGCCCATCGTCCAGGCCGTGTCTCTGCGACTCCGTGTCATTGCGGAGATCAGCCTGCCCCGCCGGACGGCCGCGGGCATCGGTAGCCGGCGCGGATCGGTATACGTATCCGCGCGGGCCGGCCCCGCGGCGTACCTACGTACGTCCGCGGGGCCGGCGGTGAAGCGGTGCTCAGAGAGCGGTCATCACGTGCTTGACGCGGGTGTAGTCGTCGAACCCGTACGACGAGAGGTCCTTGCCGTAGCCGGACTGCTTGAAGCCGCCGTGCGGCATCTCGGCGACCAGCGGGATGTGGGTGTTGATCCACACGCAGCCGAAGTCCAGCGCCTTCGACAGCCGCATCGCGCGGCCGTGGTCCTTGGTCCACACCGAGGAGGCCAGCGCGTACTGCACGCCGTTGGCGTACGCGAGGGCCTGCTCCTCGTCGGTGAAGGACTGCACGGTGATGACGGGGCCGAAGACCTCGTTCTGGATGATCTCGTCGTCCTGGTTGAGCCCGGAGACGACGGTCGCGGCGTAGTAGTAGCCCTTGTCGCCGACACGCTGGCCGCCGGCCTCGACGCGCGCGTGCGCCGGGAGCCGGTCGACGAAGCCGGCGACGCGCTCCAGTTGCGCGGCGTTGTTCAGCGGGCCGTAGAGCGCGTCCGCCTCGCCCGGGCCGGTCTTCGTGTCGGCGGCGGCCTTGGCCAGGGCGGAGACGAACTCGTCGTGGACGGTCTCGTGGACGAGCACGCGGGTGGCGGCGGTGCAGTCCTGGCCGGCGTTGAAGTAGCCCGCCACGGCGATGTCCTCGACGGCCTTGGGGATGTCGGCGTCGTCGAAGACGATGACCGGCGCCTTGCCGCCCAGCTCCAGGTGCACCCGCTTGAGGTCCTTCGCCGCGCTGCCCGCGACCTCCCGGCCGGCCCTGATCGAGCCGGTGATGGAGGCCATCGCGGGGGTCGGGTGCTCGACCATCAGGCGGCCGGTGTCGCGGTCGCCGCAGACGACGTTGAAGACGCCCTTGGGGAGGATGCCGCCCATGACCTCGGCGAGCAGCACGGTGGCGGCCGGGGTGGTGTCGGAGGGCTTGAGCACCACCGTGTTGCCCGCGGCCAGCGCGGGGGCGAACTTCCAGATCGCCATCATCACGGGGTAGTTCCACGGCGTGACCTGGGCGCAGACGCCGATCGGCTCACGCCGCACGTACGAGGTGAGGCCGTCCATGTACTCGCCGGCGGACTTGCCCTCCAGCATGCGGGCCGCGCCGGCGAAGAACCGGATCTGGTCCAGCATCATCGGCAGCTCTTCCTCGCGGGTGAGCTCCAGCGGCTTGCCGGTGTCCTTGCACTCGGTCTCCAGCAGCTCGTCCGCCCGCGCCTCCAGGGCGTCGGCGATCTTCAGCAGCGCGAGCTGCCTGGCCCCGGGGGTGGCGTCCCGCCAGATGGGGAACGCCGCCGCCGCGGCCTGCATGGCGGCGTCGACGTCGGCTGCGCCGGAGCGGGGCGCGGTCGCGTAGACCTCCTCGGTGGCCGGGTCGACGACGTCCATGGTCCGGCCGTCGGCGGCGTCCCGGAACTCCCCGTTGATGTAGTTGCGCAGACGGCGCGGTTCGCTGGTCACTGCGACCCTCCAGTGGTCGGTCCGCTGATGCGCCCCACCCTAGCTGCGGGAGATTTGCCCGTCACGGGGCGCCTGGACAGGAAGACTTCCGTTGCCGCCCGCGGCCTCGCCGACGCGGCCCGTTCGCCGTCCTCGTACGAGATTGACAGCTCAGACACGCTGGAACAAGCGAATCCCTCGCATGTACGCGCCTGAGCCACGGATTCAGTGTCCAAACCCCTTGCGGCGGGCTCCGGCGCTCGGGCAGAGTGACGGCGTGGCCACACATGACAAGAAGCAGACGGGCCAGGCGCTGGACGAGGTCTCGCTGAAGATCATCGAGCAGTTGCAGCAGGACGGCCGCCGCTCGTACGCCGCGATAGGCAAGGCCGTCGGCCTGTCCGAGGCGGCCGTGCGCCAGCGGGTGCAGAAGCTGCTGGAGCAGGGTGTGATGCAGATCGTCGCCGTCACCGACCCGCTGACGGTCGGTTTCATGAGACAGGCGATGGTCGGCGTCACGGTCGACGGCGCCGTCGAGCCGGTCGCGGACGCGCTGGCCGGCCTCGACGAGGTCGACTACGTGGTGGTGACCGCCGGCTCCTTCGACCTGCTCGCCGAGGTCGTCTGCCACGACGACGCCCACCTGCTGGAGCTGATCAGCAAGCGGATCCGCGCCCTGCCCGGCGTCCGCGCCACCGAGAGCTTCGTGTACCTGAAGCTGCGCAAGCAGACCTACTCGTGGGGGACCTGATAACCGTGGGCAAGGACAGCACCGCCGCAACCGGCGCCGCCCCCTCGGCCGCCTCGAAGGCCGCGTACGACCACCTGTGGATGCACTTCACCCGCATGTCGTCGTACGAGAACGCCCCCGTGCCCACCATCGTCCGCGGCGAGGGCGCCTACGTCTACGACGAGACCGGCAAGCGCTACCTCGACGGCCTCGCCGGCCTGTTCGTGGTGCAGGCCGGCCACGGCCGCACCGAGCTGGCCGAGGCCGCCGCCAAGCAGGCGGCGGAGCTGGCGTACTTCCCGATCTGGTCCTACGCCCACCCCAAGGCCGTCGAACTCGCCGAGCGGCTCGCGGCCGGCGCCCCCGGCGACCTGAACAAGGTCTTCTTCTCCACCGGCGGCGGCGAGGCGATCGAGACCGCCTGGAAGCTGGCCAAGCAGTACTTCAAGCTCACCGGCCGGCCCGGCAAGTACAAGGTGATCTCCCGCGCCGTCGCCTACCACGGCACCCCGCAGGGCGCCCTGTCCCTCACCGGCCTGCCGGACATCAAGGCCCCCTTCGAGCCGCTGGTCCCGGGCGCCCACAAGGTCGCCAACACCAACGTCTACCGCGCGCACGAGCAGCCGGGCGCCCCGCAGGACCCGGCGGCCTTCGGCCGCTGGGCCGCCGACCAGATCGAGCAGCAGATCCTCTTCGAGGGCCCGGAGACCGTCGCCGCGGTGTTCCTGGAGCCGGTGCAGAACGCCGGCGGCTGCTTCCCGCCGCCGCCGGGCTACTTCGCGCGGGTGCGGGAGGTCTGCGACACGTACGACGTGCTGCTCGTCTCCGACGAGGTCATCTGCGCCTTCGGCCGGCTGGGCCACATGTTCGGCTCCGAGAAGTTCGGCTACGTACCGGACCTCATCACCTGCGCCAAGGGCCTGACCTCCGGCTACTCCCCGCTCGCCGCCTGCCTGGTCTCCGACCGCGTCGCCGAGCCCTTCTACGCCGGCGGCAGCACCTTCCCCCACGGCTACACCTTCGGCGGCCACCCGGTCTCGTGCGCGGTCGCGCTCGCGAACCTCGACATCCTCGAACGTGAGGACCTCTACGGCCACGTACGCGCGCACGAGGAGGCGTTCCACGCCACCCTGCGCCGGCTGCTCGACCTGCCGATCGTCGGCGACGTGCGCGGCAGCGGCTACTTCTACGGCATCGAGCTGGTGAAGGACAAGGCCACCAAGGAGACCTTCACGGCCGAGGAGACCGAGCGGGTGCTCTACGGGTTCCTGTCGGGGGCGCTCTTCGAGAACGGCCTGTACTGCCGCGCCGACGACCGCGGCGACCCGGTCGTGCAGCTCGCCCCGCCGCTCGTCGCCGGCCAGGCGGTCTTCGACGAGGCGGAGCAGATCCTGCGGGGCGTCCTCACGGACGCCTGGGCGCTGCTCTGACGCGACGCCCGCCGGGTCTGCCTGCGCATACGCGCGGGGCGGTCCGCCCGTACGAGCGGACCGCCCGGCGCGCCGCCCGCCGCCTCGCCTGCCCTCCCGCCGCCCCTTCCTAGGGTGCGAGTGACCGGATCCCCTCCGTCCTCGTTCCCCTCGTGGGGACCCGGGTTCCCAGGGAGAGAGGTGTGCGATGACCGCGACGACGACTCGGAGCGCCCCGCCCGACGACGACGTTCTGTGGGCCCGTTCCCTGCACTACGCCCACGGCGGCACCCCGGCGCTCGCCGGCGTCTCCCTCGGCGTCGCGCAGGGCGAGATCCTCGCCGTCACCGGCCCCCGCGGCAGCGGCAAGACGACGCTGCTGAAGTGCCTGTCCGGGCAACTGCTGCCGCAGCAGGGCGAGGTGTGGTTCAACAGCGGCCCCGTGCACACCCTGTCCGCCGGCGCCCGCGAGCGGCTGCGGCGGGACCGCTTCGGCTGGATCGGCACCCGCCCCGAGCTGGTCCCGGAGCTGAGGGCCTGGGAGAACGCGGCGCTGCCGCTGCTGCTGGCCGGCGAGACGCACCGCGCGGCGCGGCGCGCGGCGGTGGAGTGGCTTGAGCGGCTGGACGCCGGCGACATCGCGCGGTGCCGGCCGGGGATGCTGCCGCAGGAGCAGCGCCAGCGCGTCGCGATCGCCCGGGCGCTGGTCGCCGGGCCCGACGTGGTCTTCGCCGACGAGCCGACCGCGCCGCTGCGGCGGGCGGAGGGGGTGCAGGCGCTGCGTACGCTCGTCGCGGCGGCCCGCTCGCACGGCATCAGCGTCGTGCTGACGGGGCCGGAGGACGACCCGGCCGTCGCCGGGGCGGCGGACCGGACGTTCCCGCTGGTCGACGGGCGCCCGGCGGGCGGCGCGCGGACGGCCGCGGCGGAGATCCAGGGGCCCTGGGACAGGGACAGGGACAGGGACGGGGACGGGGACAGGGGGACGGAAGCGGGCGCCGCACGGCGGGCAGGGGCGGCGGCGGACACGGAGGACTCGTGCTCAGTCTCCGCCTAGCCCGCGGCTCCCACCCGCTGGTCCTGCTGCGCCGGCTGCTCGTCGCATGCGCCTCGGCCGGCGTCGGCTTCCTGCTGCTCACCGCCCTGGGCCACGCCTCGCCCGGGCAACTGCTGTGGTGCGCGGCGCCGCTGGCCGCCACCGTCCACTTCGCGGTGGCCGTGGCCCGTACCGACCCGTACGCCAAGCCGTCGCCGGGGCTGTCCTCCGCGGGCTTCGGACCGGCCGCGGCGCCGGTGGTCGCCGCGGTGACGACGGCGGCGTCCTGCCTGCTGGGCAGCCTGCTGGCGCTGCTGCTCTTCCTGCACCTGCGCGGCGAGCTGTCGGGGCTGCCGTTCGACGGTGCCGCCGCCGGGCCGCTCGGCGCCGGCGGCCCCCTGCCCGTCGTCGGCACACTCACGCTGCTGGCCTTTGTGCCGGCGCTGGCCGCGGCGGCGAGCGCGGCGAGCCTGCGCCCGCGGCGGCACCGCAGGGCCGCGGCCCAGGGCTCCGCCGCGGCGGCGGCCCGGCTGCGGGCCCGGCGCGAGGCGGCCGACGCGTCGGGCGGTCCTGCGGACGGCGCAGTGGACGTCCCGCGGCCGGGCAGCGCCCAGGGGGACGACCCGCTGATCCCCGCCGACCTGCCGTGGGGCACCGCGCTGGCGTCGACGGGCCTGGCCCTCGGCGCGTACGCGGGCGGCTTCGCGGGCGCCGGCGAGGACGCGGCGCTGAAGCTGCCGCTGCCCGGCGGCTCCGGCGACGCGGCGCCCGCGGTCGTCGCGAGCTGGGCGCTGGTCGCCGCCGGGCTGATCCTCGCTGGCCCCGGCATCGTGCACCTGTGCGGCCGGCTGCTGTGCGTGCTGCGCCCGGGTGCGCTGCGGCTGCTCGCCGGACGGGTGCTCCAGCAGGAGGCCCCGCGCGTGGGCCGCCCGGTGGGCGCGCTGTGCGCGGTGGCGACGGGCGGGGTGCTGAGCGTGCTGGTGTGGCCGGACGGCGACGACGCCCGGCCGCTGGGCCCGTTGACGTCGCTGGGCGCAGGGCTGGTGGTGGGCTGCGCGCTGGCGACGGTGTGCATGGCGGCGCTGGAGGCCAAGCGCGCCCGCTCCCACACCACGACGGCCCTCCTCCGCCTCGGTGCCTCCCCCCGTTTCCTGCGCCGCGCGGCCCTGCTGCGCACGGCGGTGCTCCTGGCGGTCTTCGGCCCGCTGGCCGCCGGACTGGGCGAACTGGCGTCGCTGCCGCTGCAATAAGGCGCGTACGCACGGTCCGTACGTGCGTGAGCCGCCCGGCCCCGGCGCGCGCCCCTCCCCCGCACGGGGGACTGCGCCTCCCCCGGCCGAGCGCCCCCGGTTCGCTCGGCCGCGTGACGACCCGGCGGGGTCCCGCTGCCTAGCCTCCCCGCATGACGACGTACACAGGCACCCCCGCCCGGCGCGCCCTCGCCGTACTCCTGGTGCTCGCCGCCCTGTCCGCGTGCGGCGCGGACCAGAACCGGGACCGGGACGTGCGGGATGACGGCGCCGCCGCGGGAGCGCATGGGCAGGGGCGCGCCGTGGAGAGGTACCTCGACGAGGTCTGGCCCGCGGGCGCCCCCGGCACCGTCGCCGCCGCCCGCGGCGGCAGGCCGGTGGTCTGCACCGGCCGCGGGCTCGCGGACCGCGAGGCCGGCACCCGCGCCCGCTGCGGCACCGTGTACGACATCGCGTCGATGACCAAGCAGTTCACCGCCGCCGCCATCGTCAAGCTCCAGACCGAGGGCAGGCTGCGGGTCACCGACCGCATCGGCCGGTACTTCGACGGCGTCCCCGCAGGCAAGCGCGGCATCACCCTGCACCACCTCCTCACCCACACCGCCGGCCTCCCCGAGGCCCTCGGCGACGACTACGACCCCCTCTCCCGCTCCGAGTTGGTCAGCGCCGCCCTCGCCGCCCCCCTCCAGTCCCCGCCCGGCGACACCTACGCCTACTCCAACACCGGCTACAGCCTGCTCGCCGCCGTCGTGGAGGAGGCGTCCGGCACCGACTACGAGTCGTACCTGGCCGACCGGCTCTTCCGCCCCGCGGGCATGACCGACACCGGCTACGTCCTGCCCGACTGGGACGCGAGCCGCATCGCCGTCGAGTACGACCGCAACGGCCGCCCCCAGGGCACCCCGCTGGACCACCCCTGGGCCGACGACGGCCCGTACTGGAACCTCCGCGGCAACGGCGGCATGCTCTCCACCGCCCGCGACATACTCCGCTGGCACCGCGCCCTGCTCGGCGACCGCGTCCTCGACGACCACGCCAAGTCCCTGCTCTTCAAGCCGTACGTCTCCGAGGGCGAGGCCGGTGGCCTGGAGTCCTTCTACGGCTACGGCTGGAGCATCCTCGATCTCGACGGCTCCCGCCTCGCCACCCACGACGGCGGCAACGACTGGTCCGGCGGCCGGGTCGCCCGCTACCTGGACGACGGCGTGCTGGTCTTCTGGATCAGCAACCACGTGGCGCGCGCCGGGAAGTGGGACGTCGCCGCCGGGGACCGGGAGCTGATCACCGGAATCGCCGAACGGGTGCGCGAACGCGCCTAGGGTGGGCGCATGCCTCACTCGCCGTTCGAGATCGAGTCCCTCGCCGAGTTCGACACCGCCGTCGCCTCCGGCTCCATCAGCGGTTTCCGCGTGCAGTCCGTCGATCTGACGGACCGTACGCGGCTGCTGCTCACCACCGACGTGCACGGCGCGGTGTTCCTCGGCTGCCCCATGGCCGAGGAGGCGGCGCGCCGGGTGCAGCGCCACGGCGCGCTGGTCTTCCCCGTCGTGCCGGACCTGCCGTTCGATCCGTACCGGGGCGCGCTGTACACCCCGGACGAGCTGTTCGCGGGCCTGGCGCAGGGGTACGAACAGACGCCGGACGCCCGCTCGTACGCCTGGTTCCAGCGCACCCGCGCCGAGCACGACATATTCGCCGCCGTGATACGCGGCATGCACGACGAGTCGATGTCCAACGCGCTGGACGAGCGGCTGCGCGCCGGCCGCCCCGTCGTCGGCGTCATGGGCGGGCACGCGCTGGAGCGCGGCGGCGAGGCCTACGCGGGCGCGGCCCGGCTGGGCCGGGCGCTGGTGCGCGCCGGGTTCGACGTGGCCACGGGCGGCGGCCCCGGCGCGATGGAGGCGGCCAACCTGGGCGCGTACGGCGCGGACTTCGACGACGCGACGCTGGACGAGGCGGTGCGGATGCTCGGCAAGGCACCGTCGTTCACCCCTTCCGTGGCCGAGTGGGCGGGCGCCGCGTTCGCGGTACGGGAACGGTGGCCGGGCGGCGGCGACTCGATCGGCATCCCCACCTGGTTCTACGGCCACGAGCCGCCGAACGCCTTCGCGGGGCACATCGCGAAGTACTTCGCGAACGCGCTGCGCGAGGACGGCCTGCTGGCCCGCAGCACCGCGGGCGTGGTGTTCCTGCCGGGCGCGGCGGGCACGGTACAGGAGGTCTTCGACGCGGCGACGCCCAACTACTACGAGTCGCGCGGCACACCCCGGCCGATGGTCCTGGTGGACCGCACCCACTGGTCAAAGCGGCTGCCGGCATGGCAGTTGCTGTCGGCACTGGCGTCGGGCCGCAGGATGGCACCGCGGATCGCCCTGGTCGACACGGTCGAAGAGGCCCCGGAAGCCCTGCTGCGCCTGGGCGCCGCAGCGTAGCCGACCACACGCGGCCTGCCGAGCGGGTCCGGGACGCAGCCGAGCGGGTCCGGGACGCAGCCCCGCGGGGTCCGGGACGCAGCCCCGCGGGGTCCGGGACGCAGCCCCGCGGGGGTCTCGGGGGCGGAGCCCCCGAGTTTCGGGAAGGGGCGGGGTCGGGGAACAACCCCCACCCGCGCAGCGCCCCCCGCTCACCCCGACAGCACCACCACCTCCGACGCCGAGAACCCCACCCCCACCCGCTCCCCGATTCCCGGCGCCTCCCGCGGCACCACCGATGCCTCCAGCTCCGGCCCCCTCTCCGGCCGCAGCACCAGCAGCACCCGCTCCCCCCGGAACGTCCGCCCCACCACCTCACAGCCCAGCCCCGACCCCGCGGGCCCCACCCGCACCCCCTCCGGACGCACCAGCAGCGTCCGCTCCCCCGAAGCCGCACCCGCCCCGGCACCAGACACCGCACCAGACACCCCCACCCGCCCCCACGGCGTGTCCGCCACCTCCCCCCGCACCGTCCCCCGCACCACATTCGCGAACCCCAGGAACCGCGCCACGAACTCGTCCGCCGGCCGCTCCCACACCTCCACCGGCGTGCCCGTCTGCGCGACTCGCCCCTCGCGCATCACCACCACCCGGTCCGCCAGCGCAAACGCCTCCCCCTGGTCGTGCGTGACCGCCAGCACCGTCGTCCCCAGCCGCCCGAAGAGCTGCCGCAGCTCCACCACCAGCCGTTCCCGCAGCGAGCGGTCCAACTGCCCCAGCGGCTCGTCGAGCATCAGCAGCTTCGGCGACGGCGCCAGCGCCCGCGCCAGCGCCACCCGCTGCTGCTCCCCGCCGGACAGCGCCCCCACCGCCCGCCGCTCCGCCCCCGGCAGTCCGACCAGCTCCAGCAGCGACGCGACCCGTTCCCGGGCCGCCGCCCGCGAGGCCCCGTGCATGCGCAGGCCGAAGGCCACGTTCCCGCCCACGTCCCGGTGCGGGAACAACTGCTGGTCCTGGAACATCAGCCCCACCCCCCGCCGGTGCGCCGGCACCCCCGCGAGGTCCCGCCCGCCGAGCAGCACCCGCCCGCCGGCCAGCGGCTGGAGCCCGGCCACGGCCCGCAGCAGCGTGGACTTGCCGCTGCCGCTGGGCCCGAGCACGCTGACGATCTCGTGGTCGGCGACGTCGAGGCCGATGCCATCGACCGCCACCCGGGAGCCGTAGCGCAAGGTGACATCGTCGAGTACGAGCATCAGAACTCTCCCGCCTGGTTCTTGCGGACGCGTTCCAGCAGCAGCAGCGCCGCCGCGCACACGGCCATGAGGATGGTGCTCAGCGCCATCGCCTGCCCGTAGTTGGTCTCGCCGGCCCGCCCGAGGAGCCGGGCGACGGCGACGGGCAGGGTCGGCCGGTCGGGTCCTGCGATGAAGACGGTGGCGCCGAACTCGCCGAGGGAGACGGCGAAGGCGAAGCCGGCGGCGATGAGCACGGCCCGCCACACCAGCGGCAGGTCGACCTCCCGCCAGGCCCGCAGCGGTGAGGCGCCGAGGACGGCGGCGGCTTCCCGCAGCCGGTCGTCGACGGCGCGCAGCACGGGCAGCATGGCCCGTACGACGAAGGGGACGCCGACCAGCGCCTGCGCGAGCGGCACGAGGATCCAGGACGATCTGAGGTCGAGCGGCGGGCTGTCAAGGGCGATGAGGAAGCCGAAGCCGACGGTGACGGCGGAGGTGCCCAGCGGCAGCATCAGCAGCGCGTCGAAGCCGCGGACGAGGGGCCCGGCGCGGCGGGTGACGGCGGCGGCGGCGAGGCCGCCGACGAGGACGGCGATGACGGTGGCGACGGCGGCGTAGGCGAGGGAGTTGCCGACGGCTTCGAGCGGCGGGACGGCGAAGGTGCCGTCGCTCTCCTGCAGCGCGCGGTAGAAGCCGAGGCCGTGGCCGCCGGGGGTGGCGAAGGAGCGTTCGACGAGGACGGCGAGGGGGGCGAGGAGCAGCACGGCGACGACGGCGACGACACCGCCGAGCAGGGCGCGTTCGCCGGGGGTGCGGGGGCGGCGGGCGGTGGTCTCGGGGGCGACGAGGCGCAGCGCGGTCTCCTGGCGCCGTACGGTCCAGGCGTGCACGGCGAGGACCGCGGCGACGGCGGCGAGCTGGAGGAGGGTGAGGACGGCGGCGGTGGGCAGGTCGAGGAAGTCCGCGGTCTGGCGGTAGATCTCCACTTCGAGGGTCGCGTAGTACGGGCCGCCGAGGATCTGGATGATCCCGAAGGAGGTGAAGGTGAAGAGGAAGACCATGAGGGCCGCGGCGGCGACGGCGGGGCCGAGCGCCGGCAGGGTGACGTGCCGCCAGGCGGCGAGGCGCCCGGCGCCGAGGACGCGGGCGGCTTCTTCCTGGCGGGGGTCGAGCTGGGCCCACAGGCCGCCGACGGTCCGTACGACGACGGCGAAGTTGAAGAAGACGTGGGCCAGGAGAATCGCCCACACGGTGGTGTCCAGCCGCACGCCCCACCAGCCGTCGAGGACGCCGCCGCGGCCGAGGAGGGCGAGGAACGCGGAGCCGACGACGACGGTGGGCATCACGAACGGCACGGTGGCCAGGGCGCGCAGCAGTTGTTTGCCGGGGAAGTCGAAGCGGGCGAAGACGTAGGCGGCGGGCAGGGCGAGGAGGAGGGTCAGCCCGGTGGAGGCGGCGGCCTGCCAGAGGGTGAACCACAGGACGTCGAGGATGCCGGGGTCGCCGAGGACGTCGGGGATGCGGCCGAACTGCCAGCGGCCGTCCTCGCGCAGGCCGCGGGCGACGATGGCGCCGACGGGGTAGGCGAACAGGACGGCGAAGAACGCGGCGGGGACGGCCATGAGCGCGAGCCGCCCGGCGGCCCCGGGTATCCGCCGCCGGCCCGCGCCCGCTCCCGTTCCCGGCTTCCCGGCGCCCGCCGGCTCGGGGCCGGCGGCGCGGGTTACCTCACGACCAGCGAGGTCCACGTCTTGATCCACTGCTCCCGGTTGGCGTCGATGGCCGCGGGGTCGAGGGTGTGCGGGTCGGCGATCTCCTCGCCGTAGCGGGTGAACACCTCGGGCAGCTCGGTGTTCTCGCGCGCGGGGTGGACGAACATCTGCAGCGGCATGTCCTTCTGGAACCGTTCGCTGATGAGGAAGTCGATGAGGGCCTTGCCGCCCTCGGGGTTGCCGGCGTTCGCGAGCAGCCCGGCGAACTCGGTCTGGCGGAAGCAGGTGCCGGTGGCGACGCCGGTGGTGGCTTCCTCCGGCATGGACTCCATGTCGAGGACGGGCGGGCTGGAGGCGTAGGAGACGACGAGCGGCTTGTCGCCCTTGCCGGCGCCGGAGAAGCGTTCGTAGTACGCCTGCTCCCAGCCGTCGACGACCTCGACGCCGTTGTCGCGCAGCTCGCCCCAGTAGTCCTCCCAGCCGGTGTCCCCGTACTCGTCGGCGGTGGCGAGGAGGAACGCCAGGCCCGGGGAGGAGGTGGCGGCGTTCTCGGTGACGAGGAGGTCCTTGTAGCGGGGGTCGGCGAGGTCGTCGAAGGTCTGCGGCGGGTCGAGGTTCTTCTCCTCGAAGTACGCGCGGTCGTAGTTGACGCACACGTCGCCGTAGTCGACGGGGGTGACGCGGTGCTCGCCCGCGTCGAGCTGGAGTTCCTTGGGGATACGGGCCAGCCCCTTCGCCTCGTACGGGGTGAAGATCCCGTTGTCGAGGCCGCGGGAGAGCAGGGTGTTGTCGATGCCGAAGAAGACGTCGCCCTGCGGGTTGTCCTTGGACAGCACCGCCTGGTTGACGGCGGAGCCGGCGTCCTTGCCTTTGAGGATGTCGACCTTGTACCCGGACTGCTTCTCGAACGCCTTCAGCACGCCGTCGGAGACGGCGAAGGAGTCGTGGGTGACGAGGGTGACGCTCTTGCCGTCTGAGCCGGATCCGTCGCCGGAGTCAGAGCCGCAGGCGGCCAGGCCCAGGGCGAGGGACGCGGCCAGGGCGGTGGTGACGATGCGCTTCATGGGCTGCTTTCGTGGCACGCGGGCAGCCCGGGCAGCAGCAGAGTGTCGACCGAACTTCCTACCCAGAATGACCTGGGCGAGGTTCGAGGGTCTGCGGCCTGGACGGTGCCGCACTCTCAGCGCTGCGAGCGCTCCCCTGTCGGTGTGTACAAATGAACGATATCAGGCGGGTGTGGCGGCCGTGGCGGCGGCGAGCTGGCCGCAGGCCCCCTCGATCTCCTGGCCGCGGGTGTCGCGGACGGTCACGGGCACCCCGTGGGCCTCCAGGGCGGCGACGAACGCCCGCTCGTCCTCGGGCCGGGAGGCGGTCCACTTCGAGCCGGGGGTGGGGTTGAGCGGGATGAGGTTGACGTGTGCGCGGCGGCCCTTGAGGAGGCGGCCGAGGAGGTCGGCGCGCCATGCCTGGTCGTTGATGTCCCTGATCAGCGCGTACTCGATGGAGACGCGGCGGCCGGAGCGTGCCGCGTACTCCCAGGCGGCGTCGAGGACCTCGCGGACCTTCCAGCGGTTGTTGACGGGCACGAGGGTGTCGCGCAGCTCGTCGTCGGGCGCGTGCAGGGAGACGGCGAGGCGGCACTTCAGGCCCTCGTCGGCGAAGCGGTGCATGGCGGGCACGAGGCCGACGGTGGAGACGGTGATGCCGCGCTGGGAGAGCCCGAGGCCGTCGGGCTCGGGGTCGGTGAGGCGGCGTACGGCGGCCAGGACCCGGTTGTAGTTCGCCAGCGGCTCGCCCATGCCCATGAAGACGATGTTGGACAGCCGGGCCGGCCCTCCGGGGACCTCGCCGTCGCGCAGGGCGCGCATGCCGTCGACGATCTGGTGGACGATCTCGGCGGTGGACAGGTTGCGGGTGAGCCCGGCCTGGCCGGTGGCGCAGAACGGGCAGTTCATGCCGCAGCCGGCCTGGGAGGAGATGCACATGGTGACCCGGTCCGGGTAGCGCATGAGCACCGACTCGACCATCGTGCCGTCGAAGAGCCGCCACAGGGTCTTGCGGGTGGTGTCGCCGTCGCAGCTCAGATGCCGTACGACGGTCATCAGCTCGGGCAGCAGCCCTTCGGCGAGCTTCGCCCGGGACCCGGCGGGCACGTCGGTCCAGGCGGCCGGGTCGGTGGCGTAGCGCGCGAAGTAGTGCCGCGACAGCTGCGCGGCACGGAACGGTTTCTCGCCCAGCTCCGCCACGGCCTCGCGGCGCTCGGCGGGGGTGAGGTCGGCGAGGTGCCGCGGCGGCTTCTTGGCACCACGGGGGACGGCGAAGGTGAGCTCTCCTGGCTTGGGCATAGCCGTACCAGTGTCGCAGATGAATCTCCCTGACCTGCGCCCGCGGGCTCGCATAGCCCTTGCAGGCCAGGAAGAGCAGGCCGGGCAGGTCGGTGGCCAGGTGACTGGCAGCCTCGCCGCTGTGGCACCGCCACGCCCCGGGGCCGACGACCCGCGCCTTCCTGGACGTGGCCCGCGAGCTGCGCGACCAGGCGCCGGAACAGTCTTGGCCGTCGTGACCTGCGATGTTGCCGACGGCTGCGGCGTTGTCCTGACGGCACGCCGGGCATCAGACAGCCGGGCGTAACCGGCCGTCGTCGGCGGACGGCTCCGTCCGCGGACCGGCAGGCGTGGAAAAGTGTTATCGCCGGCCTGCTCCTGCGTCACCTGTAACGGGTGCGCCGCTGGGCGCGCTCCCCCCCCACACACAGGAGCCGTACATGGGTCACCGCAACGCACACCGCATAAGCCGCCGCAGCGCCCTGCAGATCGCCGGAGGGGTTGCTGCGGCCGGGGCCGTGGGCGGCGCGGCCACGGCCTGGAGCGGCGGCTCCGCCGGCGCCACGACCGAGGCCGGGGTGGCCGGGGCCCCCGCCTTCACCCACCCCGGGGCGCTGCACACCCAGGAGGCGTTCGACCGGATGGCGCAGAAGGTCGCCGCGGGCGACGAGCCGTGGCTCTCCGGCTGGAACCGGCTCACCGCCAACTCCCATTCCGCGTCGGGCTGGGTGCCCAATCCGCAGGAGACGATCATCCGCGGCGGGGGAGAGGGCGAGAACTACTGGATCCTCTATAACGACGTCCACGCCGCGTACCAGAATGCGCTGCGCTGGAAGATCACCGGTGACACCGCCCACGCCGACACGGCGCGGGACATCTGCAACGCCTGGTCGGAGACGCTGACGTCCCTCGATCCCACCTACTCCGAGTCCCGTCTCGCGTCCGGCATCTACGGGTACCAGTTCGCCAACGCCGGCGAGATCATCCGCGACTACGAGGGCTTCGACCTGGCCCGGTTCCAGGAGTTGATGACCGCCGTCTTCTACCCGCTGAACAGCGACTTCCTGGTTCGGCACAACGGCACCTGCGACGGCCACTACTGGGCCAACTGGGACCTGTGCAACATGGCATCGATCATGGCCATCGGGATCCTGCGCGACGACCAGGCTCAGTTCGACGAGGCGGTGGACTACTTCCACAACGGCGCGGGCAACGGCGCGCTCGCGAACGCGATCCCCTTCGTCTACGACTCCGTCGACGGCCACGCCCTGGCCCAGTGGCAGGAGTCCGGCCGCGACCAGGCCCACAGCATGATGGGCATCGGCCTGATGGGCACCCTGTGCGAGATGGCCCTCAGCCAGGGGGTCGACCTCTACGCCGCGGACGATCACAGGTTCCGCAAGGCGTGTGAGTACGTGGCCCGGTACAACCTCGGCCACGACGACGTGCCGTACACCACCTACAACAACTGCGACAACGTGAACCAGACCGTCCCCGGCGAAGGGGGCCGCGGCCAGGGGCGCCCGGTCTGGGAGCGGGTCTTCCACCACTACGGGGTCCGGCTGGACCAAGACTGCCCGAACATGCTGGAGATGGTCCGCGCCAACTCCCCCGAGGGCGGCGGCGGCGACTACGGCGGCAACAGCGGCGGCTTCGACGAGCTGGGTTTCGGCACCCTGCTCTACGTTCAGTAACCTCGCCGCGGCTGCGGCGGGTCCGGCAACGCGAGGAGTGACGGTGGAGGCCCGTGAGTGGCGCGCGGTGATCACGGCCGCACAGGCCGGGGACCGGGAGGCGATGGAGCGGCTGGTGGCCGGCTGGCTGCCGCTGGTCTACAACATCGTCGGGCGGGCGCTGGGCGGCCATGCCGACGTCGACGACGTGGTCCAGGAGACGATGCTCCGCGCCGTCGAGCAGCTCCCCGCACTGCGCGACCCGGACAGCTTCCGCTCCTGGCTGGTCGCGATCGCGATGCATCAGATACGGGACCGGGCACGGCGCCGGGAGCGGCAGGCCGGCGCGGCCCGCGCGACGGCTGCCCTCCCGGCCGAGGCCGTCGACTTCGCCGAGGCCACCGTGCTGCAGCTGCAGTTGCAGGGCCAGCGGCGGGAGGTCGCCGAGGCGGCGCGCTGGCTGGATGACGAGGACCGGCAGCTGCTCTCCTTGTGGTGGCTGGAGGTGGCCGGCGAGCTGAGCCGCCGCGACCTGGCGGCGGCTCTCGGCGTCAGCCGGGCGCACGCCGCCGTGCGCGTCCAGCGGATGAAGGAGCGGCTGGAGACGGTGCGCGGCATCGTCCGCGTGCTGGCCGAGGCGAACGATCCGCGCCGCGCCGACTGCGACGGCCTGCGTGCCCTGCTCGATGGCTGGGACGGACGGCCCGGCTCCGTCTGGCGCAAGCGGCTGGCCCGGCACATCCGCGGCTGTGCCCGGTGTGCCGCACCGCGCGAGGAGATCGTGCCGGCGGAGCGGCTGCTGGTGGGCCTGGCCCTGGTGCCGCTCCCGGCGGGGTTCGCGATATCCCTGGCGCTGGGCGGCAAGACCACGGCCGCCGCGGCGGGTGTCGGCTGGTCGGCCAAGGCGCTCGCGGCACTCGGCAAGCCTGTGGCGGCGGTCACGGCCGGGGCGACGCTCGCCGCGGGCGGCGCGGCGCTGTACGTCTACGAGCGGCCCGCGGACCCCCCGCCCCGGGCCACCGCCCACTCGGCCCCGGCCCCGTCCACGTCCCGGCCCTCCGGCCCGCCGCCGACGAGCGCACCGCCGTCCGCCTCGCCGTCCGCCCCGCCGGGCACCACGACCCCGACGGCCACTCCCGCCGCCCGCTACGGCAGCGTGGTGGACGCCATCGACGCCCCACCCGACCCCGGCCAGCCGCCCGGCCCGCTGCCCCGCCGGCCGGAGCGGGACGTGAGCAGCACCGTCGCACCTGACTTCACCCTCACCCACCGCGGGGAGAGCGCGACCCTGCGCGGCACGGGCTACCTTCTGGTCCGCTGGCAGATCGTGACTGCCGAACCCGGCGGCCACCTGACCATGCCCACCTGGATCGGCCTGGAGGGCAGGCTCTTCCACGTGGCCTCGGGCGGCGGCCGGCGCATGGACGACGCCGTGCCTGGCGGAGCCGGCGAGACCTGGATGGAGTCACCCGAGATCGGCAGCACGGTGCTCCCGGAGGGCACCCAGCAGATGTGGCAGAGCGAGTTCTTCTGGCTCGACGGCGAGGTCACCCTCCACCAGAACGAGAACGGCGAAGACTACAACGTTTTCGTCCAGCCGACGGACCGCGACTCCATCGTTCGCGACCTGCACACCGCGCCGGACCCGGCGACGGGCATCGTCCGCTACGGCCTCGTCCGCGACACCGGCGACAACCGCACCCCCGTGCCGCAGTACCTCACCCGCGCCCGCCCCGCCGACCCGGCCGCCGTCCCGCAGCACTCCCGCGTCGGGTAGCGGGAGATCGGGACGGCAGGGCAGGCGACGACGATGAAGAGGAGCACATCTGTGGCACCCGCGACACCTGTGATGGACCCGACGGGACGGCGGCGCGCACTCCGCGGCCGGGCGGCGGCCTTGCTCGCCGTCCTGGGGGCACTGGTCCCGCCGGCGCTGCCGTGGCACAGTGCGCACGCGGCGGGCGGCAGCGGTGACATCACCGCCGAGATCCTGGCGGGCCGCGACGTCACGCTGACCGGCGACGCCGTGGTGAACGTCCCGGCCGGGACCACCACGTACGAGGGCGTCATCAGCGGCGAGGGCACGCTGCGGATCGGCGGCACCGGCACCCTGATCCTCACCAGGGACAGCAACTTCACTCTGCCCGGCACGCGGCAGCGGCAGTCCGTGCGGATCGAGGGCGGCAACCACCCGTATGTGACGGTCGGCGACCCCGACCCGCCGGCTGTCACCGTCGACCGGGGCGCCACACTCCAGTACGGGACCGGTGGCGCAAGCGGCCTGATCGGCAGCTTCCCGTACGACACTCCCGGCTTCGCGCTCAACCAGAACAACATCCGCGTCGACGGCACCCTGCGTCTTTCGCTGACGCGGACCTTCAACCTCGGCACCATCAGCGGTGCGGGGCTCGTCACCCAGCCCCGCGGCATGTGGGGGAAGCTCCAGCTAGCCGGGACCCATCCGTTCTCCGGTGTGATCGACAACGGCACGCAGATGGACGCCGGGGCGCCGGAGTTCCCTGCGTCGCTTCCGAACGCCCGCGCCGTCCTCAACCAGGGCACCTGGACCGTCGACACCCCGCTGGGCCACACGGTCACGCTGCGGCAGAACTTCTACCAGCGCGAGTACGGCAGCGACATCAACGTCCAGTCCCGGCCGGGCAGCAAGGTGGTACTGACCGGCCAGTACAGCCACACCGACCAGGGCGGCGACACCGACCCCACGCTCAGCGACCCGGGAATCAACTGGCGCCCGGTGGCGAAGAACGTCAACAAACGCGGCACCAACATCAAAGGCGCGAACGTCCAGTGGGGCGACGGCACCACCCACGAGATCTTCATGCCCGGCACCGCCGAGACCGTCTACATCAACCTGCTGGCGGCCAGGTCCCGTTCCACGCTCACCTTCGCCTACGACGGTCCTGTGACGCTGGGCGCACCGATCGGCGGCGGCGTGTTCCACGACACGCTGTCCGCCCCGGGCCAGGGCGACATCGTCGTCAAGGGCGTCGACGGCAACGACGTCACCTTCGCCGCCGACCAGTACTACGACGGCTCCACGACCATCGAGAAGGGCGCCGCGCTCCGGCTCGGCAGCGGGAAGCCGGGCGGGGACGGCAGCCTGCTGACCGACGCCGGGCTGTACCGGGTCGTCAACGACGGCTCGCTGACGGTGCAGAACACCGACGCACCGGTTTCGCTGTCGAAGATCAGCGGCAGCGGCTCCTTCACCCAGGCCGGCGCGGCCACCACCCGCCTGACCGGGGCACTGTCCTACACGGGCCCGACGAAGGTCACCCGGGGTACCCTCGCCCTCACCGGGGGCAGCCTGAAGTCGAGCCGCGCGGTGTCGCTCACCGAGGAGGGCACCGAGCTGGACCTGACCGGGACCGGTGACCAGACGCTGCGGAACGTCAGCCTGGTGAAAGGCGCCACAGTCCGCTACGGAGACGACGCGACTCTGACCGTCTCCGACATCCGTCCCCGCACCACGGGCAGCGGCCTGTCCGGCACCTTCCAGGGCGGGACCCTGCGGGCCACCGGGAGCATGACCGGGGCGATCGCCGTCAAGGGCGACTACTCCCAGACCCGGGATGCACACCTCACCACCCGGGCCGACGGCAAGCCGCTGCGCGTCACCGGCGCGGTGACGCTCGCCGGGGAGCTGGAGATCGACCCGGCGGCGAAGCCGCCCACGGGAAGCAGAGAGACGGTGCTCATCTCCAACTCCGGCTCCGACAAGGTCTCCGGCACCTTCACCGGTCACAGGGAGGGCGCAACGGTGAAGGTGGACGGCGACGCGTGCGCCCTCACCTACCAGGGCGGCGACGGCAACGACGTCGCGCTGGTCCGCACGGACTCCCCGGAGACGGACGCCGCCACCGCTGACCGGCCGGCGGCGGCGCCGTCGAGCACGACCGCCGACTCCTCCGGCGGCTTCCTCTCGCCCGGCCGCACCGCCGCCCTCGCCGCCGCGACCCTGGCGGCCGCGGCACTCGCCCTGCGGCTCTTCCACAGCCCTCGTCGCGGCGGCCCCCGTCGCGGCAGGCACCGCGCCCGCTGACCACTCCGCCCCGGTGATCACACTCGACGGCACCGGCCACGCCGACCGCCAAGAGCAGGGCGGCATGATCCGCCGCCAACTCCTCCGGCGGAACCAGCACGCCGCTGTCGAGACGAAGACGGCCTGTTCGGAGTCGTGATCACGTGGTGGGGCGGAGAGTGCAGATCCAGATGATCGAGCCCCGGAGCTGAAGCCCTGCCAGTGCTGTGACCGCATAGGTGCGCCGGGGTGACGGTCGTGGCGGTCGTGGCGGTTGGATGTGCGGTGACGTCCGGTCCGACCGCTGGAGGCGCGGTGGCCGAGCCCGTCCGTGTGCGCAGACGGGAAGCTTCCTCTCCGCCGCCGTGGCCCACCCTCGCGGCGCGGCTCCAGGTGTTTCGGCCCTCGCCGAAACACCTCGGAGACGGCGGTGGTCAGCCCCCTCCCACGAAGATCACCATCAGCAGCCACACCACCGGCGCCGTGGGCAACAGCGAGTCCAGCCGGTCCATGATCCCGCCGTGGCCGGGGAGCAGCGTGCCCATGTCCTTGATGCCGAGGTCCCGTTTGATCATCGACTCGGCGAGGTCGCCGAGCGTGGCGCTGGCGGCTGCGGCGGCGCCCAGCAGGAGGCCCTGCCACCAGCGGCCGTCGTCGACGAGGAGTTCCATGCACACCGCGCCGGCGGCCATCGCGAAGGCCAGCGCGCCGCCCAGGCCCTCGCGGGTCTTGCCGGGGCTGATGCGCGGGGCGAGTTTGCGGCGGCCGAACTTGTAGCCCACGGCGTACGCGCCGGTGTCGCTGATCACCGTGAGGATCAGGAACGTCAGCACCCGCTGCGGCCCGTCGTCGTCCGCGGCGAGCATCAGTGCGACGAAGGCGGCGAGGAAGGGCACGTAGAACGCGGCGAAGACGCCGGCGGTGACGTCGCGGAGGTAGTTCTCCGCGGGGCCCTTCAGCCGCCAGACGGGGACGGCGAGGGCGGTCAGCGCGAGCCCCGCCCCGGCGCCCTCGGCACCGGCCGCGTACCCGGCGATGACCGTCGCGACGCCGCCGGCCGCCAGCGGCACCAGCGGTGTGCGGATCCCGCGGCACTCCGCCAGCCGCGACGTCAGCTCCCACAGCCCGACCGCCACGGCGACGACGATGACGCCGATGAAGAGCACTTTCACGACGAAGAGCGTGGCCAGCACGATGGCGCCGAGGCCGAGCCCGACGCCTATGGCCGCGCCGAGGTCCCGGCCGCCGCGGCGCCGCTTCGGGGCGGGCGGCGGCGCGGAGGAGGCGTCGCCCGGGACGCCGGGTCCCCCGGAGGGACCTGGGGAGGGTTCGTCGGCAGGGGCGTCGCCGGACATGGTGGGCATGCGCGGAGTCTGCGCCCTTTCACCCCTGCCGTACACGGGACCCGCCGGGGCCCCCCTGGAGGAGTCGTTCATCAGACCTCGAGCAGCTCTGCTTCCTTGTGCTTGAGCAGCTCATCGACCTGGGCCACGTACTTGTGGGTGGTGTCGTCGAGCTCCTTCTCGGCGCGGCGGCCCTCGTCCTCGCCGATCTCACCGTCCTTGATGGCCTTGTCGAGGGTCTCCTTGGCCTTGCGGCGTACGGAGCGGATGGCGATCCGTGCGTCCTCGCCCTTGGCCTTGGCGACCTTGATGAACTCCCGGCGGCGCTCCTCGGTGAGCTGCGGGAAGACCACCCGGATGATGTTGCCGTCGTTGGAGGGGTTGACGCCGAGGTCGGAGTCCCGGATCGCCTGCTCGATGTTGCGCAGGGCGCTCTTGTCGAACGGTGTCACCACCGCCATGCGCGGCTCCGGCACCGAGAAGGACGCCAACTGGTTGATGGGCGTCTGGGTGCCGTAGTAATCCGCCGTGATCTTGTTGAACATCGCCGGATGGGCCCGCCCGGTGCGGATCGCGGCGAAGTCGTCCTTGGCGACCACGACGGCCTTCTCCATCTTCTCCTCGGCTTCGAGGAGGGTCTCTTCGATCACCACTGGCTCCTGGTCTCTTCTGTGGGCGGATCGGGAGTGCCCCCGTCCGGCCGTACCATGCCTGCACGGTGTCCGACCGGCAGGCCGTTGTCCATCCCTCAGACCCGGCTGCCGTGCGCGCTCACGAGCGTACCGATCTTCTCACCCCGCACCGCGCGGGCGATGTTGCCCTCTTTGAGCAGCTCGAAGACGAGGATCGGCAGTTCGTTGTCGCGGCACAGGGTGACGGCCGTGGCGTCGGCGACCTTGAGGTCACGGGTGATGACCTCGCCGTATTCGAGCGCGTCGAACTTCACCGCGTCGGGGTTCTTCTTGGGGTCGGCGTCGTAGACCCCGTCGACGCCGTTCTTGCCCATGAGCAGGGCCTCGGCGTGGATCTCCAGGGCGCGCTGCGCGGCGGTGGTGTCCGTCGAGAAGTACGGCATGCCCATGCCGGCGCCGAAGATGACGACGCGGCCCTTCTGCATGTGCCGGATGGCGCGCAGCGGAATGTACGGCTCGGCGACCTGGCCCATCGTGATCGCCGTCTGCACCCGGGAGTCGATGCCTTCCTTCTCCAGGAAGTCCTGCAGGGCGAGGCAGTTCATGACCGTGCCGAGCATGCCCATGTAGTCGGAGCGGGCCCGGTCCATGCCGCGCTGCTGCAGTTCGGCGCCGCGGAAGAAGTTGCCGCCGCCGATCACCACCGCGATCTCGTACCCGTCGCGGACGACGGCCGCGACCTCTCGGGCGATGGCGTGTACGACGTCCGGGTCGACGCCGAGATCCCCGCCGCCGGAGAACGCCTCGCCGGACAGCTTCAGCAGGAAGCGCGAGCTGTCCCTCTTCGTGTGGTGGCCGTGGTCCGCCTGCTCGTGGCGGCCGTGGCCCGCGTCGGCGTCCTCGTTCATGAAGTCTCCTCGTGCGCATACGAAGGAGGCCATCGCCGTGGGGTTCTCATCCACCCATTCCCGGCAATGGCCTCCTCGTCACTTCCGCAGCCCGGTCACGGTCCCCCCGCGCCGGCCCGCTACAACTCAACCCGACCCTAGCGGGGCCGGCGGCCGTTCGCCGTACACCGTGCACACCGTTCGCCGCGGCGACGCGCCCTGCGGCGCGTACCACGGCGGTACGCGCCGTCCGGCCGCGCGTGCGCGCGCCGGGCGGCGCGGTGCACGCCGGTGGCGCCGGGGCTCAGGCGCCGACGCGGATGCGCGCGAAGCGGACCACCTGCGCGCCGGCCTCGCCGAGCACCTTCTGCACCGACTTCTTGGGATCCTTGGCGAACGGCTGGTCCAGCAGCACGTTCTCCTTGAAGAAGCCGTTCACGCGACCCTCGACGATCTTCGGCAGGGCGGCCTCCGGCTTGCCCTCCTCGCGCGAGGTGGCCTCGGCGACGCGGCGCTCGCTCTCCACCGTGTCGGCCGGGACGTCCTCGCGGGACAGCCAGCGCGGCCCGAAGGCGGCGATGTGCTGCGCCACCTCCTTGGCCGTCTGCGGGTCGGCCTTGTCCAGCTCGACGAGCACGCCGACCTGCGGCGGCAGGTCCGGCGAGGTGCGGTGCATGTACGTGCCGACGTAGGCGCCCTCGAAGCGCGCGAAGCGCTCAAGGACGATCTTCTCGCCGAGCGTGGCGTTGGCCTCGTCCACGTACGTCTGCACAGTCTTGCCGTCGATCTCGGAGGCGAGCAGCTCCTGCAGGTCGGCGGGCTTGCTGGCCGCGACGTGCTCGGCGAGCGCGTTGGCGACGGCGACGAACTTCTCGCCCTTGGCGACGAAGTCGGTCTCGCACTTCAGCTCCAGCAGGACACCGGAGGAGTTGTCGTCGGCGATCAGGGAGACGACGGCGCCGTTCTCGGCGGTGCGGCTCTCACGCTTGGCGACGCCCTTCTGGCCCTTGACGCGGAGCAGCTCCACGGCCTTGTCGACGTCGCCCTCGGCCTCTTCCAGCGCCTTCTTGCAGTCCATCATGCCGGCGCCGGTGAGCTCCCGGAGCTTCTTGACGTCGGCGGCGGTGAAGTTCGCCATGATTCGGTGGTTTTCTCTTCTCGACGGGTGACTGGGATCGGCGGATCAGACCTGCGGGGCGTCGCCGGAGGGCTGCGTGCCCTCGGCGGCCTCGGCGGACTCCGCGGCCGGGGCGGGGGTCTCGTCGGCCTGCTCGGCGGCGGCGACCTCGGCGGTCTCGGCGGAGGTCTGCACCTCGGCCTCGGCAGCGGCCTCGTCGGTCTTCTCGGCCGGCTTCTCGGCTGCCTCCTCGGCCGCCTTCTCGGCCGCCTTTTCGGACGATGCAGCCTTGGCGGCCTTGGCGTCCTTCTCGCCGGCGAGCAGGTCGCGCTCCCACTCGGCGAGCGGCTCGGCGTCGGACTTGACGGCCTTCTCGTCACCGGCCGCGGCACCGGAGCGGGCGATCAGACCCTCGGCGACGGCGTCGGCGATGACGCGGGTCAGCAACGTGACGGAGCGGATCGCGTCGTCGTTGCCCGGGATCTTGTAGTCGACCTCGTCGGGGTCGCAGTTGGTGTCGAGGATCGCGACGACCGGGATGCGCAGCTTGCGCGCCTCGCCGACGGCGATGTGCTCCTTCTTCGTGTCCACGATCCAGACGGCGCTCGGCACCTTCTGCATGTCGCGGATGCCGCCGAGGGTCTTCTCCAGCTTGGCCTTCTCGCGGGAGAGGACGAGCAGCTCCTTCTTGGTCAGGCCGGAGGCGGCCACGTCCTCGAAGTCGATGGCCTCAAGCTCCTTGAGGCGCTGCAGCCGCTTGTGGACCGTGGAGAAGTTGGTGAGCATGCCGCCCAGCCAGCGCTGGTTCACATACGGCATGCCGACCCGGGTGGCCTGCTCGGCGATGGCCTCCTGGGCCTGCTTCTTCGTGCCCACGAACATGATGGTGCCGCCGTGCGCGACGGTCTCCTTCACGAACTCGTAGGCGCGGTCGATGTACGACAGCGACTGCAGGAGGTCGATGATGTAGATGCCGTTGCGCTCGGTGAAGATGAAGCGCTTCATCTTCGGGTTCCAACGGCGGGTCTGGTGCCCGAAGTGGACGCCGCTCTCCAGCAGCTCCCGCATCGTGACGACGGCCATGGCCGTACTCCTCGTGTGTCTCGGTTGTGCGCGGCGGCCGGCCGGCCACCGCTCCTGACGCCCCTGCGCGTCGCGCCTCCGGCGGGGAGCCGGGGGACCGAGTGACGCGGCCACCTTCAGGCAGGTGGCGGGGCGTGCGAAGTCGACCCGGAGTGCCGGGTCGCCACCTGAAGTGTACGGGACGGCGTCACCCGCCTGCGCCACGGAGCCCGGCCACGGGGCGGCGTCCCGGGGGCGCCCGGCGCCCTTTGTCCACAACCCGCCGGTTATCCACAGAATCCGTCCATGATCCCCGAGCCACCCCCGCTCCCGGCCACGCTATGCCCATGAACGGACGACGCGAACGCCGCGCCGCCGGCGAACAGGACGGGGCGACTGCCGCCACCGCGCGGACGGCGGACGCGACGGGACACGTAACCGGGGCGGCACGGCCGCCACGGCCGGGGGCGCGGCGGGCAGGGGCCCAGTGGTCAGGTGCGCTGTGGTCAGGGGCCCGGCGGTCAGGGGCCCGGCGGTCAGGGCCGCGGCGGCCGGTGGCACGGCCGACGCGGGCGGTGACGCGGGGCCCGTGCCGGCCTGGCGGCGCCACGGGGCGCGTGCCGCGGGGGCTGCTCGCCGCCGGGCTCGCCGCGGCCCTGGCGACGGGCACGTGGCCCACGCCCCCGTTCACGACGACCAGCACGAAGGCGGAGGCGGGTGGGGAGGGGGCGGGGCCGCCGTGGGCGGCGGGAGAGGCGCGGACGGCGGGAGAGGCGCTGGCCGGCGCGGCGGTGTCCGGCGGGCGGCCGGTGGCCGGGGGCGGCCGGGCCGGGGCGGTGCAGGAGAGCGGGGTTGCCGGCGTGGGCGGAGTGGCGTGGCCCGTGGCCGGGGGTGCGCGGGGGCGGCCCGTGGTGGAGCGGGGTTTCGAGCCGCCGAGTTCGCCGTACGGGCCGGGGCATCGGGGGGTCGACCTGCGGGCCGGGGCGGGGCAGCCGGTGCGGGCCGCGGCGGGCGGCCGCGTGTCGTTCGCGGGCCGGGTGGCGGGGCGCGGGGTGCTGGCAGTCGACCATCCGGGCACCGGCCGCCCGCCGCTGCGCACGACGTACGAGCCGGTGCTGCCCGCGGTGCGCGAGGGGGAGCGGGTCGAGGCGGGGCAGGTCGTGGGGTATCTGCAGGGCGGCGCGTACCACTGCGCGGTGGCGTGCCTGCACTGGGGGCTGCGCCGCGGTCCGTCCTATCTCGATCCGCTGTCGCTGCTGCCGCCCCGGCTGCTCACGGCGGGCCATGCCCGTCTGCTGCCGGTGTTCGGCGTCCCGCCGCCGGCGGGCGGCGACTGACGGCGCAGCTCCCCGGCGGGCACAAAGGGCCGGGCGGCGCGTCAGTCCGCCATGCCGTGGAGGGCTGCGGCGACGGCTGTGTCGGCGACGGTCTGCGGGGCTTCGATGCCGAGTTCGGTGCGGCGGACGGCTGCGTCGACGACACCCTGCAGCAGGGCGGCGGCGAGGCGGGGCTGGTCGTGGCCGAGGTCCGCGAGGGCCTTGACGACCATCGTGACGAGCCCGCCGTGCGCGGCGCGGATCTTCTCCCGGGCGCCGGCGTCCAGTTCGCCGGCGGAGATGGCGACGACGGCCCGGTGGCGGCGGTCGCCGACCAGCGCAAGCTGCGTGCGTACGTACGCCTCGACCTTCGCCTCGGGGGTGTCGGCGCACTCCATGGCGGTCTCCACCTCCGCCGCCCAGCGCGGGAAGTCGACGGCGCACAGCTCCTCGACCACGGCGGCCCGGCTGCGGAAGTACTCGTACACCGACGAGCGCGCGAGACCGGTGCGCTCGGCGAGCGCGGTGAAGTTCAGGGCTTCGGTGCCGCCTTCGCCGAGGAGTTCGCGCGCGGCGTCGAGCAGCGCGCTGTGCTGCATGGTCCGGTGCTCGGCCACGGAGGCTGCTCGAATCTTCGGCACGGTCCAACTTTAGACCGTGGATGTCCTTCAGCCGCTGGAGTCGGCCAGCTTCGCGCGCAACTGCAGGACGGACTTGGTGTGGATCTGGCTGACCCTGCTCTCGGTGACGCCGAGCACCTGGCCGATCTCGGCGAGCGTGAGGCCCTCGTAGTAGTAGAGGGTGACCACGGTCTTCTCCCGGTCGGGCAGGGTGTTCACGGCGCGGGCGAGCAGCCGGCGCAGCTCGCGGTCCTCGGCGACCTCGACGGGGTTGTCGGCGGCGGTGTCCTCGAGGGTGTCCATGAGGCTGAGGCGGTCGCCGTTGTCGGAGCTGACGTGCAGCAGTTCTTCGAGGGCGACGACGTTGGCCAGGGAAAGCTGGCTGAAAACCCCGTGCAGCTCTTCCAGTTGGATGCCCATCTCGGCGGCGACCTCGGCTTCCGAGGGGGTGCGGCGGAGGGCGGCTTCGAGGGTGGCGTAGGCGCGTTCGACGGCGCGGGCCTTCTGCCGTACGGAGCGGGGGATCCAGTCCAGCGCCCTGAGTTCGTCGATCATCGCGCCGCGGATGCGGGTGATGGCGTATGTCTCGAACTTAATGGCGCGCTCGGGGTCGAACTTCTCGATGGCGTCGATGAGCCCGAAGACTCCGGAGGAGACGAAGTCGGCCTGTTCCACATTGGACGGGAGGCCGACGCTGACGCGCCCGGCGACGTACTTCACCAGGGGTGAGTAGTGCAGGATGAGCTGCTCGCGCAGCCGGCCGTCACGCGTCTCCTTGTACGACCGCCACAGCTCGTCCACCGAGGAGGGTGCTGTGCGTGGTGCGGCACGGTCGGACCCGGAGATGTGCTGGGGCATGCGTCGTCGCCTTGAACCGTTCTGGTGGGGGCCTGGGTTCGGGTGGGGCTGAGGGGAGTGAGGGGGGGTAGGGGGAGGGAACGGGACGGGAAGGGTAAAGCGGTGAGGAGTGCGGGAACGTTCCGCGAGCGTAGCGTGACCGTACCGTCGCATTCTGCGACTGACGGCTCTTCATGAGTACGCAGGTTCGTTCCGCTCACCGCACCTGCGGGTTATCGGGAGGTCACAGCGGGGGGACGGCTGCTGCGGCACCGGGTGGGGGTCGGTTTGCATCTCTCCCACCCTTTCACCCGAACGTCCCAGGTCAAGGAACGGCTCGTCACCTTTTGGGGTGCTCACTGGAGCGCGGGGCCAGCCGCCAGCCGGCGCCGTCACGGGCGACGAAGCCGAGGGACTGCAGCTCATGAAGCCTGCCCAAGGCTTCGTCGCGCTCCGTACCCGTCTCTTGTGCGATCTGTTCCGGCCGGGCGCTGCCCCGGCCGGGGACGGCTTCGAGCACCCGTGCGGCGGCGGGCGGGAGCAGATCGCGTGGTACGACGGGGCCGCGGCGGGCCGGGGCGAGGTCCGCGCCGATCCGGCCGACCAGCTCGACGACCTCGGCGGCATCGGTGACGAGCTCCGCCTCACCGCGCAGCAGCTCGTGCACCCCTGCGGAGAGCCCTGAAGTCACCGGACCCGGGATGGCCATGCTCGGACGGCCGAGGCGCTGCGCCCAGCGAGCGGTGACGAGGGAGCCGCTGCGGCGCTCGGCTTCGACGACGACGGTGCCGCGGGTGAGGGCGGCCATGACGCGGTTGCGCAGGAGGAACCGCGAGCGGGTGGGGTGGTCGCCGGGGGCGAGCTCCGCGACGATCAGGCCCTGCTCGGCGACGCGGCCGAGGAGCTCGGTGTGGCCGGGCGGGTAGACCCGGTCGACGCCGCAGGCCAGCACGCCGACGGTGGCTCCAGTGGCGGCGAGTGCGCCGCGGTGCGCGGCGGCGTCGATGCCGTAGGCGCAGCCGGAGACGACGGCCCAGCCGGCGTGGGCGAGACCGCCGGCGAGGGTGCCGGCGACGTGCGCGCCGTATTCGGTGCAGGCGCGGGCGCCGACGACGGCGACCGACTTCAGCGCCCACAGCCGCAGGTCGGCGCGGCCCCGGACCCAGAGGCCGAGGGGCCGGGCGGCGGCGAGGTCGTCGAGCTGCCGGGGCCACTCGGGGTCTCCCGGGCAGACGAACCGCGCCCCGACGGCCTCGGCGGCGGCGAGGTCCTGCCGGGCGTCGGGTCCGCCGAGCCGGCGCCGGTACCGGGCCAGCCGGGTCTTAGCCTGCGGTGAGGGCGGCGGGGCGTCGCCGGTCACCCAGCTCAGGAGTGTCACGGCCCCGTGCGTACGCAGCCACCGTCCGGCGGCCTCGTCCCCCGGCTCGACGAGCCGGGTCAGCGCCACCCGCGCCAGCCGCTCGGCGTCCCGGTCCCCGGTGGCGGCAGGAGGTGCCGGTGGCGCCGGCATCCTCCGCGGGCTGCGGCCCTCCGGCGGGACGCCGTGGTCGGCGCCGTGCCCCGGCCATGCCGCCGGGTTCCGCATCGCTCCCGGCGCCGGTCCCGCGACCGGACCGCCCGGCCCGGCCGGCGGTCCCGGCGGCGGCCCGGGCGCCGCCCCGCTCCCCGGCGCGCTCGGCAGTCCGCTCCGCGGCTTCCACGCGGGCTTGGGGGTCACGTTCATGCCACGGGCTCCCTCATCGCGGGGGTACGGGCCCCGCGGGGCACCCCGGTGCGGAGTTCCAGGGCCGCCGCCACGTCCTCGGCCCCGGGGCGGTCGTGGCCCGCGAGGTCGGCGATGGTCCAGGCGACGCGCAGGACCCGGTCGAGGCCGCGGGCGGTCAGCAGGCCGCGCTCCAAGTCGCGTTCGGCCGGGGCGAGGACGCCGGGTGCGGGGTGCCAGTTGCGGCGCAGCTCGTGGCCGGGGACTTCGCCGTTGGTGCGCCAGGCGGTGCCGGCGTAGCGCGCGGCGGCGCGGTCGCGGGCGGCCCGCACCCGGGCGGCGACGTCGGCGGTGGGCTCGGCGCGTTCGCCGGCGTCCGCGAGTTCGGCGCGGCTGACGGCGTCTACGCTGACCCGGAGGTCGACGCGGTCGAGGAGCGGGCCGGTGAGCCGGCCCTGGTAGCGCCGGATGGCCGTGGGGGCGCATTCGCAGCCGCCTTCCTGGCGGGCGAAGCGGCCGCAGGGACAGGGGTTGGCGGCGAGGACCATGAGGAAGCGGGCGGGGAACTGGATGACGCCCGCCGACCGGGCCACCACGACGTGCCCGGACTCCAGCGGCTGTCTGAGGGCGTCCAGGATCCGGCCGCTGAATTCGGGGGCTTCGTCGAGAAACAGCACCCCTCGGTGGGCCAGGGAGACCGCGCCCGGCTTGGGCAGGGCGTTGCCGCCGCCGATGAGGGCGGGCAGGGTCGCGGAGTGGTGCGGGGCCGCGTAGGGGGCGTCGCCGACGAGGGGCTGGCCGGTGGGCAGGGTGCCGGCCACCGAGTGGATGGCGGTCACTTCGAGCGCCTCGGTCTCGGTCAGGGGCGGCAGCAGCCCGGGCAGCCGTTCGGCGAGCATCGTTTTGCCTGCTCCTGGCGGTCCCTTCAAGTAGAGGTGGTGGCCGCCCGCGGCGGCGACTTCGAGGGCGAAGCGGGCGCGGTGCTGTCCTGCGACGTCGGCGAGGTCGGGCCGGTACGCGCCGGGCCCGACGGCCGCCGGGGTGCACCAGCCGGCTCCGGGCACGGCGAGGCGGGCCGAGGGGACGGCCGGGTCGGTGTCGGGGTCCGCGGGCTCGTCGGGGGGCGGCTCGTCGTTGAGGATGGCGATGAGCTGGCGCAGGCTGCGCACGCCGAGGACGGAGACGTCGGGCACGAGGGTGGCCTCGCCCGCGGCGGCTTCGGGTACGACGACCTGGCGGCAGCCGGCGTCCGCGGCGGCGAGCACGGCGGGCAGCACGCCGGGCACGGGCCGGACGCGGCCGTCGAGGCTCAGCTCGCCGACCATGACGAGCCCGGCGAGGGCGTCGGGCGCGATGCGGCCGGCGGCGCCGAGGGTGGCGCAGGCGATGCCGAGGTCGAATCCGCTGCCGGACTTGGGTACGGCGGCGGGGCTGAGGCCGACGGTGAGTTTCTTCTGCGGCCAGTCGACGCCGGAGTTGACGACGGCCGCGCGCACGCGGTCGCGGCTTTCCGTCAGGCTCTTGTCGGGCAGCCCGACCAGCGTGAACGTGGCGACACCGGGCTCCAGGCCGGCCTGGATCTCGACGACGACGCCTTCCACGCCGACGAGGGCGACCGAGCATGTCCGGGCGAAGGCCATCAGGCGGCCCCCCGTACGTGCTGGACGACGGGAGCGCCGCGCTCGGGCAGCACCACGCCGACGACGTCGATCCGCACGCCGCCCGGCGGGGCGCCGCCGTGCCGCAGGATCCAGGCTTCGGCGAGCCGCCGCAGCCGGTCGGCCTTGGCCGGCGGGACGCCGGCCATCGGATGCTCCCAGCCGCCTGCCCGTCTGGTCTTGACCTCGCAGACGACGAGGGCTTCGCCGTCGAGCGCGACGATGTCGATCTCGCCGTCGCGGCACCTCCAGTTCCGCGCCAGGACGGTCATTCCCGCCTCGGCGAGCCGCCGCTCCGCGATCCGTTCCCCGTACTGTCCGAGCGCCTGCCGTTGCTTCGGCATCCGGCACCACCTCCCGCGTCCGACTGTGCCGTGCCGCGGGAGAACTTGTTGATCTTGGTGGATAACCGACGGGTTGTGGACAACTCCCTCACCCAGGAGGGTGAGGGCGGAGGGGATTCAGCCGAGGTCGTCGGAGGGCAGCTCCAAGTCGGACTTGCTCAGCTCCTCGATGTTCACGTCCTTGAACGTGAGCACCCGCACCTGCTTGACGAAGCGGGCCGGGCGGTACATGTCCCAGACCCAGGCGTCCGCCATGGACACCTCGAAGAACACCTCGCCCTGGACGGAGTGGACCTGCATCTCGTAGTCGTTGGTGAGGTAGAAACGCCGCTCGGTTTCGATCACGTATTTGAACAAGCCGACGACGTCGCGGTACTCCCGGTAGAGCTTCAGCTCCATCTCGGTCTCGTACTTCTCGAGGTCCTCGGCGCTCATGGCACGTTCCCCTTCCGCCTGTGCGTGACCCCATTGTGCGTCGCCCGGGCGCGACGGGCCCGGGCATAGCCGGAAACCGGCCCGTAGGCAGCGCCGCCCAGGATCAGCGCCGCCCCGGTGACGACCGCGAACAGCAGCATCCGCAGCGGCCCCGGCCCGGAGATCCCGCCGGGCAGCGCCGCGAAGCCGTCCGGGCGATCCACCATGCCCGCGCTGCCGAGCGGCCACGCCGTGGCGTCGACCCGGCCCGTGACGGCGTCGCGGGGTATGGCGCCGCCGCCGGGCTCGGCCAGATGGCTCCGGGAGTCGACGGAGGCGAGGCGGTGGTCGCCGAGCAGGAAGATCATCCCCTCCGGCACGGTGGTCGCGGGAAAGTCCTGCTGTGCCGCCCGCTCACTGTCCGTGACGTACGGCTCCGCGACCGGCGTGCCGTCGACCGTCAGCCGCCCCTGTCCGTCGCAGCAGCCGACCGTGTCCCCGCCGACCGCGACGACCCGCTTGACCATCGGCTGGTCACCCCACACCGCGTCCTCGAAGACCACGATGTCGCCGCGGCGCACCTCGTCGCCCGAGATCCGCTCGGCCAGCACCCGGTCGCCGGCGGCGACGGTGGGCTCCATGGAGAACGTCGGCACGGTGTACGGCGCGTACGCCACGGCGCCCCAGGTGAAGCCGCCGAGGAACAGCACGCACCCGACGGCCACGGCCAGGCCCGACAGCACCTTCCCCCGGCGACCGGCTCCGCTGCTGCTCATGGCCGCACACTACCCAGAGGTCCGGGAGGCAGTCAGCCCGCTCGGTGATCTTCCGTTGCCAGCGACGCCCTGTCACGCCGCTAACCCGGCCCATGAAGGCGAAAACGCAGGCCAGGAAGGTCGCGTACGCCACGGACGGCACAGCCGCCCCGACGATCACGTCACCCGGACGGCCCCTGCGCCCCTGCACCCCCCGCGAATACGGCGCCAGGCGGCCAGCCCCGGCACCAGGCCAGACCCGGCGGCCAGACCAGACCCAGCCAGACCAGACCCAGCCGGACCCAGTCCGGCCAGACCCGGCCCCGCGCCTCAGTCGTTCAGGTCCGCCTTGCGGATCAGCCGGCGCCGCCGCCACAGCACCAGCGGCACCGCCCCCGCCAGCCCCAGCGCCGCCGGCGCCGCCCCCGCGGCGGCGTTCAGCCCGGGCTGGTCGAAGGTGCCGGGCACCGGCAGCGTGCCCCAGCGGTCCAGCGGCCAGGCCCGCGCGATGGCCCGCCCGACGACCAGGTCCTCGTCGACGAAGCCCTTGCCCGGCGACTTCTGGTGGTAACGGGAGTCGAGCGAGTCCTGCCGGTGGTCGCCCATCACCCACAGCTTGCCCTCCGGCACCTTCACCGGCCCGAAGTCGTTGTCCTCGCAGGGGGTGTCACCGGGGAAGATGTACGACGTCTCGTCCAGCGCCTTGCCGTTGACCTTCACCGGGCCGACGCCCTTGCACTCCACCGTGTCGCCGCCGACCGCGATGACGCGCTTGATGAGGTCCTGCTCCTCCGCCGAGGGCATGAGGCCGATGAAGCTCAGGCCCGTCTGGATGGCTTCGAGTACGGGCCCGGAGTCCGACGGCGGCGCCTCGTTCAGCCAGCCGCCCGGGTCTTCGAAGACGATGACCTCGCCGCGCTCCGGCTCGGCACCGAACCAGGGCGTGAGCTTGTCCACCAGCACGCGGTCGCCGACCTGCAGCGTGTTCTGCATGGAGTTGGAGGGGATGGAGAACGCCTGGACCAGGAAGGTCTTGATGAGCAGCGCGAGCCCCAGCGCGACCAGGATGAGGATCGGCAGCTCCTTCCAGAAGGAACGCTGCTTCTTCTGTCGGGCGCCGTCCGTGCCGGAGCCGTCCGCGTCCTTGCCGCTGTCGCCGCTGTCGCCGCTTCCGGTGCCGCCGTCCGTACCGTCGCCGCCGCCGTCGCTCATCGCTCCCGCTTCCGTCGCCGCAGGGCCGCCGGGAGCACCGGGCGCACCCGGCGCAGCGTCCTGCGGGACGTCGCCTTGGGCGAGTGAGGGCCGGTGGGCGTCGTCCCCGGGGACCGTGGCCGGACCGTCGGCCGCCTGCTCCGGAGGGCTGCCAGGAGGGCCGTCAGCCGCCTTCTGCGTACGCCCCCCCTGACCATTCCGGTCTTCGGGACCGTCGTGACCGGACCGGGCGCTGACTGCCACGTCCCCCACATCCACTCCTCACCTTGCCGCTGCCTGCCCCTGGTCAGGTGCAGGCCCACCACTCCCATAACGAGCGAGAGTTCCGCAGGAGTCGGGAGGGGCTCCATTCGGCCCACTTCTTTCGAGGACACCTTATTCGCCTGCGCGTCCGACTCCGGAACCGAGGCGTAGGTGTCCGGTGAGTCGAATTTGTCCCAGTGGCCGAGCGGCCAGGCGATGCCTATGGCCCTGCCGACCACGTCGTCCTCGTCGATCGTGCCGTGGTACGGGCCCTTCAGGTGGTACCGCGAGTCCGCGGAGTTGGAGCGGTGGTCGCCCATGACGAAGATCCGGCCGTCCGGCACGGTGACGTCGAAGGTGTCCCGCGACGGCTTGTCGCCCGGGTGCAGGTACGGCTCCACCAGCGCCCTGCCGTTGACCGTGACCTGCCCGGAGTCGTCGCAGCAGACCACCCGGTCGCCGCCGAGCGCCACGACCCGCTTGATGAGGTCCTGCTCGTGCTCCGAGGGCAGCAGCCCGATGAACGTCAGCACGTCCTTGGCCTGCGCGATGCCCACCGGGTCGTCGAGCCGGTCCTCCTCCTGGTTCTTGAGCCAGCCGCCGGGGTCCTTGAAGACGACGATGTCGCCGCGCTCCGGCTTCGAGCCGAACCAGGGCGTGAGCTTGTCCACGACGACCCGGTCGCCGATCCGGATGGTCTGCTCCATGGATCCGGAGGGGATGACGAACGCCTGCACCAGGAACGTCTTGACGCCCAGCGCGATCAGCATGGCCGCGCCGATGATGAGCGGGATCTCCTTTATCCGCGAACGGGTCCTGCGCCGCCGCGCCCGCTTGGCCGCCTTGCGGCGCTCCGCGCGCCCGCCGATCCGCGGCCCCGGCTCACCGCCGCGCGTGCGCGCGCCTTCCGGCCCGCGCCCGCCGTCCGGCTCATACGGACCGTCGCCGCCCGCACCTCCCGGCTCATACGACGCCTGGCCCCCGCCTCCCGGTCCGTACGCGCCCTGGTCAACGCTTCCCGGTCCGTACGCGCCCCGGCCGACGCTTCCCGGTCCGTACGCGCCCTGCCCCCCGCCTCCCGGTCCGTACGGGCCCTGCCCGCCACCGCCCCCGTACGGATCACGGCGCCCCCGCCCGCCCCCCGCGCCGCGCCGGTCCTCCTGACCGCCGCCCGCGTGCCGCGCGTGGCTACCCCCCATATCCGGGCCGCCCCAGCGAGCCGATGCGGTCCGGCGGCCACCCCCGCCAGTCCGCTCTGCCGATGACCTTGTCCACCGCGATCGTGCCGCCGCCCGGCGACCCGAGGTGGTCCCGGGAGTCGCGGGAGTCGCTGCGGTGGTCGCCCATGACCCACAGCCGCCCCTCCGGCACGACGATGTCGAAGTCGATCACCGACGGGGCGTCGCCGGGATACAGGTACTCCCGCTCGTCGAGCGGCTTTCCGTTCACCGTCACCCTCCCCCGTGCGTCACAGCAGGTCACCCGGTCGCCGCCGACACCGATGACGCGCTTGACGTAGTCGGTGCCGTCGGCCTCCGCAAGTCCGGCAGCCGCGCCGGCCTTGCGCAGCAGCCCCGGCACCGGTCCCCCGCCGCCGCCGTCCGCGGCGGCGAAGGTTCCGGAGCCGTCGAAGACGACAACGTCCCCGCGCTTCGGTTCGTCCCCGAACGCGTAAGCGAGCTTGTTGACCAATACCCGGTCGCCGGGCTGGAGAACCGGCTCCATGGAACTGCTCGGCACCAGGAACGGCTGGACGATGAAGGCGCTGACGAGCAGCCCGGTGACGGTGAGGAGGGCTGCGAGCACAAGGGCCCAGCGCAGCAGACGTACGAAAGAGGAGCGCGATGTCTCCTCCCGCCCGGACTCCGGGGAGGAGGAGTCGTCGCGCTCCTCGGGCCGCAGCTCAGTGTCCATCGCAGCGAAGCCTAATATGGCGGTTCGCCCGCGTGGACCGGCCGCGTCAGCTCTCGCGCTTCTCCTTGATCTTCGCGGCCTTGCCGCGGAGGTCGCGCAGGTAGTACAGCTTGGCGCGGCGGACCTGGCCGCGGGTCACGAGCTCGATCTTCTCGACGACCGGGGTGTGTACGGGGAAGGTGCGCTCGACGCCGACGCCGAAGCTGACCTTGCGGACCGTGAAGGACTCGCGGACCCCGGCGCCCTGCCGGCGGATGACGACACCCTTGAACTGCTGGACACGGGAGCGGTTGCCCTCGATGACGCGCACGTGCACGTTGACCGTGTCACCGGGCCGGAAGGGCGGGATGTCGTCGCGCAGGGAGGCTGCGTCGACGCTTTCGAGAAGGTTCATGACCGTCTGCTTTCTTCGCCGATGCCACAGGTCATCGACAAGAGTCCGAAGTGGGACAGAGGATGCTGCAGCGTCGTACGGGCGTCGTGTCCCCCTGTGGCAGGGGCGCCGCGTCGGACGGCAGGCAGCAGCCGCCTATTCTTCCACGTCGTCGCCTGTACGCCAAAATCGTCCGTCGGGCCCCTCGGTCCAGCCGAGGGAGGCGAGCAGCGCCCTGTCGTGCTTGTCGTACGCGCCGGGCTCGGCCCGTTCGATCAGGTCGGGGCGGATCTCGGCGGTGCGGCGCAGCGCCTGGTCGCGGCGCCAGCGGGCGATGCGGCCGTGGTCGCCGCTGAGCAGGACGTCGGGTACGGGCCGGCCGCGCCAGTCGGGGGGCTTGGTGTAGGCGGGGCCTTCGAGGAGGTCGGCCATGGCGCCGGGGGCGAAGGAGTCGTCCTGGTGGGAGGCGGCGTTGCCGAGGACGCCGGGCAGGAGGCGTACGACGGCTTCGGCGATGACGAGGACGGGGGCCTCGCCGCCGGCGAGGACGTAGTCGCCGATGGACACCTCGTGCAGCCGGTAGCGGCCGGCGTACTCCTCGACGAGGCGGCGGTCGATGCCCTCGTACCGGGCGGGGGCGAAGACCAGCCAGGGCTCGGCGGCCAGTTCCACGGCCAGTTCCTGGGTGAAGGGCCGGCCGCTGGGGGTGGGGACGACGAGCACGGGGTCGCCGGGCCCGGAGCCGGCGACGGCGTCGAGGGCCGCGCCCCACGGCTCGGGTTTCATGACCATGCCGGGGCCGCCGCCGTAGGGGGTGTCGTCCACGGTGCTGTGCCGGTCGAACGCCCACTGCCGCAGGTCGTGGACGCGCACGTCGAGCACGCCGCGCTCGATGGCCTTGCCGAGGAGCGAGAGCCGCAGCGGCTCCAGGTACGCGGGGAAGATCGAGACGACGTCGATCCTCACGCGGCGCCCCCTCCCCCGCTGTCCCGGTCCCCGTCGCCGTCGCCGTCGCCGGTGCCGGTGCCGGTGCCGGTGACGGCCGTGTCCAGCAGGCCGGGCGGGGGCTCGACGACGACGCGCTGTGCGTCGAGGTCGATCTCGGGGACGATCTCGGTGACGAACGGGATCAGCACCTCGCCGCCCTCCGGGCGGGCGACGACCAGCAGGTCCTGGTACGGCAGGTGCGCCACCTCGGCGATGCGGCCCACGGGGGTGCCGTCGCGCAGGACGACGTCGAGGTCGGCGAGCTGGTGGTCGTAGAACTCCTCGGGGTCCTCCGGGGTGGCCTCGGGGTCCACGTCGGCGACGAGGAGGGTGTTGCGCAGGGCCTCGGCGGCGGTGCGGTCGGTGACGCCTTCGAAGCGCAGCAGCAGCCGCCCGCTGTGCACCCGCCCGGTGGCGATGGTCAGCGGCCCGGCGGCGGCCGGTTCTGTGGTCAGGACGGCGCCGGGGGCGAGCCGCCGCTCGGGCTCGTCGGTGCGTACCTCGACGGTGACCTCGCCCTTGATCCCGTGGGCGCGGCCGATCCGCGCGACTACCAGTTGCACGGGTGCCTTCCTGTTCGTACGTCCTCGGCCGTCACCCGGTACGCGCCGGGCCCTGCCGGCCGTACGGGACGGCCCGCCGCCGGCGTACGGCGACGGGCCGGGGCGCCTGCCGGCCTCCCCGGCCCGTGCCGGTGACGACTGCTCCGTCCGTCCGCGCGACGGCGGTCAGCGGACCTGGTCCACGTCGACGAGGTCGACGCGGATGCCCCGGCCGCCGAGCGCGCCGACGACGGTGCGCAGGGAGCGGGCCGTGCGGCCGTTGCGGCCGATGACCTTGCCGAGGTCCTCGGGGTGCACCCGGACCTCCAGCACCCGCCCGCGGCGCAGGTTGCGAGAACTGACCTCGACCTCGTCGGGGTTGTCGACGATGCCCTTCACCAGGTGCTCGAGGGCTTCTTCGAGCATCGTCAGGCCCCGGCGGCCTCGGCCGGGGCCTCACCGGACTCGGTGTCGGCCTTCTTCTCGGCCTTCTTCTCGGCCTTGTCGCTCTTCTCGGCCTTCTTCGCCTTGGGGGTCACCGCCTCGCCCTTGGGCTCGTCGGCGGCGTCCTTGGCGGCGGCCTCGAAGAGGGCCCGCTTGTCGGCCTTCGGCTCGGGGACCTTCATCGGCTCGGGCGCCGGCAGGCCCTTGAACTTCTGCCAGTCGCCGGTGACCTTGAGGATGGCGAGGACCGGCTCGGTCGGCTGCGCGCCGACACCCAGCCAGTACTGTGCCCGCTCGGAGTCGACCTCGATGCGCGAGGGGTTCTGGACCGGGTGGTACAGCCCGATCTCCTCGATGGCCCGGCCGTCACGGCGGGTACGCGAGTCGGCGACGACGATGCGGTAGTGCGGCGACCGGATCTTGCCCAGGCGCTTCAGCTTGATCTTGACTGCCACGGGAGTGGTGTCTCCTGAAGTTGACGTGATTGGGCCACCGAGGTGCTGCGTGGGGTTGCAGTGCCCAGGCGCCCGATGGACGCGCCAGCCGGAGGAGAGAGGGTTCCTGTGCGGCTGTCGAGTTCAGCTCACCATTGTGCCACACGGCCCCGACGCCCCGGCCCGCGCGGTCGCACGCCTCCGCGCCGCCCGCCGGCGCCCGCGGGGGCGGCCGGACCGGGCGGCTGCGCGGCGTATCCGTATGGGGCGGCTCACGCCGCTTCAGGCGGCCGACTCCGCGATCCGGCCGGCGGGGCGGCGGTGGCCGGCGCACGGACGGATCGGGGTCAGGAGATCGGGAGTCCGGCGGCCGGGTCAGGCCGCAGCGGCGGGCTCCGGGATGCGGAACGGCTTGCCGCAGCCGCCGCAGACGATCGGGGCCTGGGCCAGGACCGACGGCACGACGCGGACGTTCCGCCCGCAGTCGCACACGGCCTTCACCCGCACGCCGCCGCCCGACGACCCGTGCCGGGCCGCGGGACCGCGGAAGCTGCGCGGGCTGTCGGCGGCGGTGGCCGCGTCATGGGCCCGCAGCGCCTTGCGCAGGCGCTCGCCGGCCGCGCGATAGCGCTTCTTGGCGGCCGGGGTGAGGGTGACCAGGGAGAACCCGCTGCTGGGGTGCGGCTCGTCGGGGTGGTCGAGGCCCAGCTCCTCGGCGATGGCAAGGAAACGTCTGTTGTGGTAGCGGCCGGCCCGGGAGGTGTCTCTGACCCCGCGGGCTGCGGCGATGCCGTGAACGGCTTCGTGCAGGAGTCGCTCGAAGGAAAGCTCCGCCCCGCAGGCGGACGAGGACTCCCCGATCAGTGATTCCGGCGCGGCGAGATCCGGCAGCTCCGGGTGGTTCCGCTGAATCTCGGCCCACGCGGCTGCCAGCTCTGCGGCAAGTACAAGTGGTGTCGTGCTCACGTCGGGACTAACGAGCGGGAGGCCTTCGGTGTTCCGATTCCCGGCATCCCAAATAATTTGCTCCTACCCGTCAGTTCACAATGATGCGGTTGGGAGGGGGCGCCTGTGCTGATCTGCGGAGGTCTGCCACTTAAGTGAGCAGGTCACAACAAAGTTGTACGTGACCGTATGTGCACCGTCATGCACCCTTCGCACCGTCCGTCCACGCCGCCGGCACCCGCCCCGGCGATCAGTACGCCCGGGCGACGACGGCGAGCGTACCGGGCTCGTCATCCGCCCCCGGCACCGACCCGTCCGCCGCGACCAGGCAGCGCACCGACACGGCCTGCTCCGCCAGCTCGGCCTCGCCCTCGGGGCCGAGGTCCGCCCACGGGATACGGGCCCAGCCGCCGGCCGCCGCGGCCTCGGCCGCCTCAGCGACCGTGCGCACGTCTGCCGTCCGCTCCTCACGCATTCGACGTGACTCGGCCAGCAACCGTTCCTGATCCTCTTCGAGGATCAGCGGCAGCATGCCGGCCCGCTCGTCCAGCAGGGCGTCGAGCGCCACCGGCTCCTTGGTGCCGGGTACGCGCCGCACGAGCGTCGCCGTGCCCGCGGCCAGGTCGCGCGGGCCGATCTCGATCCGTACGGGCACACCCTTCAGCTCCCAGTCCACGGCCCGCCGCCCGAAGGGGACGTCGGCGCGGTCGTCGACCCGGACCCGTACGCCGGCGGCGGCCAGCCGGTCGCCGGCCTCGCGCACCCTGGCGAGCACGGCCTCGTCGCCCTTCACCGCCACCACCACGGCCTGCACGGACGCCAGCCGCGGCGGGACGCGCAGCCCGTCGTCGTCGCCGTGCACCATGATCATGCCGCCGACCATGCGGGTCGTGGAGCCCCAGGAGGTCTGCCACACGTGCTCGCGGGTGCCGTCCGCGGTCAGGTACCGGGTGCCGAACGCCTTGGCGAAGTTCTGGCCCAGTTCGTGGCTGGTGCCCATCTGCAGCGCTTTGCCATCGCGCATCATCGCTTCGAGCGTGAGGGTGTTGAGGGCGCCGGCGAACCGCTCGGCGGCGGTCTTGCGGCCCGGGACCACGTCGACCGCCAGCACGTTCACCATGAAGTCGGCGTACACGTCGCGCTGGATACGGGCCGCGAAGTCCCGCGCGTCCTCGTACCTGGCGTGGGCGGTGTGCCCCTCCTGCCAGAGGAACTCCGTCGTCCGCAGGAACATGCGCGGGCGCAGCTCCCAGCGCACCACGTTGGCCCACTGGTTGATCAGCAGCGGCAGGTCGCGGTGGCTCTGCACCCACTTGGCGAAGTAGTCGTTGACGATCGTCTCGGAGGTGGGCCGGACCACGACCGGCTCCGGCAGCTCCTTGCCGCCGCCGTGGGTGACGACGGCCAGCTCGGGCGCGAAGCCCTCAACGTGGTCGGCCTCCCGGGCCAGGTAGGACTCGGGGATGAAGAGCGGGAAGTACGCGTTCTGCGCGCCCACCGCCTTGATCCGGTCGTCCATCTCCCGCTGCGTGCGCTCCCACAGCCCGTACCCGTACGGTCGGATGACCATCGTGCCGCGCACCGGACCGTTGTCGGCCAGTTCGGCCTTGGTGATGAGGTCCTGGTACCAGCGCGGGAAGTCGTCCGCCTGGGGAGTGAGTACGGGTGTCTTTGCCATGGCGCAGATCGTAGAGCTTGCCCGCGGGCCGCAGGTACGGGTTTTACGAGGCCGCCGGCGGCCCGCCGGGCGCTGCCGTCAAAGCAGCTTCTTGAACTCCTCCGGCAGCTCGAAGTCCTGCGGGGACTGACCCGCGCCGCCACCGCCGAACGGGCTGCCCGCGGCGGCGCGGCGCTCGGCCGCGGCCTGCTCGTCGGCCTTGCGCTTCATCGGATTGCCGCTGCGCTGGCGCCCCTTGGCCTTCTTCTGCTGCTTGCCCTTGCGCTTGCCGCCGGCCGCGCCCGGCATCCCGGGCATGCCGGGCATCCCCGGCATGCCGCCGCCCTGGGCCATCCGCGACATCATCTTGCGCGCCTCGAAGAACCGCTCCACCAGGTTCTTGACCGCGCTGACCTCGACGCCGGAGCCGCGCGCGATACGGGCCCGGCGGGAGCCGTTGATGATCATCGGGTCGTGGCGCTCGCCCGGCGTCATCGACTTGATGATCGCCGCGGTACGGTCCACGTCCCGCTCGTCGAGGTTGTTGATCTGCTCCTTCATCTGGCCCATGCCGGGCATCATGCCGAGCAGCTTGGAGATGGAGCCCATCTTGCGGACCTGCTCCATCTGCGCCAGGAAGTCGTCGAGCGTGAACTCCTTCGGCCCCTTCGCCAGCTTGGCCGCCATCGCCTCGGCCTCTTGCTGGCTGAAGGTCTGCTCCGCCTTCTCGATCAGCGACAGCATGTCGCCCATGCCGAGGATGCGGGACGCCATGCGGTCCGGGTGGAACGCGTCGAAGTCGTCCAGCTTCTCGCCGTTCGAGGCGAACATGATCTGCTTGCCGGTGATCTGCGCGATCGACAGCGCGGCGCCGCCGCGGGCGTCGCCGTCGAGCTTGGAGAGCACGACGCCGTCGAAGCCGACGCCGTCGCGGAACGCCTCCGCGGTGCTGACGGCGTCCTGGCCGATCATCGCGTCGACGACGAAGAGGATCTCGTCGGGGCCGACCGCGTCCCGGATGTCGGCGGCCTGCTGCATCATCTCGGCGTCGACACCGAGGCGGCCCGCGGTGTCGACGATCACCACGTCGTACTGCTTGTCACGGGCGTGGGCGATCGAGTCCTTGGCGACCCGGACCGGATCGCCGACGCCGTTGCCCGGCTCGGGGGCGAAGACGGCGACGGACGCGCGCTCGCCGACGATCTGCAACTGGTTGACGGCGTTGGGGCGCTGGAGGTCGGCGGCGACGAGCATGGGCGTGTGGCCCTGACCCGCCAGCCACTTGCCGAGCTTGCCCGCCAGGGTCGTCTTGCCCGCGCCCTGCAGACCCGCGAGCATGATCACGGTCGGCGGGGTCTTGGCGAACCGGAGCCTGCGGGTCTCGCCGCCGAGGATGCCGACGAGCTCGTCGTTGACGATCTTGATGACCTGCTGGGCGGGGTTGAGCGCCTGGGAGACCTCCGCGCCGAGCGCGCGCTCCTTGACCTGCTTGATGAAGGCCCGTACGACGGGCAGCGCGACATCCGCCTCCAGCAGGGCGACGCGGATCTCCCGCGCGGTGGCGTCGATGTCCGCCTCGGACAGGCGGCCTTTGCCCCGGAGGTTCTTGAAAGTCGCTGCGAGGCGGTCGGAGAGCGTATCGAACACGGTGTTCGCGATTCCTTGGCTCGGGTGGTGAGGCGATGTCGGCTCTCCAGGGTATCCGCCCGGCGGCGCGTGCGGACCGGCGGTGCGCGGCGGACCGCCTCAGACCAGCGCGGCCTGGAGCCTCCCGGCCAGCTCGTCGGCGTCGCGAGGGGCGAGCGGGCGGCCGGCGGGGTCGGTGACGTAGAAGGCGTCGACGGCGTTGGCGCCGAGGGTGCTGACGTACGCGCCGCGCACCCGCACGCCGGCCGCCTCCAGGGCGCGGGCGATGCGGTGCAGCAAGCCGGGGGCGTCCTGGGCGCGCACCTCGATGACGGTGGCGAGCCGGGAGCTGCCGGGGGCGACGGTCACGCGGGGCGGCGGGGCGGGGGTGCCGCGGCGGGGGCGGTACGCCTGCTCCCGCTCGGCGAGACGGGCGGGGACGTCGAGGGTGCCGTCCAGGACGCGCAGGAGGTCGGCGCGGAGACGGTCGGCGGCGGGGACGGAGCCGAACTCGGCGGCGACGCGCCAGTTGAGGAGGAGGACGTGGGGGGCGGAGCCGTCTTCGTCGGAGGCTTCGGCGGGGTCTTCGACGGCGGTTGCGGGGCCGGGTTCAGCGGCGGTGCCCGGCTCGGCGGCGGGGCCGGGTTCAGCGGCGGGCAGTGGTGCCGGTTCCGGGTCCTGCGGTGGCCGTGGGCCGTCCGCTACGCCCCGGGGCAGCCGCAGGGGGCGTAGCTCCGCGGTGCGTACGGTCAGACGGTGCAGCGCCAGCACGCCCGCGAGCGCGGCCAGCACGTCCGGCCGGTCGGGGACGGCCACCAGCAGCTCCAGGCCGACCGGCACGGCGTCACCGGTCCGTGTCCCACCCACCGCCGGAGGCTGCTCCCCGTGCTCCCCGTGCTCCCCGGTTCCGGCGCGCAACGTCAGCACCGGTCCGCGGATACGCCACGCCTCGACCGCCAGCCGCTCCTCGGCCGCCCCCGGCGTCCGCCCGGCCGGCCCGCCCGCGCCCCCCGGCTGCTCGCCGGCCAGCGCGGCGCCGACCCGCCCGGCGAGACCGGCGACCAGCGAGGCCCGCCAGGCGCTCCACGCCGCCGGTCCGGTGGCCAGCGCGTCGGCCTCGGTGAGCGCGTGCAGCAGCTCCAGCGTGCCACGGGCGCCGACGGCGTCGGCCACGAGGCGTACGGTCGCGGGGTCGTCCAGGTCGCGCCGGGTGGCGGTCTGGACGAGCAGCAGGTGGTGGCGTACGACAGCGGCCACGACCTCGACGTCGGCGGGCGGGAAGCCGATGCGCCGGGCCATGTCGCGGGCGATGGTCTCGCCGGTGACGCTGTGCCCGCCCGGGCCGTCCGGCCAGCCCTTGCCGATGTCGTGCAGCAGCGCGGCCACCAGCAGCAGGTCAGGCCGGCCGACGCGGCGGGTGAGTGCGGCGGCCCGCACCGCAGTCTCGACGAGATGGCGGTCGACGGTCCAGCGGTGCACGGCGTTGCGCTGGGGGCGGCAGCGCACCCGCTCCCAGTCGGGCAGCAGCCGCGTGACGAACCCCTCCGCCTCCAGGCTCTCCCACACCGGCACCGTCGCCTCGCCGGCGCCGAGCAGCGTCACCAGTTGCTCGCGCGCCTCGTCGGGCCACGGTACGGGCAGCGGCGGCGCCTGCGCGGCCAGCAGCCGTACGGCGTGCGGCGACAGCGGCAGCCCCGCCTGCGCGGCGGCGGCAGCGGCGCGCAGCGGCAGCACGGGGTCGCGGGCGGGCCGGGCCGTACGGGCGAGGACGACCTCGCCGTCCTGTTCCACGACGCCGTCGGCGAGGGGCGTGCGCTCTGCGGGGCCGCGCTGGCCGGAGCCGATGAGGTTCCGCAGGCGGGCGCGCCCGCGCCGGCCCCCGCGGGCGCGCAGGACGCGGTCGACCTCGCGCCAGGTGACGTCGGTGGCGTACGCGAGGGTGCGGGCGGCCTCGTAGACCTCGCGCAGCAGGATGTCGGCGTCGAGCAGGCCGAGGGCGGCGGCGACCTGGTCCTGGTCCTGCAGCGCGAGGCGGTCGGTGGCGCGGCCGGTGGTCAGGTGCAGTGCGTCGCGGGTGTCCAGAAGCCGGGCGCGGGCGCGGTCCAGGCCCGCGCGGGGGGCGTCGGCGAGCCAGGAGGCGGCGACGGCGCGCAGGTCGATGGCGTCGCGGAGGCCGCCGCGGGCCTCCTTGAGGTCCGGCTCCAGCAGGAACTGCAGCTCCCCGTGGCGCTCGGCCCGCTCCCGGCCCAGCTCGCGCAGCTCGGGGAGCCGGCGGGCGGCGCGGTTGCGCCAGTCGGCGAGGACGGCGGTGCGCAGCGCGGAGGTGAGGCCGGCGTCGCCGGCGACGTGGCGGGCGTCGAGCAGGCCGAGGGTGACCTTGAGGTCGTCGCCGGCGGTCCGCAGCGCCTCTGCGGGGGTGCGTACGGAGTGGTCGAGGGCCAGGCCCATGTCCCAGACGGGGTACCAGAGCCGGTCGGCGAGGGCGGCGAGGGCGGCGGGCCGCAGGGAGCCGTCGTGGAGGAGAAGGAGATCGAGATCGCTGCGGGGGGACAACTCCCCGCGCCCGTAGCCCCCGACGGCCACGAGCGCCACGCCGCGCATGCCGCGGGCGTCGCCGGGTCCACGGGTGCGGCGGCCGTCGGCGGGTTCGCCGGATCCGCGGCCGTCGCCGGGGGCGTGGGTACGGTCGGCATCACCGGGTCCGTGGGGCCCACGGGCGTGACGGGCGCCGCGGACCTGGCCGGGTTCGCCGGATCCGCTGTCGTCTCGGGGCGCGCCCGGTTCCCCGGTATCCCCGGCTCCGCTGAACTCACCGGTCTGGGCGGGCCCGTGCGGCGGACGGGCCTTCCCCGGTGCCCCGGGCCCGCCTGCGTCGCCGGGTCCCTCGCCGCCGGCCGCCTCGTGCAGCAGCCCGGCGAGCCACCGGTCGGTTGCCCGCGCCAGCGCCGCCCGCCGCGCCGCGCCGCCCTCGGCGCCCAGCAGCCGCACGCGGGTCGCGGCGTATGCCTCCCCGGGGCGCGACGCACCGGGACCGCCGGTTTCCGGTACGAACTGCGCGGCACGGCCCGCCCGTTGCGTGCCATCCGCACCGGCCGACGGTACGAACCCGGCCGCAGCCCCGCCGCCGGAGCCGCTCTCCGCAGCCGCCTGCGCCTGCGCAGCACGCTCGCCCTGCTCCGCACGGGCCGCGGCCGACCCCGGACCTGCGGGGGCGGCAGCCTCGGGGAAGCCCTCGGCCGAAGGCCCTGCCGTCACCATGACCGCTCCCGCGCCCCGCCGGGCCGTGCCGGGTGTCCCGGCCGCGGGCGCGGGGGCGGACCCTCCCGCGGTGCCGTCCGCCCCCGCACCGGGCCGGGCGGCCTGTGCGGGCGCCCCTCCCGAAGCCCGCTCCGCAGGCGACCGCTCCCCCGGCTCCGTACCGGCCGCAGACGCACCGGACGCGTCCTCCGCGCGCCGCCGCACGCCTGCCGGCATCCCGGCTGGACGCTCCCCCGGCGCCTGCTCCGGGGCCGGCGCACCGGGCGCGACGCCTCCCTCGAGAACCTCAGCCGCCGGTCCGCCCGCCCTCCCGCCAGCCACGTCACGCCGGGCGCCCCCGCCGGGCGCCCGGCCCTCGGCCCGCGCTGCGGGCGTGGGCACTCCGCCGGGGTGCTCGCGATCCGTTGCCAGCGCCGCGGGTGCCGGGCCGGCCGGCCCGGGCTCCCTGCCCGCGTGCGTGGGCTCTCCGTGTCCCCCCGGCTGCTGTCGTCCGGTCTCCGTCACCCGCGTACTCCCGCCAGTTGGTGCGTCCCCGGCCGGCCCGCCGCGCCGCGGGGCCGTCGCGGGCGGTGGTCGCCGACCGCGAGGTCAGAGCGCGTCGGGGCCGCGCTCGCCCGTGCGGACCCGTACCGCCGTGTCGACCGGTACGCTCCACACCTTGCCGTCACCGATCTTGCCCGTCCGCGCCGCCTTCACCACGACCTCCACCAACTGCTCGGCGTCGTCGTCGGCCACCAGCACCTCGATACGCACCTTCGGTACGAGGTCCACGGTGTACTCCGCGCCCCGGTACACCTCGGTGTGGCCGCGCTGCCTGCCGTAGCCGCTGGCCTCCGTGACCGTCAGCCCCTGCACGCCGAACGCCTGCAGGGCCTCCTTCACCTCGTCCAGCCGGTGCGGCTTGATCACTGCCGTGATGAGTTTCACGCGTCCACCTTCTTGTCCGTCTTGTCAGTGACCGCCCTGTCCGCGCCCGGTGCCTGGCCGCCCGCCGGCGCCGGCACCGGTGCCGCGGACACGGCCGCCGAGCCCACGCCGCTGAAGTCGTACGCGCTCTCCGCGTGCTGCGACCGGTCCACGCCCGCCAGTTCCTCGTCCTCGCCGACCCGGAAGCCCATCAGCCGGTCGATGCCCTTGGCGAGCAGCCAGGTGACGACGAACGTGTACACGAGTACCACGCCCGCCCCTGCCGCCTGCCGGCCGAGCTGCTCCAGCCCGCCGCCGTAGAACAGGCCGACGTCGTCGATGGCGAAGAAGCCGATGGCCAGCGTGCCGACGATCCCGCCGACGAGGTGGACGCCGACGACGTCGAGCGAGTCGTCGTAGCCCAGCTTGTACTTCAGGCCCACGGCCCAGGCGCAGACGACCCCGGCGATGACCCCGATGGCCAGCGCGCCCACGGCGTTCACCGACGCACCGGAGGGGGTGATCGCCACCAGTCCTGCGATGGCGCCGGACGCGGCACCGAGCATCGTGACGGAGCCGTGCCGCACCTTCTCGTAGATCAGCCAGCCGACGACCGCGGCGGCCGTGGCGACCTGGGTGTTGAAGAGCATCGTCGCGGCGACGCCGTCGGCGGCCAGCTCGGAGCCGGCGTTGAAGCCGAACCAGCCGAACCACAGCAGCGCCGCGCCCAGCAGCACGAAGGGCAGGCTGTGCGGTCGCATCGGGTCCTTCTTGAAGCCGATGCGCTTTCCCACGACGAGCACGGCGGCCAGGGCCGCGACGCCGGCGTTGATGTGCACGGCGGTGCCGCCCGCGAAGTCGATCGCCTTGATGTCGCCGTTGAGGCCGATGAAGCCCTCCGGGCCCCAGACCCAGTGCGCGACGGGGAAGTAGACGATCGTGACCCACAGGGCGATGAACAGGGCCCAGGCGGTGAACTTCACCCGGTCCGCGAGGGCACCGCTGATGAGGGCGGGGGTGATGATGGCGAACATCAACTGGAAGGCGGCGAACGCCAGCACCGGGATGCCCTCGTCGCCCCCCGTCAGCGTCTCGGGGGTGATCCCGGCCATTCCGACGTGGTCGAGGTCGCCGAGGACGCCCGCGCCGATGTCGTCACCGAAGGTGAGGCTGTATCCGTAGAGCACCCACAGAATGCTGACGATCCCCAGCGAGATGAAGCTCATCATCAGCATGTTCAGGGTGCTCTTGACCCGCACCATGCCCCCGTAGAAGAAGGCAAGACCGGGCGTCATCAACATGACCAGCGCCGCGCTGATCAGTACAAATGCGGTGTCGGCGCCATTCAACGTCGCGTCTCCTCCTCGTGCGGGCCCGCGCGGCCCGTACGGGCTGAAGTGGTACGGGCCGGAATGTGCACGAGGCTGGCGCAGCGGGGTTTCCGCCACCGCCCCCCGGTGTTTCAGGCACGTGACGAAGGCCACGGAGGTGTTACGGAGCGGTGAATTTCCCACGAGCACGGGAGGGTGCGATTACTCTCGACCGCACCACGGGGGCGGCCCGTCCGGGGGACGGGCCAAGGTGGTCGGGTACCGGGAAGCCGCGGGTGACGTCAGCCGGCGGCTTCCACGGTCTCGGGCAGCTCGCGGGCGAGCCGGTCGGCCAGGTCGGCGATCTTGCCCACGGCGCCGTAGCGGCGCACGGCGGTGTCGACGGTCTTGCGCAGCCGGGTGCTGACCCGCTCGGAGCGCATCTGGCTGGCGACGGTCAGCGCCTCGCCGGCGCACAGGGCGCACTGCTCAGGCTCCTCTTCCAGCAGGTGAACGGTGGCCAGGCCGACGAGGTTCAGCGCATACGAACGGCGGCGCTCGGCGTCGGCGGCGAACAGCTCGACGGCGCGCGCCATGACGGGCCGGGCGAGGGCCGCGTAGGTGGGGCTGCGGCCCGCGACGTAGGCCAGGTCCCGGTAGGAGTGGGCGTTCTCGCTGTGGAGTTCGGCCTCGGAGAAGAAGCGGATCCAGTCGGGCTCGGGGCTGCCGGGGCCGGTCTCGGCGAAGCAGTCCTCGGCCATCCGCACGGCCCGGTGGCAGCGGTCCGGGCGGCCGAGGTTGGCGTACGCGCGCGCCTCCATCGCATACAGCATCGACTGGGTACGGGCCGTGGCGCTGTCACGGCTGCCGTACTGCGCGAGGTGGATCAGCTCCAGGGCGTCGTCGGCGCGGCCGAGGTGGATCATCTGGCGGGCCATGCTGGACAGGACGTACGCGCCGAGCGGGCGGTCGCCGGCCTCCTTGGCGGCGTGCAGGGCGAGGACGAAGTACTTCTGCGCGGTGGGCTGGAGGCCCACGTCGTAGCTCATCCAGCCGCTGAGCTGGGAGAGTTCGGCGGTGATACGGAACAGCCGCTCGACGACCGCGGGCGGGTGCGGCTCCTGCAGCAGGTCGGTGACCTCGTGCAACTGCCCGACGACGGCCTTGCGCCGCAGCCCGCCGCCGCACTGGGCGTCCCACTGGCGGAACTTGGCGGTGGTGGTCTCCAGCAGCTCCAGCTCGGGGGCGGACAGGGCGCAGGGCGGGGCACCGCCGCGCGCCGCGGAGGCGGCGGCCGGGGCGGGCGCGGGGGCCGCGGCACCGCCGGGAGGGGCGGGCGGCTGCGCCGGCCAGCGCTGCATGGGCTCGACGAGGACGGGTCCCGCGGCGACGTTCAGGGAGGCGCCGAGGAAGCCGCGGCGGGCGAGCACGAGGTCGCTGCGCGAGAACTCGCTGATGTGCTCGACGGTCTCGGCGGCGGTCCACGGCAGGTCGACGCCGGAGGCGGCGGGAAGGGGGCGGGCGGCGTGCAGTCCGAGCTGGTCGACGCCCACGACGCAGCCGAAGCGCTCGGAGAACAGGTCGGAGAGGATCCGCGGGATCGGCTCGCGCGGCTGCTCGCCGTCGAGCCAGCGGCGGACGCGGGAGGTGTCGGTGCTGATGTGGTGCGCGCCGAGCCGGCGGGCCCGGCGGTTGACCTGTCTGGCCAGCTCGCCCTTGGACCAGCCGCTGCGCAGGAACCAGGAGGCCAGCTCCTCGTTGGGACCCTTGCCTGCGCCGGTGGCACCGGTCCGGCTGCCGCCCGTGCCGTCCAACTCCAACGCCCCCATCCCGCCTCGGCCGTCGTGGTGCCCCGGATTATCCCCGGAACCGAAGCCCCCGAAGCCCGGTGGGAATTACTGCCGTTGGCATATCCACCTGTCGCATGCCGCCGCTGCCGGCACCAAAAGTAATCCTACGATCACGGTTTCGCGAGCGCGATCCCGGAAACGCCACCATTCGCCACCCCTACGGGTGAACGCCGTGCCACGGACACGCGGTTGACTTGACGAGGGACCACATCGCGGCGGTAAAGCGGCGGGCGAAATGAGTCCCGGCGGGGGCGCGAACCACGGACCACGCTACCCCTGGGCACGCCATCACACCCCGAATACACCTCCCCGACGACACAATGTGACAAGCAAACTGCTCTGAGTGAGACAAGCGGAGTAACCAACCGCACCGGCGAGCCGTTGGAGGGGGCATGGGTTTCACGATCGGCGGCATCCACGGCCGGCGCGACAGCGGATCCGTCCGGCGCGCCCGTACGTCCGCCGGACACGCGCTGACGGCGGTGGCGGAGTACACCGGCCTGTGGGGCTGGGACGTGCTGCCCGCCGCGCCCCTCGTGCGCGCCCCCGGCGGCGGGCGCGTCTGCTCCTGCGCGCAGGGCGCCGCCTGCCCCGCCCCCGGCCAGCATCCGCTGCCCGACGCACGCCCCGTCCCCGCCGGCACCCCGCTGGACGAGGTCACGGACGCCTGGGCGGGGACACCCGGGGCCGCGGTGCTGCTGCCCGCGGGCCGGTCGTTCGACGCCCTGGAGGTCAGCGCCGCCGCCGGCCGGCGGGCGCTGCCCCGGCTGGAGCGCCTGGGGCTGCCGCTCGGCCCCGTCTGCGCCGCTCCCGACGGGCGGGCGCACTTCTTCGTCGCCCCGGGCGCCGCCGCCGAGCTGCCCCGGCTGCTGTACCGCATGGGCTGGGACGGCGCCCGGCTCGACCTGCGCTGCCTCGGCAGCGGCGACCATCTGCTCGCCCCGCCCAGCGACCTGCACGGCCTCGGCCCGGTGCGCTGGCTGCGCCCGCCGACGCTGGACACGGCGGGCGGCCCGCCCCCGGCCCGGCTGCTGCTGGGCACGCTGGCGTACGCGCAGAGTTCCTGGCTGCGCTCGGGCTGACACCGGCGCCCGCGTACCGCGGAGGCCGCCGACGGCGTACCCGCCCGGCCGCCGGGCTCAGTCGCCGATCAGCGCGTCCACGAACGCCTCGGGCTCGAACGGCGCCAGGTCGTCCGCGCCCTCGCCCAGGCCCACGAGCTTGACCGGCACGCCCAGCTCCCGCTGCACGGCGATCACGATGCCGCCCTTGGCGGTGCCGTCCAGCTTCGTCAGCACCAGCCCCGTGATGTCCACGACCTCCGCGAAGACCCGCGCCTGCACAAGACCGTTCTGCCCGGTCGTGGCGTCCAGCACGAGCAGCACCTCGCCGACCGGACCGTGCTTCTCCACCACCCGCTTGACCTTGCCCAGCTCGTCCATGAGCCCGGTCTTGGTGTGCAGCCGCCCCGCGGTGTCGATGAGCGCCACGTCCGCGCCCTCGTCGACGGCCTCCCTCACCGCGTCGTACGCGACGGACGCCGGGTCTCCGCCCTCAGGACCGCGCACGGTACGGGCGCCGACCCGCTCTCCCCACGTCTGGAGCTGGTCCGCGGCGGCGGCCCGGAAGGTGTCCGCGGCGCCCAGCACCACCGACTTGCCGTCGGCGACCAGCACCCGGGCGAGCTTGCCGGTGGTCGTGGTCTTGCCGGTGCCGTTCACGCCGACGACCAGCACGATGCCCGGCACCTGCCCGCCCTCGGGGCCGACGGACTCGGCGGTGTCCAGCGTCCGGTCGGCCTCCGTGCCGACGAGCGCCAGCAGCTCCTCGCGCAGCAGCGTACGCAGTTCCTCGGGGGTGCGCGTACCGAGGACCTTGACGCGCTCACGCAGCCGCTCCACCAGCTCCTGCGTCGGCTGCACGCCGACGTCCGCGGTCAGCAGCGTGTCCTCGATCTCCTCCCAGGTGTCCTCGTCGAGGTGCTCGCGGGAGAGCAGGCCGAGCAGGCCCTTGCCGAGGGAGTTCTGCGAGCGGGCCAGCCGGGCGCGCAGCCGTACGAGCCGGCCCGCCGACGGCGCGGGGACCTCCAGCTCCGGCGGCGCCGGCGGCTCGGCGACGGCGGTGCCGGCAGCGGTGCCGGCCGCGGGCTCGCCGGGCAGGCCCACCTCCTCGATGGTCCTGCGCTCCTCGTCGCCGGGCTCCCCCGCCTCCTCGCCGACCTGCGGCTCGGCGGTGGTCCGGGGGCCAGGCGACGGCGGCGGCGGGGTTGCCTGCTTCCGGCGGCGGGAGCCGACGACCAGGCCGCCCACGGCGAGGACTGCGACGACGGCAATGGCGATGACGATGAGGATGATGTCCACGGCCCCATCATCGCAGCCCTGCCGAGTGCTAATCTGGCCGCCTTCCCAGGAAGCGGTCAGGGCTTGACCGTCACGAAGCTGCTCCGGCGGCAGAGTGAGAAGCCCGCTACGGGCGGAGTCACAGCGCTCCCTAGTATCGGCGGCGCGCGCGCAGGCGCAGATCCCCGGCCCTCCGGGCCGGGGCAGCCGCGCAAGCCCGTCTCCTCAGTTGAGCCGCTGGCTGATCACCTTCGAGACGCCGTCGCCCTGCATCGAGACGCCGTAGAGGACGTCGGCGACCTCCATCGTGCGCTTCTGGTGCGTGATCACGATGAGCTGCGAGGTGCGCTGCAGCTCCTGCATCAGCCGCACCAGGCGCTGCAGGTTGGTGTCGTCGAGCGCGGCCTCGACCTCGTCCATGACGTAGAACGGGCTCGGCCGGGCCATGAAGATCGCCACCAGCATCGCCACCGCCGTCAGCGACCGCTCGCCGCCGGAGAGCAGCGACAGCCGCTTGACCTTCTTGCCCGGCGGGCGCGCCTCCACCTCCACGCCGGTGTTCAGCATGTCGTCCGGATCGGTGAGGACCAGCCGGCCCTCGCCGCCGGGGAAGAGGCGGGAGAAGACGCCCTCGAACTCCCGGGCGGTGTCGTGGAAGGCGTCGGTGAAGACCTGCTCGACGCGCTCGTCGACCTCCTTGACCACCTGCAGCAGGTCGGCGCGGGTGCGCTTGAGGTCGTCGAGCTGCTCGGTGAGGAACTTGTGCCGCTCCTCCAGCGCCGCGAACTCCTCCAGCGCCAGCGGATTGACCTTGCCGAGCCTGGTGTACGCCCGCTCCGCGGCCTTCAGCCGCTTCTCCTGCTCGGCGCGCACGTACGGCCGCGGCCTGTTGCGCGGGTGCTCCGGATCGTCGGGCAGCTCCTCGCCCTCCGCGGGCAGCGACGGCGGTACGAGCTGGTCGGGACCGTACTCCGCCACCAGGTCGGCGGGCTCGACGCCCAGCTCCTCCAGCGCCCGGCTCTCCAGTTGCTCGATGCGCATCCGCTTCTCGGCGCCCAGCACCTCGCCGCGGTGCACGGAGTCCGTCAGTTTGTCCAGCTCGTCGGCCAGCTCGCGGGAGAGCCGGCGCTGCCGGCCGAGTTCCTGCTCGCGCTCGGCGCGGGCCCGCTCGGCGGCGGCGCGCTCGTCCTCGGCGCGGGCGAGGGAGACCTCGACGTGTGCGAGGAGCTGCCGGGCGCCGGCGGCGACCGCGGTGGCCACGGCCGCCTCGTGCCGCAGCCGGGCGCGGCGGCGCTCGGCGCGGGTGCGCGCCTCGCGCTCGGCGCGGGCGGCGCGGTCGAGTCCGTCGGCGCGGCCCGCGAGGCCCTTGACGCGCTCCTCGTGGGTACGGACCTGGAGCCGGGCCTCCATCTCGGTCTGCCGGGCGTTGGCGCCGTCGGCGGCGAGCCGGTCCCGTACGGACGTGTCCGAACCGTCGTCGCCGTCCTCGGCCGCGCCGGCCTCCTCCTCGGCGGTCTCCAACTGCGCCGCCAGCTCCTCCGCCTCTGCGCCGGCGCGGGCCAGGGCCTCCTCGGCGCGGGCCGCCGCGGCGGCGCTGCGCTCGGCCTCGCCGGCGGCGGCGCGGGCCTGCCCCGCGAGCCGGCCCAGCTCGCCGGCGACGCGGGACTTCTCCCGGTCCGCCGCGCTGCGCCGGGCGCCGAGCTCCTCGACGAGGGCGGCGCACTCGGCGCGGCGGGCGGCGGCGGCCTCCTGCCGCTCGCGCAACTGCGCGCAGCGGGCGTCCAACTCGGTCAGCTCGGCCGCCGCCTCGTCGACGGACGCCTGCACCTCCAGCAGGCTGGGGGCGCCGGCGGAGCCGCCGTGGGCGAAGTGGCCGCCGAAGACGTCGCCTTCGGCGGTGACGGCGGTCAGCTCGGGCCGGGCCGAGACGAGGTCTTCCGCGTCCTCCAGCGTGGCGACGTACACGGTACGGGCCAGCAGCCGGCGTACGGCGGGCAGCAGTTGGTCGGGGCCGGAGACCAGGGCGGTCAGGTGGCGGGCGCCGGGCGGGAGTTCGCCGTCGGGGGCCGGCTCGTACGGGGCGTCGCCGAGGAGCAGCGCGGCGCGGCCGGCGTCGTGCTTGCGCAGCAGCCGCAGCGCGTCGGCCGCGGCGGCGGGCCCTGAGACGGCGAGGGCGTCGGCGGCGGTGCCGAGCGCGGCGGCGACGGCGACTTCGTACCCGGGGGCGACGGTGAGCAGTTCGGCGGCCGGGCCGAGGATGCCGGTGAGCTTGTCGCGGGCCGTCAGGAGGGTGCCGGTGCCGTCTTTGCGGCGCAGGCCGAGGGCGAGCGCGTCGCGGCGGGCGGTGGTGGCGGCGCGGGCCCGTTCGGCTTCGGCGGCGGCGTCGCGGGCGGCGGTCAGCTCGGCCTCGGCGGCGGCCAGGGCGCGCTTCGCGGCCTCCTGCTCCGCAGCCAGTTCGCCTTCGTCGCCGATCAGCCCGTCGACTTCGGCCTGCAGGGTCTCGTACGCCTCCTGCGCGGCGGCGGCGCGCTCGGCGGCCTCGTCGCGCGCGGTGGCGAGCCGGTCGATCTCGGCCTGGGCGGAGGCGGCGCGCCCGCGGGCGGCGGTGACCTTGCCGCTGAGCCGGGCGAGCCGTTCGCGGCGGTCGGCGACGGCGCGGGCGGCGTCTTTCAGCCGCCGCTCCTCTGCGGCGAGTTCGCGCTCCAGTTCGGCGCGGTGGGCGACGGTGTCTTCCAGTGCCCGTTCCGCGGCCTCCAGGGCGGCTTCGAGTTCGGCCTCCTGCTGGCGGATGCGTTCCGCCTCGCGCTCCAGGTCCTCCGGGTCGCGCCCGCGGCGCTCCTCCTCGGGCGCAGCGGTGGCGTGCTTGGCGCGGGCGTCGGCGAGGCTGACGGTGCCGCGGACCCGTTCGGCGAGCTGGCCGAGTTCGTGCCAGGCGCCCTGTGCCTCGGTGAGCCGCGGGGTGAGGGCGCGTACCTGCTCCTCCAGGGCGGCCTCGCGGGTGCGGGCGGCGGTCAGCTCGGCCTCGGTGGCTTCTTTGCGTTCCTTCAGCGCCGCCTCGTCGGCGATCTCGGCGGAGAGCGCGGCGCGCAGGGTGACGAGGTCGTCGGCGAGCAGCCGGAGCCGGGCGTCGCGCAGGTCGGCCTGGATGACGGCGGCCCGGCGGGCGACGGCGGCCTGCCGGCCCAGCGGCTTGAGCTGGCGGCGGAGTTCGTCGCTGAGGTCCTGGACGCGGGCGAGGTTGGCCTGCATCGCGTCCAGCTTGCGCAGCGCCTTCTCCTTGCGCTTGCGGTGCTTGAGGACGCCGGCGGCCTCCTCGATGAAGGCGCGGCGGCCGGAGGGGTCGGCGTGCAGAACGGAGTCGAGCTGGCCCTGGCCGACGATGACGTGCATCTCGCGGCCGATACCGGAGTCGGACAGCAGTTCCTGGATGTCGAGGAGGCGGCAGGTGTCCCCGTTGAGCTGGTATTCGCTGCCGCCGCTGCGGAACATCGTCCGGGTGATGGTGACTTCGGAGTAGTCGATGGGCAGCGCGCCGTCGGAGTTGTCGATCGTCAGCGACACCTCGGCGCGGCCGAGCGGCGGCCGGCCGGTGGTGCCGGCGAAGATGACGTCCTCCATCTTGCCGCCCCTGAGGGACTTCGCCCCCTGCTCTCCCATCACCCAGGACAGCGCGTCCACCACGTTGGACTTTCCGGAGCCGTTCGGGCCGACGACACAGGTGATACCCGGCCCGAAGCGGAGGGTGGTGGCGGAGGCGAAGGATTTGAACCCCCGGAGCGTGAGGCCCTTCAAGTGCACTGGCGAGCTCTCCTCCGGCGACGAAACTTGTGCCGGAGACTCTATCGCGCTAGCCGGTTTCACTGGGTAACCGCCGGGGCACATCAATTACGGAGCATCACCCCGGGGGTGGCGGCTCCGGGGCGGGTTCCCTGTCGGGGATCCGTAAGAGCACGGGAGAAACGACGAAGGGACGCGGTTAAGCGTCCCTTGGCAGTTATCTCAAGCGGTTGAGGTGCAGACCTGACGGTTTCGCATGATTGTCAGGTAAGCGCAGGCTCCGCCTGGGATACGTCGAGCAGTGACTCGCTGTTGTGAGCAGCGGCGGCGGCGAGCATGTCGTTCTCGGCCTGGACGCGGACGAGCTCCGACTCCAGGTCCTGGACACGCTGCTGCAGCCGTCGCATCTCGGCGAGGAGTCGCGGGTCAGTGCCGCCGACGTAACCGAGAAGCGCCTTTGCCATGATTGCAGGTCCTCCACACTGAGTGACCGACCGAGCGGTGTGGGTCGTGAGGGATTCGCACCCGCGTGTCTGCCCATGGCACAAACAGCTAGGGTGCGCGGGGCTTCAAGCGTCTCACCAAATAGTTTGACGGTCAACACGATCACACCCCGTATCGGGCACGGCCCGGCCAATTGCCGGCCACGGGGGGTGACGGGACCCGTCTGGTGTGAGGAGCTTTGCACGCGCGGAAGCCGTTGGCAACCCGCTGGTCATCCCTGTCGGACCAGCCCGTATGGCGGAGCGTGCTCAGCGGACGTCAAAAGAGTGATATCCGCCGCGCGGCTCGTCCCAGATCTCCGTCACACCCGACACGCGGCCCGGCGTGTCGCCGGAGCGCAGCCACTCCAGCAACTCCTGACACTGCGCCCGCGGCCCCTCCGCGACGATCTGGACCCGGCCGTCCGCGAGGTTGGCGGCGAAGCCGCTGAGGCCGCCGATCTCCAGCGCCCGGGCGCGGGTGAACCAGCGGAAGCCGACCCCCTGGACCACACCGCGCACCCATGCCGTCATGCGGACGTCCGCACTCATTTGAATCCTCCCCCAGCCGATGCAGGGGGATTCCTGGCTCACGCTGCCTGAGGGGCCAGCGACCCGACAGGTCTTCCACGATCAACACCAGCCGGGTTGAAACCAGCCCGGTTGATACGGCAATGCTCGTTGGACGTGCATGTGCTGTCTTGGTTCTCGATCAGCACGCGCGGGCGGCTTGGTTCTCGCAACCCACGACCGGGACGCTACCAGATCGGCCCGCAGACATGTGCGGGACTGGGACATGGCGTACAGTCTGCCGACAGCAATATCACTCGTGTGTGCGAGTGCAGGTGTGCAGTCGTTGTCGTCGGACGTGAGGGGTCAGCCGGATGGGCCGCCACAGACGCTCGGAGCCCCAGCCCCCGATACGCCGCCGGGAAGCGCCCGGTACGCACGGCGGGCACGAGGCGCACGGCGACGGCCGGCCGCGGGGGCAGCACCGCAAGCAGAGCCCGGCCAGGGCCGGGCTGCTCGGTACGTCGGCGGCGCTGGCCGTGGGCGCGGTGGCGATGGCCTCCGGGGTCCTCGGCAGCGGCTTCGACCTCGACCGCGGCGACGGCGGCCCCGCCGGCCACGTCGAGGCGGGCGACCCGCCGGCACCGAGCACGATGGGCAGCTCGGAGCCGCCGACGCCGGAGTCGTCGCCGTCCGGGAGCCGCGGCTCGCAAGGGCCGGAGAGCGGGTCGCCGGAGGCGGGGAAGACCGGCGGGAAGGACGACGGGAAGGGCGAGGGGTCGAAGAGCGCCTCGCCGTCGGCGTCGGCCTCCGAGAGCCAGAAGCCGGAGTCCGAGGAGCCGTCGGAGTCCCCGAGCCCGTCCCGTACGGCGTCCAAGTCGCCGTCCCCGACGAAGACGGAGACCGCCGAGCCCACCCGCTCCGCGGAGCCGACCGCCACCGCCGACCCGGCCAGCGCCGCGGAGGCGGAGGTGCTGCGGCTGGTCAACCAGGAGCGTGAGCAGGCGGGCTGCCGCCCGCTGACGAAGGACCCGGAGCTGGCGGAGTTCGCCGGCGACTACAGCCAGGACATGGCCGCGCGCGGCTTCTTCGACCACACCGACCCCGACGGCAACGACCCCTGGGAGCGCGCCGAGGAGTACGGCATAGCCGACCTCGGCGGTGAGAACATCGCCCGCGGCCAGGCCAACGCCCAGTCCGTGATGGACGCCTGGATGAACAGCGAAGGCCACCGCGCGAACATACTGAACTGCGACTTCCGCACCCTGGGCGTCGGCGCGCACTTCGCCGACGGCGGCCCCTGGTGGACGCAGAACTTCGGCTTCTGAGGGGTCGCCCGCGCGCCCCCGGCGCGCGTCAGCGGCGCGCCGGGCGCTGGCAGCGCGGGCAGAAGTAGCTGGAGCGGTTCATCCACGGGCGGCGGCGGATCGGGGTGCCGCAGCGGCGGCAGGGTTCGTCCTCGCGGCCGTACGCGTCCAGTGAGCGGGCGAAGTAGCCGGACTCGCCGTTGACGTCGACGTAGAGGCTGTCGAAGCTCGTGCCGCCGACGTCGAGCGCGGCGCTCAGCACCGCGCGGACGTGGCCGAGCAGTTCTGCGGTACGGGGGCGGGTGAAGCCGGCGGTGGGGCGCTCGTAGTGGATGCGGGAGCGCCACAGGGCCTCGTCCGCGTAGATGTTGCCGACGCCGCTGATCAGCGACTGGTTCAGCAGCGCCCGCTTGATCGTGGTCCGGCTGCCGCGCAGCGCCGCGTGGAAAGCCGCGTCGTCGAACGCCGGGTCCAGCGGGTCCCGGGCGATGTGCGCGATGGCGTCGGGCAGGCCGCCAGCCGCGTCCGGGTGCAGCGACAGGCCGCCGAACGTGCGCTGGTCGACGAAGCGCAGCTCGGTGTCCGGCTCATCCGCGAAGCGGATCCGGACCCGCAGGTGCTTCTCGTCCGGCGCGTCCTCGGTCTTGACCAGCAACTGGCCGCTCATGCCCAGGTGCGCGAGCACCGACTCCGAGCCGTCGGCCACCGGCAGCCACAGGTACTTGCCGCGCCGCCGCGGCTCCCCCAGAGGGCGCCCCGTCAGCCGGGCGGCGAAGTCGGCGGGGCCCGCGGCGTGCCGGCGTACGGACCGGGGGTGCAGCACCTCGACGGACGCGACCGTCCGGCCCGCGACCCACGTCGCCAGGCCGCGGCGGACCACCTCGACCTCCGGCAGCTCCGGCATCGCCGGGCTTACCGGTCGGCGGCCTGCGCCGCCCCGGCCGGGCCCGCGGCGACGTCACCGTCCGCGGAGTCCGGCGCGTCCGCCGGCGCAACGGCAGGGGCAGACGTGCCGGCCGGCGCGGACTCCGGCGCCGCGACCGCGGTGCCGTTGCTCTCCGCGCCCTTGCCCGCCTCGCCGTCCGCCCCGGTCGCGCTGATCGCGCGCCACGCGGTGTCCGCGGCCTGCTGCTCCGCTTCCTTCTTGCTGCGGCCGGTGCCGGTGCCGTACGTGACACCACCGACGCGGGCGGCAGCCGTGAAGGTCTTCTCGTGATCCGGGCCGGTCTCGCTGACCAGGTACTCCGGCACGCCCAGTCCCCTGGCGGCCGTCAGCTCCTGCAGCGAGGTCTTCCAGTCCAGGCCGGCCCCGAGGTTCGAGGACTTCTCGATCAGCGGGTCGAACAGCCGGTGCACCAGCTCCGACGCCGCCTCCAGTCCCTTGTCCAGGTAGACCGCCCCGATGACGGCCTCCAGCGTGTCCGCGAGGATCGACGCCTTGTCCCTGCCGCCCGTGCCTTCCTCGCCCCGGCCGAGCCGGATGAACGCGCCCAGGTCGAGCCCGCGGCTGACCTCGGCGAGCGCACGCGAGTTGACCACCGCGGCCCGCAGCTTGGCCAACTGGCCCTCGGGCAGGTCGGGGTGGCCCCGGAACAGCGTGTCGGTCACCACCAAGCCGAGCACCGAGTCCCCGAGGAACTCAAGCCGCTCGTTGGTGGGCAGACCGCCGTTCTCGTACGCGAACGAGCGGTGGGTGAGGGCGCGCACCAGAAGGGCGGGCTCGAGTTCGTACCCGAGCCGCCCTTCCAGGATCTGGGGGGACGAGGCTGTATCCGGATGTCCAGCCGGCGACTTCCGCGGCGCAGTGGCATCTGACATGAGCCTTCTCCCCGTCGCTCAGACCTCGAGGACCTGGCGGCGGTTGTACGTGCCGCAGTTCGGGCATGCGATGTGCTGCTGCTTCGGCTCGTGGCAGCGCTCGCATGCCACCAGGTGCGGGACCGCAGCCTTCCACTGCGACCGGCGGTGGCGCGTGTTGCTGCGCGACATCTTCCGCTTCGGAACGGCCACGGCTACTTCTCCTGCTTCTCGCCGGCGCCGTCGTCAGCGCCGCTCGTATCGTCCTTCTCGCCGTCCGAGACGGTCTCGGCGAGTCCCTGCAACGCCGCCCACCGGGCGTCGACGACGTCGTGCCGGTGGTCCGGGTCGTCCGCGAGCCGCGCCCCGCAGTCGGGGCACAGGCCCGGGCAGTCCTCCCGGCACACCGGCTGCAGCGGCAGTGCGAGCACCACCGCGTCGCGCAGCTCCGGTTCGAGGTCGAGCATGTCGTCCTCGAGGTACAGCGTCTCCTCCTCCGCGTCCGCCTCCTCGGCGTCCGCGCCGGAGCCGCCGCCGCGGGCCACCCGGCCCCGGGCGTCGGTCTCCGGGTAGGAGTACAACTCCTGGAAGTCCACTTCGAGCTCCTGCCCGAGCGGCTCCAGACACCTTACGCACTCGCCCGCCGCCCGTGCCCGGGCGGTACCCGTGACGAGCACGCCCTCCATCACGGACTCGAGCCGCAGCTCCAGCTCGACGGGGTCGCCCTCCGGCACGCCCACCACCTCGTTGCCGAGGTCCTTGGGCGCCGGCACGGTGCGGGTCAGCCGCTTGAGCGTACCGGGACGGCGGCCCAGGTCCCGTGTGTCGAACACGAGCGGGGCGCGGTGGTCCGGATGGGCTTTCAGGGCTTTCCTGCTTTCGTGCACCCTGCACATGACGGGCAGGGACGGGCGCGGCGCGATGGGGCGAGGGTCCAGAATACTTGAGACCCCGCCCAAGACCCAATCCGGGCGTCCGTCCGCGACCGGGCCCCGGCGGGGACTCCCGGCGGCTCAGCGTCCGCGGTCGTCGTACTGCCTGAGCTGCTCCAGGTCGATCATGCTGGTGTCGAAGAGGCTCGTCTCGTCCAGCGCGGCGGGCGCGGGGGTGTAGCCGCCCTGCTGCGGCAGGTGCGCCTCGCTCTGGCCGTACGGCATCTGCTGCCCGCCGTCCGCGTACGCGCCGGCCCCGGGCTGCTCCGGCTGCCCGGCCTGCTGCGGCCAGCCGTAGCCGGGGTCGGGCTGCTCGTAGCCCTGCTGGTAGCCCTGGCCGTAGTCCTGCGGGTAGTCCGGCTGCTCCGGCTGCGGGTAGCCGGACTGGGCGTAGCCCTGCGCGGCGGCGGGGTCGTAGTAGGCCGCGGCGGGCTGCGGGACGGCGTGCGGGGGCTGCTGGGCGGGCTGCTGCGGGATCGCGGGCTCCGGTGCGCCGCCGGGGCGGTGCGCCGGGGGGTCGGCGAGCTCGGCCAGCTCCGCGAGGTAGTTCTCGTCCGTCGTGCCCGCGTGCCCCTGGCCCGGCTGCCCGAAGGTCTCGCCGAGCTGGTCCGTGGGCCGCGCGCCCTGGAGCTTCTGCCGGCCGCGGCCGACCGCCTCCAGGGTCTTGGTGAGCACCGACTGGAACGCCTGGAACTGCGCCTCCACGTACGTGTCCGCGCGCCTGCGCTGCTCCTGCGGGTCCGCGCTGCGCTCCGGCGCCGCCTCGAATCCCTCGTCCTGGCCGGCGTCGAAGCCCTGCGGGTCGTCGTAGCCGGGGGCGCGGCCCAGCAGCTTGTCCCGGCCGCGGTCGACCGAGCCGATGGTCTTGGTGAGGACGACCTCGAAGTTGGCCAGCTTGCTGTCGACGTAGTCGTCGGCCTCGGCGCTGATCTGCTCGGCCTCCTGGCGGGCCTCGCCGAGGATCCGGTCGGCCTCGGCCTGGGCGTGCCGGGCGACCTCGGTGTCGGAGATCAGCGCGCTGCGCTGGTTCTGCGCCCCTTCGAGGATCTGCTCGGCTTCGCGGTGTGCCTCCTCGACCAGTTGCTCGCGCCCGCCGAGCAACTGCTGCGCCTGGGCGAGCGACCCGGGCAGGGCCTCGCGCACCTCGTTCAGCATGCCGAGCAGCTCGGCGCGGTTGACCACGCACGACGCCGACATGGGCATGGACCGCGCGCCCTGGAGGGCCTCCGCGATCTCGTCGAGCTTCCTCTGCACGTCCATGGGGACAGACTCTACGGCGCCCGGCTAGGAGTTGGTGAGGCGTTCGACAAGTGCCTGGTTGACAACCGGGGGCAGGAGGTGGGATACGTCGCCGCCCCAGGTGGCGACCTCCTTGACCAGGCTGGAGGAGAGGAAGCTGTAGGTCGGGTTGGTGGGGACGAAGAGCGTCTCCACCCCCGACAGGCCGTTGTTCATCTGGGCCATCTGCAGCTCGTAGTCGAAGTCGCTGACGGCGCGCAGCCCCTTGACGATGGCGGGGATGTCGCGCTCTTTGCAGTAGTCCACGAGGAGGCCGTGGAAGCTCTCGACCTCCACGTTGCCGTACTCCGCCGTGCACTGGCGGATGAGGTCCATCCGCTCCTCGACGGTGAACATCCCTTTCTTCGACTTGTTGATCATCACGGCGACGTGCACGACGTCGTAGAGCTTCGAGGCTCTGGCGATGATGTCGAGATGTCCGTTGGTGATGGGGTCGAAGGACCCCGGACAGACGGCGCGGCGCAACGGAGGTTCCTCGCTCTCGGTTCCGGTCATGAGGGTGTCGGTGCCAGTCGGCTCGGTGGTGGTGGGGATGTCATGAGGGCGGTGAGGCGGCGCGACCGTACCAGAGCGTGCCTTCGCCGTAGCGTCTGGCCCGCAGCCCCTCGAACCCGTCGGGCCAGGGGAATTCACCGCCTCGGGTGCTGCGCTCCACGGTGACGAGCGCGCCCGCCGACAGCCAGCCGCGGGCACGGAGTGTGACGAGGATCTCGCCCACCCCGGCGTCGCCCACCTCGTACGGCGGGTCGAGGAAGGCCACGTCGTACGGGTCCTCCGGCGGCGGTCCGGCGACGATCTGTTCGGCGCGGGCGGCGCGCACCTCGGCGCCGGGCAGGCCGAGGGCGCGGACGTTCTGCCGGATGACGCGGGCGGCGCGGGCGTCGGCCTCGACGAGCAGCGCGTGCCCGGCGCCGCGGGACAGCGCCTCCAGGCCGACGGCGCCTGAGCCCCCGTACAGGTCGAGGACGCGCAGGCCGTCGAGCGGACCGAGCAGGGTCTGCCAGGTGGAGAAGAGACCCTCGCGGGCGCGGTCGGAGGTGGGCCGGGTGCCGGTGCCGGGCGGCACGGCCAGGCGCCGCCCGCCGGCGGTGCCGGCGATCACGCGGGTCATGGCTGCTGTCCTTGTCCTCACGGGCGCGGTCCCTCCCACGATATGCCTCCGGGGTGACGGCCGCGGTGCCGCCCGGTGGCCGGCGGGCGGCGGGGCCGTCACAGCCCGGCACCGCTCCGGCCGCAGGCTCCCGGTCCTGCCGCAGCCCCTGCCTCAGGCCCCCTCTCAGGCCCCCTCTCAGGTCCCGTCTCAGGTCCCGTCTCAGCCCTTGTCGAGGAACTGCTCCCGCTCGTCGTCCAGCAGGCTCGCCAGCGCGCCGCGCAGCTCCGGGTACGCGGCCAGCTCCGGGTCCTGCGCCACGATCGCCGCCGCGGCGTCCCGGGCCTCGGCGATGACGTCCTCGTCGTCGATGACCGCGAGCATCTTCAGGCTGGAGCGGGCCCCGGACTGCGCCTCCCCCAGCACGTCGCCCTCGCGGCGCTGCTCCAGGTCGATACGGGAGAGCCGGAAGCCGTCCTGCGTGGCGGCGACCGCGTCCAGCCGGCTCCGGGCCGGCGTGCCCTCCGGCATCTCGGTGACCAGCAGGCACAGCCCGGCGGCGGCGCCGCGGCCGACCCGGCCGCGCAACTGGTGCAGTTGGGAGACGCCGAAGCGGTCGGCGTCCATGATGACCATGGCGGTGGCGTTGGGGACGTTGACGCCGACCTCGATGACGGTCGTGGCGACCAGCACGTCCACGTCGCCGGCGGCGAACCGGCGCATCACGTCGTCCTTGGCGTCCGGCTGCATCCGCCCGTGCAGCACCTCGACCTTCAGCCCGGCCAGCGGCGCCCCGGAGGCGGCGGAGAGCTGCGCGGCGACATCGAGGACCGCCAGCGGGGGCCGCTTCTCCGCCTCGTCCTCGGGCGAGGGGGCTCCCTCCGCGCCCTTCTCGCCTTTCGAACCCTTCGCGCCCTTGCCGCCCCCGGTCTCCGTCTCCTCCGCGGAGTCGCCGATGCGCGGGCAGACGACATACGCCTGGTGGCCGCCCTCGACCTCCTCGCGCACCCGCTCCCAGGCGCGGGAGAGGAAGTGCGGCTTGTCGGCCGCCGGCACGACGTGGCTGGCGATCGGCGAACGCCCGGCCGGGAGCTGGTCGAGCACGGAGGTCTCCAGGTCGCCGAAGACCGTCATGGCGACCGTGCGCGGGATGGGCGTGGCGGTCATGACCAGCAGGTGCGGCGTGCGCTTGTCGTCCCCGCGGTTGCCCTTGGCGCGCAGCGCGTCCCGCTGCTCGACGCCGAAGCGGTGCTGCTCGTCGACGACGACCAGGCCCAGGTCGTGGAAGTGCACCTTGTCCTCGATCAGCGCGTGCGTCCCGACGACGATCCCGGCCTCGCCGGTGGCCAGGTCGAGCAGCGCCCGGCGGCGGGCCGCCGCACCGGAGGAGCCGGTGAGCAGCTCGACCCTCGTACCGTGCTCGGCGCCGCCGAGGAGGCCGGCCTCGGCCAGCTCGCCCATCATCTCCGTGATCGACCGGTGGTGCTGCTGGGCCAGCACCTCGGTCGGCGCGAGCAACGCCGCCTGTCCGCCCGCGTCCACGACGGCGAGCATCGCGCGCAGCGCCACGAGCGTCTTGCCGGAGCCCACCTCGCCCTGGAGCAGCCGGTGCATGGGGTGGTCGGTGGCCAGGTCGGCGAAGATGTCGGCGGAGACCCGCCGCTGCCCTTCGGTGAGGGTGAACGGCAGCCGGGCGTCGAAGTCCGCGAGCAGCCCCGTGGCGGGCGCCACGCGCGGCACCGCGGGCAACTGCCCGTCCGCGTGCCGCCGCCGGGCCAGGGCGACCTGGAGGACGAACGCCTCGTCCCACTTCAGCCGCTCGCGCGCCGCCCACAGGTCGGCCTTGGTCTTCGGCCGGTGCACCTTCAGCAGCGCTTCACGCAGCGGTACGAGCCCGCGCTCGGTCCGCAGCGCCGCGGGCAGCGGGTCGGCGACACCCGCCCAGTCCGTGGCCTCCAGGCCGTCCAGCACCGTGTCGACGGCCTGCTGGAGCTGCCAGGACGCGAGCTGCCGGCACGCCGGGTAGAGCGGGAGGAGCTTGTTCGCCCACTCGTCGGCCGCGGCACCGTCGCCCGCGTCGTCCTGGCCGGCCAGCGGCTTGTAGTCGGGGTGGGCGAGCTGGCGTCTGCGGTTGAAGACGGTGGCCTTGCCGGCGAAGAGGGCGCGCCGGCCGGGCAGCAGCTCCTTCTGCGGGTGGTACGCGCCGCGCCCGAAGAACACCAGGGTGAGCCGGCCGCTGCCGTCGGTGATGACCACTTCGAGGCGGCGCCCCCGGCCCGTACCGAGCATGGCGGCCTTCTCCACCTGCGCGACGACCGTGACGTGCTCGTCGGTCTCCAGGTCGGCCAGCCGCGTCAGCTCGCCGCGCTCGGCGTACCGCCGGGGGTAGTGGTGCAGCAGGTCTGAGACCGTGTGCAGCTCCAGGTGCTCCGCCATGGCCTTGGCGGTCCGGTCGCCGACGGTCGTTTTCAGGGGCTCTTCCAGCACGGACACGCGTCCATTGCACACCATCGGGCCGACAGAGCGCGGCAAGCCCTGGTAACCGGGGCCCACCCCTCCTACGATGGTCCGCCCCGAACTGCCGCTCGCGATCGCCGATACTGATCGGGATCGCCCGACCCGCGCCGCTGTCCGCCCCCCGCCGGCGCTCTCGTGATGACACCTGAGAACGCTGCGCACACCGCGTCCCACACCTTCCAGGTCGACCTGCGCGGCCTGGTGGACTTACTCTCCCACCACCTCTACTCCAGCCCGCGGGTCTACCTGCGCGAGCTGCTGCAGAACGCCGTCGACGCCGTCACCGCCCGCCGCGTGGCCGACGCGGGCGCACCGGACCGGATCCGGCTGTACGCCGGGCCCCGGGCCGGCGGCGCGCCCGGGGACCACGGCGGCCCGGCCGCCGGCCTGCGGGTCGAGGACAGCGGCGTGGGGCTCACCGAGGCGGAGGTGCACGAGCTGCTCGCCACCATCGGCCGCAGCTCCAAGCGCACCGGGGACCTGGAGTCGGCGCGGGCCGGGTTCCTGGGCCAGTTCGGCATCGGCCTGCTGGCCTGCTTCCTGGTCGCCGAGCGGATCCGGGTGGTCAGCAGGTCGGCCCGTGATCCCGAGGCGCCGCCGGTGGAGTGGACGGCCGCCGACGACGGTTCGTACACGGTACGGACCCTCCCCCCGGCCGCCCGCCCCGAGCCCGGCACCACCGTGCACCTGACGCCGCGGCCCGGCTGCACCGAGTGGTTCGAGCCCGCGCGCGTCGCGGACCTCGCCCGCGACTTCGGCTCGCTCCTGCCGTACGACGTGCGCGTCGGCGAGACGCCGGTCACCGAGCTGCCCGCCGTCTGGGACCGCCCGTATCCGAGCCCGGCCGCCCGCCGGGTGGCGCTCGCGGGCCACTGCCGCGACGTCTTCGGCTTCACCCCGCTCGACGCCGTCGAGCTGGACGTGCCGCTCGCGGGCGTGCGCGGGGTGGCGTACGTGCTGCCGTCCGCCGTCAGCCCCGCCCAGCGCGCCGGGCACCGGGTGCATCTGAAGGGCATGCTGCTCACCGCGCGTGCCGAAGGGCTGCTGCCCGACTGGGCGTTCTTCGTCCGCTGCGTCGTCGACACCGACAGCCTGCGCCCGACCGCCTCGCGCGAGGCGCTGTACGAGGACGAGACGCTCCTCGCCGTACGCGAGGCGCTCGGCGGCGCCGTACGCGACTGGCTGACGTCGCTGGCCGCCGGCGACCCGGACCGGCTCACGCAGTTCCTGTCCGTGCACCACCTGGGCGTGAAGTCGCTGGCCAGGCACGACGAGGAGATGCTGCGCACGATGCTGCCGTGGCTGCCGTTCGAGACCACGGACGGGCAGGTGTCCCTGGCGGAGTTCGCGCAGCGCCACCCGGTGGTGCACTTCACCCGCAGCGTGGAGGAGTTCCGGCAGGTCGCGCCGATCGCCTCCGCGCAGGGCATCGGCGTCGTCAACGGCGGCTACACCTACGACGCGGAGCTGGTCGAGCTGCTCCCCCGGGTGCGCCCCGGGGCCGCGGTCGCCGAGCTGGACCCGGACACCGTCACCGCGCACCTGGACACCGTCGACCCGGCCGAGGAGCTGGCCCTGTCCGGCTTCCTCGGCGTCGCCCGCGCCCGCCTCGACCCGCTCGCCTGCGACGTCGTACTCCGCGCCTTCCACCCGCTGACGGTGCCCGCGCTCCACCTCGACGACCGTGCCGCCCGGCACGAACGGGCCCGCGCGGACGAGGAGGAGCAGGCCGACGAGCTGTGGGCCGGCATCCTCGGCAGCCTGCGCGGCGGCACGCCGCGCGCCCGGCTCGTCCTCAACCACCGCAGTCCGCTGGTGCGCCGGATCAGCGCCCTGGGCGCCCCCGAGCTGGCCGGCAGCGCGATCGAGGCGCTGTACGGGCAGGCGCTGCTGATGGCGCAGCGCCCGCTGCGGCCGGCCGACTCGGCGCTGCTGAACCGGGCGTTCGCCGGTCTGCTGGAGTGGGCCGTGCACCCGCCGGGGGATGCGGACCCCGGCGGCGGCGACCGCGGCGCACGCGGGGACTCCGGGAAAGACGCGGGGGAGGACACGGGGGAGGACGGCAGATGAGCGCCGGTGCCCCTGCCCCCTCCCCCGCCGGGCCTCCCGCCGACATCTACGCGTTCCGCCGGGCGATGCACGACAACGCGCAGGAGCCCGAGGGCCCCGGCCGCAACGCCGGCGCGGAGCGGCTGCTCGCCGAGGCGGAGCGCACGGGACAGGCCGCGTTCGTCGTCGAGAGCCTGATCCACCTGCTGCAGACGTACAACTTCAGCTCCGAGCAGGACAAGATGTTCGTCCCCTTCGCGCGGCTGCTGCGCATGTGGGACGAGCGTCCCGAGGACTTCGGCGAGGAGGACGCCCACCAGCTCTTCTGGATGTTCAAGTGGGTCTCCTCCGGGATGACCGACCAGCCGCACATCCCGCTGGCCGCGATGGAGAAGTGGCTCGCCGAGATGGAGCGCCGCTACCGTCTCGCGGGCCACAGCGAACGCGCCGTGCGGCAGGCGGAGTACCACATCGCGGAGCACGTCGGCGACGACGCGCGCGCCGCCCGCGCGTACGCCGCCTGGCGGGCCGCGGAGCGCGACGCCACGAGCGACTGCCACGCCTGCGAGCTGCGCGGCCAGGGCAGTTGGGAGGCCGGGCACGGCGACGACGCCGCGGCGCTGGAGCTGTGGCGGCCGGTGCTCGACGGCGTGCACGCCTGCGCGCACGAGCCGCACGCCACGCTCGCGGAGTCGCTGCTGCCGCTGCTGCGGCTGGGCCGCGCCGACGAGGCGCGGGCCGCCCATCTGCGCGGGCACCGGCTGGTGCGGCGGATGGAGAGCATGCGGTCCGCGTTCGCGCGGCACGTGGAGTTCTGCGCGCTGACGGGCAACGAGGCGCGGGGTCTTGAGCTGCTGGCGGAGCGCCCGGCGTATCTGACGGCCCGGGGTGAGCCGTCGAGCCTGATGGCGTACCTGGCGGTGACGGCGCTGCTGACGCGGCGGCTGGCGGTGCTGGGCCTGGGCGGGGAGCGGGTGGTGGGCCCGCCGGGCGTCGGCGGGGCGGGCCGGGAGTGGACTGCCGCGGAGCTGAGGGCGTACGCGGAGCGGGAGGCGCTGGCGCTGGCGGGCCGCTTCGACGCGCGCAACGGCACGGCGGCGGTGTCGGGAGGCGTACGCGAGCGGATGACCCGGAAGCCGCTGGTGGACCGGCTGCCGCTGGGGCTGCGCGCGCGACGGGGCGCGGCGCCCGCGGCCCGGCCGGCGGCACAGCCCGGGGCAGAGGCAGTGGCGGAGCCCGCCGCACAGGCAGCGGCCGGGACGGCGGCCGTACGGCCCGGGGTGGCGGAGTTACTCGGCACGGCCCGGGAGCGGACGGCGGCCCGCCACCCCGACGCGGTACGGGCCTGGGCGGACGCCGCGCACGCGGCGGCACAGGAAGGCACCGAACTGCCCCCGCGCGACCGCGCGGAGGTCACCGCCCACCGCGCGATGGCCCCGGACACCGAACCCGGCGAGGCCGCGGCCCTGTTCCGGACGGCGGCCGGGCTGTTCGAGGCCGCGGACGACCCCGGCCAGGCCGCGGCCGCGCGCGCCCGCGCGGCGCTCGCCCTCGCCCGCGCGGGCCGTACGGACGAGGCCCTGGCGGCGGTGGCGGAGCCCTGCGCCCGCGCGCTGGCGCTGCACACCGAGGGCCGCGCCACGGCCGCCCAGGCGGCGACGGCGCTGATCTGCCGGGCCCGTATCCACGCCAGGCACGGCGACGGCGCGGCACCGGCCGGGCGGGGGATCGGTTCCGTGCGGACGGATCCGCCGCCCGGCGGGACCGGCGCTGCCGCGCCCGTGGACGCTCCCCGTACCGCCGCCGAAGCGGTGGCCGCGGTGCTGGCCTTCGCCGCGCCGTACCCGGACGACCCGCACGTCGCCGGCCGGGCCGCCGAGGCGTACCAGCTCCAGGCCGAACTCGCCGACCGGCACGGCGAGACGGAACGATCCGCCGCGCTGTACGAGCAGGCCATCGCCGGGTACACCGCCGCCGGCGTCCCCTGGCACGCGGTACGCGCCCAGTCCGCGCTGGCCGGCATCGCCTCCCGGCTCGGCGACCGCGAGACCGCGGAGCGCGCCGTGCGCGGGGCGCTGGCGCACAGCGCCGGGCCCGCCCGCCCCGCCGGGCAGGCGGGCCTGCACCTGCAGCTCGCCGACATCCTGTGCAACACCGGCCGCGACGCCGAAGGCGCCGAGCACCTGCTCGAAGCCGCCCTCTGGGCCGACGAGGCCGGCGACTCCGACGCCATGGGCGCCTGGGCCCGCCACCACCTCGGCGGCACCCTGCTCCGCCTCGGCCGCTCGGCGGAGGCGGCGGCGGTGCTGGAGGACGCGCTCGCCGACCTGAACCCGGCGCTGCACGGCGAACGATCAATGGTCCAGACCCATTGGTGGCTGGGTGACGCCATGGGGCAGCTCAGGGAGCACAAGCAGGCGGCCGAGCAGTACGTGCTGGCCGCGGCGATCGCCGCGGGCTGGGACCACGACGGCGCCCGCGACCACGCGATGCTCGCGACGCTGGCCGCGCAGGCGCTGAACGCGGCGGAGCTCGACGCCCAGGCCGACCGCGCGTACGAGCGCGCGGGCGCGCTGTGGCGGGAGCTGGGCGACGTCCCGGCGCTGAGCCGCACGGTCAGGGCCCGCGCGTGGCTGGCGCTCCGGCCGGGCGGGTCGGGGGCGGCGGCGGGGCGGGCGCTGATGGCGGCGGCGGAACGGGAGCTGGCGGCGGCCCTGGCGACGACGGCCGAGCCGGGCGACCGACGCAATCCAGCCACGTCGGCGGACGGTCCCGGAACAGCAGAGGGAGGACCGGCCACGGCCAGCGACCCGGACACAGCCGGCACCGCCACGGCCGCCGGACCCGCGCCGGACGGCCCGGCGGGCGGTGCGTCCGCCGCCGGTGCCCCGGTCCGCGGCGGGCGTCGCGACGTGCTGCTCGCCGAACTCGCCACCACGCACCGGCAGACCGGCGACCTCATCACCGCCGCCTCCGACAGCACTCCGCACGACCCCGACGAGGCCGCCGCCGCCACCGCGCGTGCCGCGTACGAAGAGGGTCTGAGCCACGTCTTACGCGCCGTGGCCGGCTTCGCCGAGCTGGGCCCCGAGTGCCTCGACGAGCACACCGGGGCCCAGTTGCTCGCCGCCTGGCTGGAGACCGACCTCGGCCGCCGGGAGGCGGCGGCGCGGCGCGCCCGCGCGGTGCTCGCCGCGTACCCGGACGGGGGCGCCGAGACCGAGACCGCCAAGTCCCGCCGCGACGAGGCCCAGGCGCTGCTGGACTACGCGGAGCGCTGAGGGCCGCCGGGCCCCGGAGCGGAGCGCCGCGTGCGTCCCCGCGCCCGCTACTCCACCCCGATCAGCAGCGGCGCCGACTGGCTCCCGCCGTCGTACACCACCGTGTCCACCGCCAGATGCCCGCTCCGTACGTGCGCCTCAAGACGCGCGCCGAAGCCCGGTGGCAGGTCCGGGCCCAGCACCAGGGTGACCAGTTCGCCGCCGCCCGCCAGCATCCGGTCCAGCACCGCCTCCGCGGTCTCGGCGAGGCCGCTGCCGACCACCGCCACGTCGCCCTCCACCACCCCGAGCACGTCGCCGGGGCGGCAGATGCCCGCCGTCGTCCACGCCTCCTGCTCCGCGACCGCCAGCTCCGCGTGCCGCGTGGCGCCGGCCGCGGCCGTCATGGAGACCACGTCCTCGTCGAACCGCCGCCCGGGGTCGTGCACCGCCAGCGCCGCCAGCCCCTGCACCGCCGCGCGCGTGGGGATGAAGGCCGCGCGCACGCCGGAGGTACGCACCTGGGCCACCGCCACCGCGGCGGTGTGCCGCAACTCCGCGTCGTTCGGCAGCAGGACGACCTCCCGCGCGCCCGTCCGCCGCAGCGCCTCCGCCAGCTCCCCGCTCGCGGGCGGCTCCCCTTCCCGTACGGTCACCACCGCGGCACCCGCCTGCGCGCACAGCGCCGCCAGCCCGTCGCCCGGCACGACGGCGAGGACCGCCCGGCCCGCGGGCTCGCCGCCGTCGGCGGCCTCGTCCGGGGGCGCGGGGGCGGCGGCATCGGCCGGGAGACTGGTGATCTGGATGCGGTACGGGCGCCCGGCCTCGACGCCCGCCTCGACCGCGGCACCGGCGTCGTCGACGTGCACGTGCACCCGCCACAGCCCGTCGCCGCCGACGACCACGAGGCAGTCGCCGAGCCCGTCGAGCCGCGGCCGGAGCCGGGCGACGGCGTCGTCGTCGGCCTCCAGCAGGTAGATCACCTCGTACGCGGGCCCGCCCCCGCCCGGCACCGCGCACGCGCCGCCGTCGTGGCGGGCGGCAGTCCGGCGGGTTCCGGGGCCGCGGCCCGCCGGTCCGTCGGGCCCCAGCTCTGTGGGGCGGGCGGCGCCGCTCAGGGCGTCGGCGAGCGTGCCCAGCACCGCCACAAGACCCAGGCCCCCGGCGTCCACGACGCCCGCCCGGCGCAGCACGTCCAACTGCCCGGTCGTCGCGGCCAGCGCCTCCCGGGCGCCGTCGTACGCACCGCGCGCCACCTGCGCCGCCCGCGCCGCGCGGCCCTCGGCAGCCGATTCCGCCGCCGGTTCCGCCGCCGCTTCGGCCGCCGCGGCGGCGGCGTCGGCGACCGTCAGCATCGTGCCCTCGACGGGATGCTCCACCGCGGCCCGCGCCGCGTCCGCGCCCCGCCGCAGCGCAACGGCCAGCAACTCCCCGTCCGCGGCACCGGCAACGGCCCCGGGCCCGGACCCGGATCCAGACCCAGCCCCGGACTCAGGCCCAGCCCCGGACCCGGCGTCCCCGCCGGCCGCCACCACCGCGCTCGTCAGCCCCCGCAGCAGCTCCGCCAGGATCGTCCCCGAGTTGCCCCGCGCCCCGATCAGCGCCCCGTGCGCCATCGCCCGCAGCACGTCCGCCACCGCCGGCTGCCCGCCGCCGCCACCCGCGCCGGGGGTCGCGCCCGGCGCCGTGAACGCCCCGTGGACCGCGTCCACCGCCTGCGCCGCCGACTCCACCGTCAGATACAGGTTGGTCCCGGTGTCGCCGTCGGCGACCGGGAAGACGTTGACCGCGTCGATCTCCTCCCGGCCGCGGCCCAGCGCCTCCAGGGCCAGGGCGCACCAGGCCCGCACGGAAGCGGCGTCGAGCACCTGCGGAACCCCCTCGGACCTCTCGGAACGGACGACGGCACGGCCGGGTACGGTGTAGCCGCAGCGTAGCCGCTGGACCGGTGATTTCCTCCGCCGGGAAGCGCCGTAGTATGCTGCACAGGTTGCCCGGTCCCGTACCGGGCCTTCCTTCCCCGGCTCGGCCGACCTGCTCCCTCCGCGGGAGAAGGGCGCGCTGCCGGGATCCATCCGTACGTGCATCAGAAGCTTGGAGTGACCCGTGGCTGCCAACTGCGACGTCTGTGGCAAGGGGCCGGGCTTCGGCAACAGCATCTCCCACTCGCACCGCCGCACCCGCCGCCGCTGGAACCCCAACATCCAGCGGGTGCGCGCCGTGGTCGGGGGAACGCCGAAGCGCCTCAACGCCTGCACCTCGTGCATCAAGGCGGGCAAGGTCTCGCGCTGACGCAGCGCAGCCGCCCACGCACAGCGAGCCGGTCCACCACAGGGTGGGCCGGCTCTCTCGCGTCTCCGGGCCGGCGGGCCGTACGGGACAGGGGAGTTCAGGCCGTACGCACAGACGCGGCCCTCAGTCCGCAGACCCCCCGGCGCCGGCCTCCCGCCGCCACCGCCACCCGTGGTCCACAGGGCCCGTCCCCTCTCCCAGCGGGAACCCCCCGGCGATCGCCCCCGTGACGTACTCCTTCGCCGCCGCCACCGCCTCCGGCACCTGCCGCCCGAGCGCCAGGTACGCGGCGACCGCGCTGGCCAGCGTGCAGCCCGTGCCGTGGGTGTGCCGCACCGGCAGCCGGGGCGCGCGCAGCCAGTGCTCCTCGGCGCCGTCCGTCAGCAGGTCCGCGGCGCTCTCGTCCGCCGGCAGGTGCCCGCCCTTGACCAGCACCCACCGCGGCCCGTACGCCAGCAGCGCCGCCGCCGCCCGCGGCATGTCCGCCGCGCCCGCCACCCGGATCCCCGTCAGCCACGCCGCCTCGGCCAGGTTCGGGGTGACGACGGTCGCCGCCGGCAGCAGCCGGCTACGCACCGCGTCCAGCGCCCCGGCCGCCAGCAGCCGGTCGCCGTAGGAGGAGACGCCGACGGGGTCGACCACGACCGGCGCGGGGACACCGGCCAGCAGTTCCACGACCACCGTCACCGTCTCGGGGCCGGCCAGCATGCCGGTCTTCACGGCCTCGGCCCCGATGTCGTCGACGACGCTGCGGAACTGGGCGCGCACCGCCGCCGCCGGCAGCGTCCAACTGTCCTGCACTCCCAGGGAGTTCTGCGCGGTGACGGCGGTGAGGACGCTCATGCCGTGCACGCCGAGCGCGAGCATCGTCTTCAGGTCGGCCTGGATGCCCGCGCCGCCGCCGGAGTCGGAGCCGGCGACGGTCAGCACCCGCGGCGGCGCGCTCCCGCCCGCCCCGGCACCGGCCCGCTCACCCACCGAAGTGGTCCCAGCCCGCCGTGCCCCGCCACGGCTCGCCGTCCACCGTCACCTGCGCCGCCGCCGAGGGCGCCTGCACCTCGCCCACGACCCGCCACCGCGCCGGCAGCTTCACCTGCGGCGGGAACGTCGCCACGATCGCGTGGTCCTCGCCGCCGGTCAGCACCCACTGCAGCGGGTCCACGCCCACCGCCTTGCCGATGTCCGCCATCTGCCCGGGCACGTCGAGGGCCGCGGTGCGGATGTCGATACGGACCTTCCCCGCCTCCGCGACGTGCCCGAGATCGGCCAGCAGCCCGTCGCTGACGTCCGTCATGGACGTGGCGCCGAGCGCCGCCGCCGCCGGGCCCGCCTGGTACGGCGGTTCCGGGCGGCGGTGGGCCTCGACGAAGGCGCGGGGCGAGCGGAAGCCGCGGGCCAGCACGGCGTGGCCGGCCGCGGACCAGCCGAGCCAGCCCGTCACCGCCACCACGTCGCCGGGGCGGGCACCGGCGCGGGTGACCGGCTCGTGGCCCTGCATGTCGCCGAGCGCGGTGATCGCGAGGGTGATGGCGTCGCCCCGTACGACATCGCCGCCGACGACCGCGGCGCCGGCGACCTGGCACTCGTCGCGCAGCCCGTCCATCAGCTCCGCGGGCCAGGTGACGAGCAGGTCGGCGGGGACGACGAGGCCGAGGAGCAGGGCGGTGGGGACGGCGCCCATGGCGGCGATGTCGGCGAGGTTCTGGGCGGCGGACTTGCGGCCCACGTCGTACGCCGTGGACCAGTCGCGGCGGAAGTGCCGGCCCTCGATCAGCACGTCGGTGCTGGCCACGACCCGGCGGTCGGGGGCGCTGATGACCGCCGCGTCGTCGCCGGGCCCGATCCGTACCGCCGGCGTCGTGGTCAGCCGGGAGGTCAGCTCCCGGATGAGCCCGAACTCGCCCAGCTCCCCCACGGTGCCCTGCCCCTGGCCCCGGCCCCTCATCGGATCGCTCCTTCCGTCAACCCGGCGCCCCCGGTCTCGCCCGTCATGGCCGGTCCCGACCCTCCCGCGCCGGCCGGACTCCGCGATACGGTTGCGTCTCTCCCCCCATGATCCTCGAAGCCGCCCCTGGAGGTTCCGTGGTACAGGCTTACATCCTGATCCAGACCGAGGTCGGCAAGGCGTCGGCCGTCGCCGAAGTCATCGCCAAGATCCCCGGAGTGATCCAGGCCGAGGACGTCACCGGGCCGTACGACGTGATCGTGCGCGCTCAGGCGGACACGGTCGACGAACTCGGCCGTCTCGTGGTCGCCAGAGTCCAGCAGGTGCCGGGCATCACCCGGACTCTCACCTGCCCGGTCGTCCATCTCTAGGCCCCCCGTATGCTCGGCCCGTGACCACGCCGAGCCTCCCGACCCCGCACGATCGCACCGCACCGGCCGACCGCCCCACCCTGCACTTCCGCACCATCCGGCCATACCGCTCCGCTCTCCGACTGCCCGCCACGCTTCTGCTGCTCGCCGCCGCGCTCGCCGCCTGTTCATCAGGCGACGGCGGCGCGCCGCAGGTGGCCGTGCCGACCCCGACGGGGAAGGCCGTGGACCACTGCCGCGCGCTCGCCGACCGGCTGCCAGGCACCGTCGACGGTCAGAAGCGCCGCGAGACCGATCCGGTCTCGGCGCTGACCGCCGGGTGGGGTGACCCGGCCGTCGAGCTGCGCTGCGGCGTGTCCAGGCCGGAGGTGCTCACGCCCGGGAGTGAACACTACAACCCCGAATCCGACGCGGTGAGCGTGAACGGCGTCGACTGGCTGTACGAGGACCTGGACGACGGCGCCCGCTTCACCACCACGCTGCGCGAGGCGTTCGTGGAGGTCACCGTGCCCGGCACGTACGCGCCCGAGGTCAACGCGCTGACGGACCTGGCGGAACCGGTCGGCAGCTCCGTCCCGGGCACGCTCTGACGCCCTTCGGCGGCCCCGGCAAGGCTGCTGAGCGCCCTCGGTGACGTCGGGTGCCATTCCTGCGGCAGGCGGCGTGCCCGCCTGCGCCGCGGCGGCGCCTGCCGTTCCCGGCCGCATGAGCGGGGCCGCATGAGCGGGCGAGGGGAGGCCGGGCAGGCACCGGGCGGCGCGGGGCGGACGCAGACGCCGCGAACCTCGCCGGAGGCGGCTAGCGCAGCCCCGTCGAGCGGCGCAGCGCCGCCTGGATGAGCCGGTCGACCAGCTCGGGGTAGCTCACGCCGCTCTCCTGCCACATCCGCGGGTACATCGAGATGGGCGTGAACCCGGGCATCGTGTTGATCTCGTTGATCACGAACCCGCCGTCGTCGGTGCGGAAGAAGTCCGCCCGTACGAGGCCCTCGCAGGAGCACGCCTCGAACGCGGCGACCGACAGCCGCTGCACCTCGGCCGTCTCCTCTTCGGTCAGCGGCGCCGGCACGATCCCGTCGGCGGAGTCGATGTACTTGGCCTCGAAGTCGTAGAAGTCGTGGCTGGTGGTCGGCGGGATCTCGGCGGGCACGCTGGCCCGCGGCCCGTCCTCGAACTCCAGCACCCCGCACTCGATCTCGCGCCCGCTGACCGCCGCCTCCACGATGATCTTCGGGTCGTGGCGGCGCGCCTCGGCGATCGCGTCCTCCAGCGCGCCGAGTTCACCGACCTTCGTAATGCCGATGGACGACCCCGCCCGCGCGGGCTTCACGAACACCGGCCAGCCGTGGTCGGCGGCGAAGTCCACGATCTTCTTGCGGGCCGCCGCGCCCTCCTGCCCGGGGGCGCCCTGCTCCCACTCGCGCGGCCGGATCACGACGTACGGGCCGACCGGCAGCCCGTACGAGACGAAGACCCGCTTCATGTACTCCTTGTCCATGCCGACCGCGGACGCCAGCACACCGGAGCCCACGTACGGCACACCGGACAGGTCGAGCATGCCCTGCAGCGTGCCGTCCTCGCCGTACGGGCCGTGCAGCATCGGGAAGACGACGTCGACCTCGCCGAGCGCCTTGGGCACCTGCCCCGGCTCGGCGTAGACGACCTCGCGGCTGCCGGGGTCGGCGGAGAGCACGACGGCGCCGTCCTCCGCCTCCGCGTCGACCAGTTCCTCCACCTGCGGCACCCGGCGGCCGGCGATGGCCATCCGCTCGGGGTCGTCCGCGGTGAGCGCCCAGCGGCCGTCGGCGGTGATGCCGATGGGCAGCACCTCGTACTTGTTCCGGTCGATCGCGCCCATCACGGCACCCGCGGTGACCACGGAGATGCCGTGCTCGGAGCTGCGCCCGCCGAAAACGACGGCGACGCGCGGCTTGCGGCCCTGGCTTTCGTAGGAGTGCTCGCTGCTCATCGCTCGCACACTACCCGCTGCGTACGGGTACGTCAGTGTCCCTCCGCCTTGGCACTGCGCGACATCAGCTCCTTCAGCGCCACGAGCGGGGGCTTCCCGTCGTGCACGATGCTCACGACGGTCTCGGTGATCGGCATGTCGACCGCGTGTCTGCGGGCGAGATCGAGCACGGACTCGCAGGACTTGACGCCCTCGGCGGTCTGCTTGGTGGCGGCGATGGTCTCGGCCAGCGTCATGCCGCGGCCGAGGTTGGTGCCGAAGGTGTGGTTGCGGGACAGCGGCGAGGAGCAGGTGGCCACGAGGTCGCCCATGCCGGCCAGGCCCGCGAAGGTACGCGGGTCGGCGCCGAGCACGCTGCCCAGGCGGGCGGTCTCGGCGAGGCCGCGGGTGATGAGCGACGCCTTGGCGTTGTCCCCGAGGCCCATGCCGTCGGCGATGCCGACGGCCAGCCCGATGACGTTCTTGACGGCGCCGCCGAGTTCGCAGCCGACGACGTCGGTGTTGGTGTACGGGCGGAAGTACGGGGTGTGGCAGGCGGTCTGCAGCCGGCGGGCCACCGCCTCCTCGGTGCAGGCGACCACGGCGGCGGCGGGCTGCCGGGCGGCGATCTCGCGGGCGAGGTTGGGGCCGGTGAGCACGGCGACCCGGCCCCGGACGCCGCCGGGGCCGCCCGCGGGGCCCTCGCCGGCGCCCTCCTTGGTGACGACCTCCTCGATGACCTCACTCATGCGCTTGGCGGTGCCCAGCTCGACGCCCTTCATCAGGCTGACGAGCACGGTGCCCGGGTCGAGCAGCGGCGCCCAGTGCTCCAGGTTGCCGCGGAGCGTCTGCGCCGGCACGGCGAGGACGGTGAACTCGGCGCCCCGGGCGGCCTGTGCGGGGTCGGCGGTCGCGGTGACGGTGTCGGGGAGGCGTACGCCCGGCAGGTAGTCGGGGTTCTCGCGGGTGGCGTTGAGGGTGTCGACGAGCCCGGCTCTGCGGCCCCACATCGTCACCTGGCAGCCGGCGTCGGCCAGCACCATCGAGAAGGCCGTGCCCCACGACCCGGTGCCGAAGACGGCGCAGCGCGTCACGAGTTCTCCTTACGGTTCGCGGAGCGGCGGCGCTGTTCGGCGCGTACGGTCTTCGGGTCGAAGCGCTCGGCGGGCGCCTGCTCGCCGCGCAGCTCCTCCAGCAGGCGGGTGACGGCGTCCATGATGACCTCGGTGGCCTCCGCGAGCACCTGCGGGGTGGGCTCCTTGCCGTAGAACGCCGACAGGTCCACCGGCGGCCCGGCGAGCAGGTGGAAGGTCTTGCGCGGAAAGAGCCGGGGTTTGCCGTACGGCGGCAGCACCTCGTTGGCGCCCCAGTGGGCGACGGGGATGACGGGGGCCCGGGTGACGAGGGCGACCCGGGCGGCGCCGGTCTTGCCCTTCATCGGCCACAGCCGAGGGTCGCGGGTGAGCGTCCCCTCGGGGTAGAACGCGACGCACTCGCCGTCCTCGACGGCTTTGACCGCGGCGCTGAATGCCCGGGAGGCGTCGGTCGACTCGCGGTAGACGGGAATCTGCCCGGTGCCGCGCATGAAGGTGCCGACGATGCCCTTCTTGAAGAGTCCGTCCTTCGCCAGGAACCGCGGCACGCGGCCGGTGTTGTACTGGAAGTGGGCATAGAAGAACGGGTCGAGATACGAGTTGTGGTTGACGGCGGTGATGAATCCGCCGTCGGCCGGTATGTGCTCCGCGCCACGCCAGTCCCGCTTGGCGAGCAGCCGCAGCGGCGGCTTGCAGATGGCCGCGACCAGCCGGTACCAGAAGCCGATCCTCCGCCGTGCCACGGTCCTTTTCACCTTCCCGGATTTCCTCGGTGTGCGTTTCGGGGACGAAACAGTGTCACCCCGGTTCTCACGTCTGTCGAGAACACCGTACGCCCATGCGAGCGGCCCGCCCCGCCCCGCGCAGCGGGGGCAGGCGACAATGGTGCGACGACGATGACGAAACGCACAGCACCTGCGCAGACGGAACTCCCCGGCCGACCGGACCGGCGGCACTGGCATGTCGTCGTGCCGCTGAAACCGCTGGCGCTGGCGAAGTCCCGGCTGGCCCCGGCGGCGGGCGAGGCGGGCCGGGGCCGGCTGGCGCTGGCGTTCGCGCTCGACACGGTGGGCGCGGCGCTCGGCTGCCCGGCAGTGGGCTCCGTCACCGTCGTCACGGACGACGCCGAGGCGGCGGGGCATCTGACGGCGGCGGGGGCGCGGGTCGTCCCGGATGCCCCGCGAGCGGGCCTGAACGCCGCGCTGGCGCACGGGGAGCAGCGGATACGGGCGGCAGAGCCCGGCGCCGCCGTCGCGGCGCTCAACGCGGATCTCCCGGCGCTGCGGCCCGCGGAGCTGGCCCGGGTGCTCGCGGCGGCGGGCGGCGGGCGGGCGTTCCTGGCCGACGCCCCGGGCGTGGGCACGACGCTGCTCGCGGCGGGTGCGGGGGTGGCGCTGGCGCCGGGGTTCGGCGTCGGGTCCCGGGCCCGGCACCTGGCGTCCGGGGCGCGGGAGATCGGGCTCACCGGGGTGGACTCCGTGCGCCAGGACGTCGACACCGGCGCGGACCTGCGCGCGGCGGTGGCCCTGGGGGTGGGGCGGCACACGGCGGCGGCGCTGGCCGGGCTGGCGGCGTACGGCCCGGATGCCTGCGACGGGGGGGTCCGCGACGTGGACGCCCGCAACGGGGCCGGCGGCATCACCCGGTGCCCGGAGCACGCCCGGGGGCCGCGGCCGGCGGGCGACGGGGTGTGCGGCTGAGCGCCGGCCGGTAACCTGCCGCGCATGCAGGCCACAGCGTTCACGTACGACCCGCAGACCCGCAGCGGCAGCGTGCTCCTCGACGACGGCACGCCGGTGCCCTTCGACGGCGCCGCGTTCGCGGCGGGGGGCCTGCGGCTGCTCAGGCCGGGGCAGCGGGTGCGGATCGAGACCGAGGGCGCGGGCGAGGAGCGCAGGATCGTCCTGGTGACGCTGCCGACGCTCTGACGCCGCGGGCCGGAGCCACCGCCCCGTCCCGTACGGCAGGGCCCGGCCGGGCCCGGACATGCCGCGGGCCGGTCTCCCCGAGGGGAGCCGGCCCCGCTTGCGGACCCTGCGCCGGGTCCGTCATCGCTTCCTGGCAGTGGTCTTCTTGGCCGTGGTCCGCCGGCCGGGGGCCTTGCGGGCCGGCGCCTTCTTGCCGGTCGCCTTCTTCGCCGGGGCCTTCTTCGCCGACTTCTTGGCGGCCGTCTTCTTGGCGCTGGCCTTCTTCGCGGTGGTCTTCTTGGCCGTGGTCTTCTTCGCCGTGGTCTTCTTGGCCGTCGCCCTCTTCGCCGTCGTCCGCTTCGCCGGCGCCTTCTTGGCCGCGGCCTTCTTGGCGGTCGTCTTCTTCGCCGTGGTCTTCTTGGCAGCGCTCTTCTTGGTGGCCTTCTTGGCCGCGGCCTTGGCGGTGGTCTTGGTGCCGCCGGACAGGCTGCCCTTCGGGGCCTTCTTCACCGCCGTGTCGTGCTTCGGCAGCCGCTTGGAGCCGGAGACGAGGTCCTTGAAGCCCTGCCCCGCGCGGAACCGCGGCACGGAGGTCTTCTTGACCCGGACACGCTCGCCGGTCTGGGGGTTGCGGGCGTAGCGCGCCGGGCGCTCCACCTTCTCGAAAGAGCCGAAGCCCGTGACCGATACGCGCTCGCCGGAGACGACCGCACGAATGATCGCGTCGAGGACGGCGTCCACGGCGTCGGCGGCCTGCTGGCGGCCACCCATCTTGTCGGTAATAGCTTCAACGAGCTGTGCCTTGTTCACGTCTTCCCCTTCGGAGGCATTGATTGCCGAACGAAATGTTCAAGCTTTTTCGCACGTTAGGCAGATATATACCGCAAATCAAAGGCAAAACGTCTCTCATCACCCTTGTGTCGCAACGGACTCCCGCTACGAGCGCGCGTCCAGCTCCCGCCGCAGCCGCTCCAGCCGCCTTGCGGCTCCAGCGAGATCGTGCTTGGCGGCACCCGTGATGGCGAGCAGGCGCCTTGTCAGCTCTGCCCGTTCAGCGTCCGTCACGGCCACCTCGCGCACCTTGCGGTGGGCCTCCTTCAGCCCGGCGGCGACGGCCTCGTAGAGCGCGAGTTGGCCCTCGGGTTCCATGCGCCGATTGTGTCATCTGCGGTGAGTTGTCGCCCGGCGGCGTGCCAACGCACCGGCGCACAAAGCCCCGCGCCCGCCACCTGTCGGTGGCGGGCGCGGGGCCGGTGCTGTGGCGGAATCCGCCGGTCAGCTCGGTACGGTCTGCGGCTTGAACGCCGGCCGGGCCGCCTCGAAATTGGCGATGTCAGCTTCGTGCCGAAGGGTGATGCTGATGTCGTCGAGACCGTTCAGCAGCCGCCAGCGGGCGTTCTCGTCCAGCTCGAACGACGTGGCGAACGCGGGCGTGCCGGGCTCGGTGCCGGCGCGTACCTCAAGGGCCTGGAGGTCGACGGTCACCTCGGTCTGCGGCTCGGCCTCGACCAGCTCCCACAGCCGCTCGACGTCCGCCTGCGGCAGCACCACGGTCAGCAGGCCGTTCTTGAGCGAGTTGCCGCGGAAGATGTCGGCGAAGCGGGACGAGACGACCGCCTTGAAGCCGTAGTTCTGCAGCGCCCAGACGGCGTGTTCGCGGGACGAGCCGGTGCCGAAGTCCGGGCCGGCCAGCAGGACGCTCGCGCCCCGGTACGCCGCGCTGTTCAGCACGAACTCCGGGTCCTTGCGCCACGCCTCGAAGAGGCCGTCCTCGAAGCCGTCCCTGGTGACCTTCTTCAGCCAGTGGGCCGGGATGATCTGGTCGGTGTCGACGTTGCCGCGGCGCAGCGGCACGGCGCGCCCGGTGTGGACGGTGAAGGCTTCCATGGATCAGACCTCCGCGGTGATCAGGTCGGCCGGAGAGGACAGCCGGCCGGTCACGGCGGTGGCCGCGGCGACCTGCGGGGAGACCAGGTGCGTACGGCCGCCCTTGCCCTGCCTGCCCTCGAAGTTGCGGTTGGAGGTGGACGCCGAGCGCTCGCCGGGGGCGAGCTGGTCGGGGTTCATGCCCAGGCACATCGAGCAGCCGGCGTGCCGCCATTCGGCGCCGGCGGCCGTGAACACCTTGTCGAGCCCCTCCTCGACCGCCTGCAGCGCGACCCGTACGGAGCCGGGCACGACCAGCATCCGTACGCCCTCGGCGACCCGCCGCCCGCTGACCACCTCGGCAGCGGAGCGCAGGTCCTCGATCCGGCCGTTGGTGCAGGAGCCGACGAACACGGTGTCGACCGCGATCTCGCGCAGCGGCTGCCCCGCGGTCAGGCCCATGTACTCCAGCGCCTTCTCCGCCGCCAGCCGCTCGCTGGCGTCGCCGAACGACGCCGGGTCGGGCACCTGCGCCGACAGCGGCGCGCCCTGCCCGGGGTTGGTGCCCCAGGTGACGAACGGGGCCAGCTCGGCGGCCTCGATGACGACCTCGCGGTCGAAGACGGCGTCGTCGTCGGTGCGCAGCGTGCGCCAGTACGCGACGGCCTCGTCCCAGCCGGCGCCCTCGGGGGCGTGCGCGCGGCCCTTCAGGTACGCGAACGTCGTCTCGTCCGGCGCGACCATCCCGGCGCGGGCGCCGGCCTCGATGGACATGTTGCAGATCGTCATCCGCGCCTCCATCGAGAGCTTCTCGACGGCCTCGCCGCGGTACTCGATCACGTAGCCCTGACCGCCGCCGGTGCCGATGCGGGCGATGATCGCCAGGATCAGGTCCTTGGCGGTGACACCCTCGGGCAGCTCACCGTTGACGGTCACGGCCATGGTCTTGAACGGGGCCATCGGCAGCGTCTGCGTGGCGAGCACGTGCTCGACCTGGCTGGTGCCGATGCCGAACGCCAGCGCGCCGAACGCGCCGTGGGTGGAGGTGTGGCTGTCGCCGCAGACCACGGTGGTGCCCGGCTGGGTCAGCCCGAGCTGCGGGCCGACGACGTGCACGACGCCCTGCTCGACGTCGCCGAGCGGGTGCAGCCGGACGCCGAAGTCGGCGCAGTTCTTGCGCAGGGTCTCCAGTTGCGTACGCGAGACCGGGTCGGCGATGGGCTTGTCGATGTCGAGGGTGGGGGTGTTGTGGTCCTCGGTGGCGATGGTGAGGTCGGTCCTGCGCACCGGCCGGCCCGCCTTGCGCAGGCCGTCGAACGCCTGCGGGCTGGTCACCTCGTGCAGCAGGTGCAGGTCGATGAAGAGAAGGTCGGGCTCGCCCTCCGCGCGCCGGACGACATGGTCGTCCCAGACCTTCTCCGCGAGTGTCCTTCCCATCGCATTCCCATCGTCGTTGATCGCGAACTGCGTGTGTGCGTCCGTGCCGGTGCACGGCGGCACCGTCCGCTCCCCCTGGTTCCGGACGGGGGCCGGTCTCCCCAGAGTGACGCGTCCGCCGGAAATTTGAACTTGCGTTTCACAGTGTGAGACGTGAGTATCGTTGCATGGACAACTCTAGCGGCGTCGGCGTACTCGACAAGGCGGCTGTGGTACTGAGCGCGCTGGAGTCCGGTCCGGCCACCCTCGCCGGGCTGGTCTCCGCGACCGGTCTCGCCCGCCCCACGGCCCACCGCCTCGCGGTGGCCCTGGAACACCACCGCATGGTGGCGCGGGACATGCAGGGCAGGTTCATCCTCGGCCCCCGGCTCGGCGAGCTGGCGGCGGCGGCCGGCGAGGACCGGCTGCTGGCCGCGGCGGGCCCGGTGCTCACGCACCTGCGGGACGTCACCGGCGAGAGCGCCCAGCTCTACCGGCGCCAGGGCGACATGCGCATCTGCGTCGCGGCGGCCGAGCGGCTCTCGGGCCTGCGCGACACCGTCCCGGTGGGCTCCACCCTGCCGATGAAGGCCGGCTCCGCGGCCCAGGTGCTGCTCGCCTGGGAGGAGCCCGAGCGGCTGCACCGGGGACTGCAGGGCGCCCGGTTCACGGCCACGGCCCTGTCGGGCGTACGGCGCCGGGCGTGGGCCCAGTCCGTCGGGGAGCGGGAGCCGGGCGTCGCGTCGGTCTCCGCGCCCGTACGCGGCCCGTCGAACCGCGTGGTGGCCGCCGTCTCGGTCTCCGGGCCGATCGAGCGCCTCACCCGGCACCCGGGGCGGATGCACGCCCAGGCGGTCGTGGACGCCGCCGCACGGCTCACGGACGCGCTGCGCAGGACGGGATGAGGGTGGGCGCGGGGCGCCGCCAGGCCGCGCAGGCCGCGCAAGACCGGGCGGGGCCGGGGGGCTGCTGCGGCGCCCCTCCCCCGCCGGGTACGGGCACCGCCCACGGCGGCGCACCAACGCACAAACCCGCCCCCGCCGAGGCGGGGACGGGGCAGGTTTTCCAGGTGGTACCCCCGACCGGATTCGAACCGGCGCTACCGCCTTGAGAGGGCGGCGTGCTAGGCCGCTACACAACGGGGGCCTTTGGACGATCCTCTCCTCGCGATGGAGAGGACCTGTACCCCCGACCGGATTCGAACCGGCGCTACTGCCTTGAGAGGGCAGCGTGCTAGGCCGCTACACAACGGGGGCGGGCACATCTGCAACTGCGTTGCGCTGGGGTACCAGGACTCGAACCTAGACTAACGGAACCAGAATCCGTCGTGCTGCCAATTACACCATACCCCACCAAAACACAACCCCCGTCGCGGGGGTCCTGTTCAGGTGGCCGCCGTTCCCGGCGACGGACAGAACATTACCCGATCGCGGACCGCACTCCAAAACGGGTTAGACAGGCCCTAGCGCAGCCTGGCCATGAGGGCGTGCTCGACGAGTGTGATCAGTGTGGACTTGGACTCCGAGCGCTGCCGGGCGTCCGTGGTCAGGATCGGCGTCTCCGGCCCGATCTGCAGCGCCTCACGCACCTCATCCGGCGAGTACGGCTGATGACCGTCAAACCCGTTCAACGCGATCACGAACGGCAACCCCGAGTTCTCGAAGTAATCCACCGCCGGGAAACAATCCGCCAACCGCCGCGTATCCACCAGCACCACCGCACCGATGGCACCACGCACCAGATCGTCCCACATGAACCAGAAACGATCCTGACCAGGCGTCCCAAACAGATACAGGATCAAATCCTGATCCAACGTGATACGCCCGAAGTCCATCGCCACCGTCGTCGTGGTCTTCCCCGACACCTGCGACAGATCATCGATCCCCGCAGACGCCGACGTCATCACCGCCTCAGTACGCAGCGGATTGATCTCCGACACCGAACCCACGAACGTGGTCTTCCCTACCCCGAAACCACCCGCCACCACGATCTTCGCCGACGTGGTCGCACGAGCCGGAGAAGAATCGGCCACACCACTAGAGCTTGCGAAGTCCACTGAGCACCCTTTCGAGCAAAGTCACATCGGGGGTTCCGTCACCATCCGTGCCGCCGCCGGGCTGGTGAATCGCCACAAGGCCGGCTTCGGCCAGGTCGGCGACGAGAATGCGCGCGACGCCCAGCGGCAGGGTCAGCAGCGCGGAGACCTCGGCAACGGATTTCACCTCACGGCACAGGTGGCAGATCCGCTGGTGCTCCGGAAGCAGCCCCTGCAGCCGCATCGGGTCGGCCGACGTGCTCACCAGCGCCTCGATGGCAAGCTGATAACGGGGCCGGGTCCGGCCACCGGTCATGGCATAAGGCCGGACCAGCGGCTGATCTCCGTCACCTTCGTAGGGCTGATGCTGGGCACCACCGTACGAGTCGGGTGAGGCGGGTGGCGGGGTCATGGATCCTCCGGGCGGGAACATGGCCGATGGGGAAGGTCGGTAAAGCGGGCGGCCGGGCGGCCGACCGTCGTTCAGTTCAGCAGGCTGCCCTGCAGTTCCGCGCGCAGATCGGGGGTGAGCACCGCGCCCGCCCGGTCGACCAGCAACGCCATCTCGTAACCCACCAGGCCGATGTCGCACTCGGGGTGCGCCAGCACGGCCAGCGAGGAACCGTCCGAAATAGACATGATGAAGAGGAAGCCGCGCTCCATCTCCACCACCGTCTGGTTCACACTGCCGCCTTCGAAAATGCGCGAGGCACCGGCCGTCAGCGACGTCAGACCGGACGCCACCGCCGCCAGTTGGTCGGCGCGGTCGCGCGGGAAGCCGTCGGACATCGCGAGGAGGAGTCCGTCGGCGGAGACCACCACCGTGTGCGACACCCCCGGGGTGTTGTCCACGAAATTAGTGATCAACCAGTTCAGGTTCTGCGCCGCCTGGCTCAATGGACTCAACTAACGCTCCTGCTGATAGGTGGGACCAAAGCCGTTGCCGCCGAGGGTCTCACCGGTGCCGCCGGCCTGGCGGCCCCGCTGGATTCCCCGGCGCAGGCTCGTCAGCCTGCCGCGCACGTCGTCAGGCGCGCGAGAGACCTGGGTTCCGCTGGCGTTCGCGGACTGCTGCGCGGTGCCCGCGACGAGGTTGGCGCGCGGCACCCGCCGCGGCAGGCCCGACGTGGTGACGCCGCCCGCCTGCGGGGTGCGCAACTGCTCCGCGCGGCGCCGCAGGTCGTCGTTGGGCGAGGGCCGCCAGGCCGGTGCGGGGGTGGCCGTGGCCGGCTGCGGTGCGGGAGCGGCGGGGGCCGCCGCGGCGTCCTGGTCCGGCTGTGCGGCCGGCGGCGCCTCGGCCTGGGGCTGCCCGGCGCCGGGGGCCGCGGGCGCCGGCCCGCGACCGCGGTTCCCGCGGAACCAGTTCGACTCCATCGACGCGAAGATCGGCGTGGGTTCGTCGCCGCTGGTGGGTACGGGGCCGCCGTCGAGCAGGCCGTCGTCCAGGGGCGACGTGGCCCGCTGCTGCGGGACCGCCGTCGGGTACGAGCCGGTGTCACCGGGGCCGGGCCGCTGGCCGGGCATGGCGTACTCACCGGTGTCGCCAGGGCCGGGCCGCTGGCCGGGCATGGCGTACTCACCGGTGTCGCCAGGGCCGGGCCGCTGGCCGGGCATGGCGTACTCACCGGTGTCGCCAGGGCCGGGCCGCTGGCCGGGCATGGCGTACTCACCGGTGTCGCCAGGGCCGGGCCGCTGGCCGGGCATGGCGTACTCACCGGTGTCGCCAGGGCCGGGCCGCTGGCCCGGCATCGCGTACTCACCGGTGTCACCGGGACCAGGCCGCTGGCCCGGCATCGCGTACTCACCGGTGTCACCGGGACCGGGCCGCTGGCCCGGCATCGCGTACTCACCGGTGTCACCGGGACCGGGCCGCGCCACCGGGTGTGCGCCCGTATCGTGCGGGGCCGCGCCGGGGCGGGCGACGGGGTGGGCGCCGGTGTCCCCCGGGCCGGAGCGGGGCTGCGGGCGGGGCTGCGGGGGCAGCGCCGGGTGCTCGCCGGTGTCCTGCGGAGGGCCGTACGAGGCGGCCTCGCCGGGTACGGGCGGCTGCGGGGAGCGCGGCGGCGGCGCGGAGCCGAACGCCGGGATCCCCCCGCCCGGCGGCGGGCCGGAGACGTCGGGGCGGGCGAACTGCGTGGTGTCGGCGTCGTCGTGCTGCCGCGGTCCGTCGTGCTGGTCGCGGCCGGAGTCGCGGAGCCCGGCGCCGGTGTGCTGGGCGTCGGCCGGCTCGCGGGCGCCGGAGTCAGCGCCCGGCCGGGCGGGCAGCCCGGGACGGGAGGGCGGGGCGCCGAGACCGGCGGCCGAATTGGAGTTCGCATCCGGTGCGGCACCGAAGGCCGAGCCGCCGGGGAAGGCGGAGCCCGGCGAGCGGCCGAGGCCCGAACCGGCGCCGGCGGGTTCGCGTCCGGGCAGCCCGGGCCGCTGGCCGGGGCCGCCGGGTCCGCCCGTACCGCCGGGCCCGCCGGAGGCGCCGGCCTCGCGGCTGGGCAGCGCGGGCCGGCCGGCGCCGGCACCCGCCCCCACCTGGCCGCGCTGCTGCGCGGCACCGAGCCTGCTCATCGCGCCCGCGCGGCCCGCGGCACCGCCGCGCACCGGGGCGCCCTTGCCGGGTCCTTCGGCGCCCGCGCCGGACTTGCCGCCCGCGCCCGCCGGCTGCTTGCCGCCGCCGTTCTGCGTGACGTCGACGGGGAGCATGACCAGCGCGGTGGTGCCGCCGGAGTCGGAGGGGCGCAACTGGATGCGGATGCCGTGGCGCAGGGACAGCCGGCCGACCACGAACAGGCCCATGCGGCGGGAGACGGAGACGTCGACCGTGGGCGGGTTGGCCAGCCGCTCGTTGATCGCCGCGAGGTCCTCGGGCGACAGGCCGATGCCGGTGTCGTGGATCTCGACCAGCACCCGCCCGTCGGGCAGCGCGTGGCCGGTGACCTTGACCTTGGTCTGCGGCGAGGAGAACGACGTGGCGTTCTCCAGCAGCTCGGCGAGCAGGTGGACGAGGTCGTTGACGACGCGGCCGGCGACCTGGGTGGCCGGCACGGCGGACAGTTCGATGCGCTCGTACTGCTCCACCTCGGAGGCGGCGGCGCGCAGCACGTCGACCAGCGGGACCGGGCGGGTCCACCGGCGGCCCGGCTCCTCGCCCGCGAGGACGAGCAGGTTCTCGCCGTTGCGGCGCATGCGGGTCGCGAGGTGGTCGAGCTTGAAGAGGTTCTCGAGCTGGTCCGGGTCGGCCTCGCGGGACTCCAGTTCGGATATAAGAGAGAGCTGGCGCTGGATGAGGCCCTGGCTCCGGCGCGAGAGGTTGGTGAACATCGCGTTCACGTTGCCCCGCAGCAGCGCCTGTTCCGCGGCCAGCCGGACCGCTTCGCGGTGCACGTCGTCGAACGCGGACGCCACCTTGCCGATCTCGTCCCGGCTGTGGACGCCGACGGTCTCGACGGAGGTGTCGACGTCCTGCGGGTCGGCGTCGGAGAGTTGCTTGACCAGCTCGGGCAGCCGCTTCTGGGCGACGGTCTGCGCGGTGTCCTGCAGCCGGCGCAGCGAACGGACCATGGAGCGGGCGACGACGAACGCGCCGGCGAGGGAGATGAGCAGGACGAGGAGGATCAGGACGCCGTTGAAGATCGCGTCCTGCTGGGCGTCGGACCGCAGATCGCGCGCGGCCTGCTCCATCTCCTGGAGCAGGTGCTGCTCGATCTTCTTCATCTCTTCGATCTTGACGCTGTCCAGCTCGTACCAGTGCCGGTAGCTCATGTCGGCGTTCTTGATGCTGTCCGGGTTGTTCACCAGGTTCTTGGCGAACGTGTCGGCCTGCTGCACGGAGGCGTTGCCGCCGTCCAGCGAGCGCATCAGATCCGTCAGGCCGATCCGGCCGGAGTACAGGTGGGCGAAGAGCTTGAGCGAGGAGCTTTCCGCGTCCTGGGCGGAGGCGGCCTCCAGCCGGTCGGCCTCGGCGAACTCGTCGCGCGGCTCCTCGGCGAGGGCGGCGCTGATGATCGCCTGCTGGACGGAGGCGTACTCCTTGGCGGAGGAGAAGGTGGCCAGCGCCCGGGTCTTGGCGATCATGTCCGGGTTGCTGGTGGCCAGGGCCATGTCCTGGGAGAGCGAGACCAGGGAGTCGATCAGCTCGCCGTACGCCTTGACCGTCTGGGCGGCGCCGCCGGTGTCGTCCGAATAGGCCGTCTTGCGAATGCTGTTGATCTTGTTGAGCTTCTCGATGACGCTCGTGAGCGAGTTGTTGACCCCGGCGAGGTCCTCGTCATCGGTGGTGTCGATCTCGTCCGCGGACCGGGTGAAGGCGATCAGGGCCTTGTCGGTCTCGTCGCGGGCGTCGGTGATGTCCGGGTGCTTGGGGTTGCCGTCGACGATGAGGCCGGCCGACTTGTCACGCTCCTGCTGGAGCATGTCGGCGAGCTCCGTGGCCTCCTCGGTCATGTCCGTCAGCAGCTTCATGTTCTCGAGCTGCTGGAGGTTCTGCCAGGAGTCCTCGATGCGGAAAGCTCCCAGCGTGGTCGCGGCGACCACGGGGAGCGCGAGGAGCGAGACAAGTCTGGTGCTGATGCGCCAGTTGCGCAGCAGGATCCGGGAACCCGGCCCCTTCGAGCCCTTGGGCTGCTGCACGCTGGCGAAGTCACCGGCTTCGGGCGCGGGTATTCGGGCGCCGCCGCGGTCGGCGTTCCGGTCCGGCGAGGAGCCCGCGCTCTGGCCGTACCGAAGGGAGGCTGCGCGGTCGGTCTTCCCGCGCACCTCAGGCTCGCCCGGAACGCTGCCGTCAGTCTTCAATCGTCCCTGCACTAGCGTCGCAACCTCTAGGACCGGCTCCGGCGCATGCACCGGAGCGTTGTCTGGTCGTGCGGGAGCTTAGGCCCCCGCCCGCCGTGAACCAACCGGCGCAAGCTCCCCGTGCAGTCCCCCGCGTGGCGCCCCGTTGCGCCCCTGCGTCGACTGCACCCCAGCGACGGTCCGTGGAATTCCAGCACAGTGCCGGGATCTCCAACAAGGCCCGGGGGTAACAGCCCAGCAGTCACTACGCACCGTGCCAGCCACGCTACACGGGGTGGAAGCAACGGGTGGGGATAACGGACATTTTCCTACGAGGTGCATGCCGCAGCCCTGTGTCCCGGGTCGAGCGCATCGATTGGGAAATGTCGCTCCTGTAGGGAGACGACCCGTTTCGACCTATCGGCGGAGCCGACGATATTTGGCATTCGTCACCGTGGAGGTGAGCAAAGTCACAATGCCCTACGGGATGGGTCCCAGCGGCGCGGGGAATAGCAGCGCCTACTCTTCCTTTGACACAACGGAGCATTCCGTAAAGCCGCTCCGTCAGGCACGGTCTTCCCGGCCCAACTGCGGGCCCCAGCACGTAAAGGCACGCCTCACACCATGATCTTCCGCACCATAGCCAACCCGCGGCGCACCACCCTCGCCGACCTCGACGACGCCGCGGACCTGCTGCTTCCCGAGCCGCCCGACTCGGCCCCCCGGATCGCCGCCGCCCCGGCCGCGCAGCCGCCGGAGCGCACCGCGAACCCGCGCCGTACCGTGCTGGCGGACCTCCCGTCCGGAGCCTGACCGGGCGGCGGGGCGGGCGGCGGCGGGGCGATAGCCTGGGCCCGTGCGTATCGCCAGGTTCTCCGTCGACGGCAGTGTCGCGTTCGGTGTGGTCGAAGGCTCCGACGGCTTCGACGGCACCGGCACCCCGCAGGGCGAGGTCACCCTCGACGTGATCAAGGGCCATCCGTTCGCCGAGTTCGAGCGGTCGGGCCGCAAGCTCCCGCTGGACAAGGTGCGGCTGCTGCCCCCCGTGCTCCCCAGCAAGGTCGTCGCGATCGGCCGCAACTACGCCGAGCACGCCGCGGAGCTCGGCAACGAGGTGCCCGAGGTGCCCGTCACCTTCTTCAAGCCGTCCACCTCGGTGATCGGCCCCGGCGACCCCATCGCGTACCCCTCCTTCTCCGCGGACCTGCAGCACGAGGCGGAGCTGGCCGTCGTCATCGGCCGGCTCTGCCGCGAAGTGCCGCTGGAGCGGGCCCAGGACGTGATCCTCGGCTACACCTGCGCGAACGACGTGACCGCACGCGACGTCCAGCGGCGGGAGAAGCAGTGGGCCCGCGCCAAGGGCTTCGACACCTCCTGCCCGCTCGGCCCCTGGGTCGAGACGGAGCTGGCCCCGGCCCGGATCGCCGAGGGCATCGCCATCCAGTGCACCGTCAACGGCGCCCAGCGCCAGCTCGGCCGGACGACGGACATGGTCCGCTCGATCCCCGAGCTGATCGTGCACATCACCGAGGCGATGACGCTGCTGCCCGGCGACGTCATCCTGACCGGAACCCCCGCGGGCGTCGGCCCGCTCCAGGACGGCGACGAGGTCGCCGTCACCATCGAAGGCATCGGCACTCTCGCCAACAAGGTGATCAAGCGTGGCTAGCGCAGCCCCCCCGGTCCCCGTACGGGTCCGCTTCTGTCCCTCGCCCACCGGCAACCCCCACGTGGGCCTGGTGCGCACCGCCCTGTTCAACTGGGCGTACGCCCGTCACACCGGCGGCTCGCTGGTCTTCCGGATCGAGGACACCGACGCGGCCCGCGACTCCGAGGAGTCCTACGAGCAACTGCTCGACTCCTTCCGCTGGCTCGGCATCGACTGGGACGAGGGCCCCGAGGCCGGCGGCCCGCACGCGCCGTACCGGCAGTCGCAGCGCATGGACATCTACGCCGACGTGGCCCGCCGGCTCCAGGACGCCGGGCACGCCTACCGCTGCTACTGCACCGCGGCGGAGCTGGAGGAGCGCCGCGAGGCGGCGCGCGCGGCCGGGCGGCCCTCCGGGTACGACGGGCACTGCCGGGAGCTGACCGCCGGGCAGGTGGCCGCGTACGAGGCCGAGGGCCGGACCTCGATCGTCCGCTTCCGCATGCCGGACGAGACGATCACCTTCACCGACCTGGTGCGCGGCGAGCTGACCTTCGCCCCCGAGCACGTCACGGACTACGGCCTGGTACGCGCCAACGGCGCCCCGCTCTACACCCTGGTCAACCCCGTCGACGACGCGCTGATGGAGATCACGCACGTGCTGCGCGGCGAGGACCTGCTGTCCTCCACCCCGCGGCAGATCGCGCTCTACCGCGCGCTGACCGGCCTCGGCGTCGCCAAGCGGGTGCCGGAGTTCGGCCACCTGCCGTACGTCATGGGCGAGGGCAACAAGAAGCTCTCCAAGCGCGACCCGCAGTCCTCGCTCAACCTCTACCGCGAGCGCGGCTTCCTGCCCGAGGGGCTGATCAACTACCTCTCGCTGCTGGGCTGGTCGCTCTCCGCCGACCGCGACGTCTTCACCCGCGAGGAGCTGGTCGCGGCCTTCGACATCGCCGACGTGGTGCCCAACCCGGCCCGCTTCGACCTGAAGAAGGCCGAGGCCATCAACGCCGACCACATCCGCATGCTGGACGTGAAGGACTTCGCCGAGCGCTGCACGCCCTGGCTGCGCCCGCCGTACGCGCCGTGGCCGGCGGATTCGTTCGACGCGGACGCCTTCGCGGCGGTGGCGCCGCTGGCGCAGACGCGGCTGACAGTGCTGTCCGACATCACCGCCAACGTCGACTTCCTCTTCCTGGACGAGCCGGTGCCGGACGAGAAGTCCTGGGACAAGGCCATGAAGCCGGGCGCGGCCGACCTGCTGCGTACGGCACGCGCGAAGCTGGCGGCGGCCGAGTGGTCGGCGGAGCCGCTGAAGGAGGCGGTGCTCGCCGCGGGCGAGGAGCACGGCCTGAAGCTGGGCAAGGCGCAGGCGCCGGTGCGGGTCGCGGTGACGGGGCGGACGGTGGGGCTGCCGCTGTTCGAGTCCCTGGAGGTGCTGGGCCGCGAGCGCACGCTGGCGCGCGTGGACGCGGCGCTGGCCCGCCTGGAGGGGGCGCAGGGCTAGCGGCGCCCGGCCGGGCCGCGGCCCCGGCGCATCGCCGGGAGTGACGGGCGGCCGGTGCGCCGGGCGGGCCCGGCCCGCCCGGCTGGATCGCCGTCGTCGTGACGGCCGCGTTCACCGCCGTGTACGCCGCCCGGATCCGGCCGGTGGCGGCTCCGCCGCGGCGTACCGGGCCACGGCCCTGGCCCCCGAGGTGACCTCAGCTCGCGCGCTGCTTGCAGCCGCGGGCGTCCGCGCCGGGGTGTGCATCCGGGCCAGGGTGTGCACCGGGCCGGACCAGGTGTGGCTGGCGGCACCCCGCCGAGGCGCTCATGACGCGCGATGGCCCCGCCACAGGCGGGGCCATCGGTGCGGGTGGGGCGGTGCGTGTCAGCGCTGCCAGCTGTGCGGGGCGCGGAAGCCGTGCTGGCGCTCCAGCCGGCGCCAGCGGGCCGCGGAGCCGCCGTGCCCGCCGTGGCGGGGGTGCGCCGGCCGCGGGGCGGCGGCGCGGGCGAGCAGCACCGCGGTGAGCGCGGCGAGCTCCTCCTCGCTGGCCTCGCCCTTCTCGACGCGGACGAGGTTCTCGGTGTGCTGCGTGGTCACGTGTGGGCTCCTGGGCTGTTCTGCGCGGGTCGGCTGCGGGCTGCGGTGAAGCGGCGGGTCACTGCGGCGGGTTGCCGTGCTTGCGCGCCGGCAGGTCCGCGTGCTTCGTCCGCAGCATCGCCAGGGACCGGATGAGGGTCCGGCGGGTGTCCGCGGGGTCGATGACGTCGTCCACGAGGCCGCGTTCGGCCGCGTAGTACGGGTGCATCAGCTCGGCCTTGTACTGCTTGACCATCTCGGCGCGCTTGGCCTCGGGGTCTTCCGCAGCGGCGATGTCGCGCCGGAAGATCACGTTGGCGGCGCCCTCCGCGCCCATGACCGCGATCTCGTTGGTCGGCCAGGCGTAGGTCAGATCGGCGCCGATGGACTGGCTGTCCATGACGATGTACGCGCCGCCGTACGCCTTCCTGACCACCACCGAGATCCGCGGCACGGTGGCGTTGCAGTAGGCGTAGAGCAGCTTCGCGCCGTGCCGGATGATCCCGCCGTGCTCCTGGTCGACGCCGGGCAGGAAGCCCGGGACGTCGAGCAGGGTGACGATCGGGATGTTGAAGGCGTCGCACATCTGCACGAAGCGGGCGCCCTTCTCGCTCGCCTCGATGTCCAGCACGCCCGCCAGCGACTGCGGCTGGTTGGCGACGATGCCGGCGACCTGGCCGTCGAGCCGGGTGAGGGCGCAGATCAGGTTGGTCGCCCACCGCTCGTGGACTTCGAGGTACTCGCCGTCGTCGACGATCTCCTCGATCACCTTGCGCATGTCGTACGGCCTGTTGCCGTCGGCCGGCACCAGGTCCAGCAGCGCGTCGCCGACGCGGTCGGCCGGGTCCTCCGCGGTGACGGCCGGCGGGTTCTCCCGGTTGTTCTGCGGGAGCATCGACAGCAGGTAGCGCACCTCCTCCAGGCACGTCACCTCGTCGTCGTACGCGAAGTGGGAGACCCCCGACGTCTCCGCGTGCACATCCGCGCCGCCCAGGCCGTTCTGGCTGATCTCCTCGCCGGTCACCGCCTTGACCACGTCAGGGCCCGTGATGAACATCTGCGAGGTCTCGCGGACCATGAACACGAAGTCCGTCAGCGCCGGGCTGTACGCCGCGCCGCCCGCGCACGGGCCGAGCATCACGGAGATCTGCGGGATGACGCCGGACGCGCGGGTGTTGCGCTGGAAGATGCCGCCGTACCCGGCGAGCGCCGAGACGCCCTCCTGGATACGGGCGCCCGCGCCGTCGTTCAGCGACACCAGCGGCGCGCCCGCGGCGATCGCCTTGTCCATGATCTTGTGGATCTTGTTCGCGTGCGCCTCGCCGAGCGCGCCGCCGAAGATCCGGAAGTCGTGCGCGTAGACGAAGACCGTCCGCCCGTGCACCGTGCCCCAACCGGTGATCACACCGTCCGTGTACGGCTTCTTGGCCTCCAGGCCGAAGCCGGTGGCGCGGTGCCGGCGCAGCGGCTCCACCTCGTTGAACGACCCCTCGTCCAGGAGCAGGTCGATCCGCTCCCGGGCAGTGAGCTTCCCCTTGGCCTTCTGCGCGGCGGTCGCCCGCTCGCTCGGCCCCGCGTGGGCCTGCTCGCGAATGCGGCGCAGCTCGGCCGCCCGCCCCCGGGCCTCGTTTTCGACGGCTTTCTCGACAGCGCCTGCCGCCGCCGCGTCGGAGGGGGTGTACTCCACTGTGGTCATGAAACGACGGTACGGGTACGAGGGCATCGAACCTTATGTCATTTCCCTACAACGTCGGCCGGGAAATCATGAGCATCCGGCACTATGTGCAGGTGACCGGGCCAGACATCGGCCAAGGACACGTCGATCGGCGCTGTAGGGCTTCGACAACGCAGTTGGACAGTTCGTTAGCGCACAAGAAGGTTTCGCAACAAACTTTCTTGTTAACCTGGCCACATGACCACGACGCCCGAGACCCGCGCGCCCGCCCGTACCGTACTGGACCTGACCGGCGCGCTCGTCCACACCGCGCACGTCCTCAACACCCGCCTGGCCGCCGCGCTGGGCGAGGTCGGCCTGCTCCAGCGCGAGCAGTGCGTGCTGGTGCACGCGCTGGAGGCCGAGCGGACCCAGGGCCAGCTCGCCGAGCTGGCCCGCATGGACAAGACCACGATGGTCGTGACCGTGGACGGCCTGGAGAAGGCCGGGTACGCCGAGCGGCGGCTGTCGAGCACGGACCGCAGGGCCCGCATCATCCACGTCACCGAGGCCGGCGCGCAGATCGCGGCGCGCGGCCAGGAGGTCGTCGACCGGGTGCACCGGGAGGTGCTCGACGCCCTGCCGGCCGCGCAGCGGGACGCGTTCACCGGCTGCCTGGAGAGCCTGGCGGAAGGCCCGCTCGCCCAGCCCGTCCCGTCCGGCCAGCCGGTCCGCCGGGCGCGGCAGGCCCGGCGGTAGCCGGCAAGAAGGTCCGTACAAGAAAACTGAACAACAGATAGTCTCGTACAAAACTATCTGCTACGGTCTCTCCTGTTGCCCACACGCACAGGAGAACCCGCATGAACGCCACCGGCCCACGGCCCGACAGATCCCGCTGGTTCGCACTCGCGATCCTCTGCACCGGCGCGCTGATGATCATCCTCGACGGGAGCATCGTCACCGTCGCACTGCCCGCCATCCAGCAGGACCTGGGGTTCTCGCCCGCCGACCTGACCTGGACCGTCAACGCCTACATGATCGCCTTCGGCGGGCTGCTCCTCCTCGCCGGCCGCCTCGGTGACCTGCTCGGCCGCAAGCGGGTGTTCATCGCCGGCATCGTGCTCTTCACCGTCGCCTCGCTGCTGTGCGCGCTGGCCGCCGAGCCGTGGACGCTGATCGCCGCGCGCTTCCTGCAAGGCGTCGGCGGGGCGCTGGCCTCGGCCGTAGGGCTCGGCATGATCGTCACGCTCTTCACGGACGCGAAGGAGCGGGCGAAGGCCATCGGCGCCTTCGCGTTCACCGGCGCGACCGGCGCCTCACTGGGCCAGGTGCTCGGCGGCGTGCTCACCGACGCGCTGAACTGGCACTGGATCTTCCTCGTCAACCTGCCCATCGGCCTGGCCACCGCCGTACTCGCGCTGCGCTTGCTGCCCGGCGGCGCGGCCGACGGGCGGCTCGGCCTGGCCGCGGGCGCCGATGTCGCCGGGGCGCTGCTGGTCACCTCCGGGCTGATGCTCGGCGTCTACACCATCGTCGAGACCGAGAGCCACGGCTGGACCTCCGGCCGCACCCTCGGCTCCGCCGCGCTCGCCGCCGCCCTGCTCACCGGCTTCGTGCTCCGCCAGGCCCGGGCCGCCACCCCGCTGCTGCCGCTGCGCGTCTTCCGCTCGCGCGCCGTCTCCGGCGCCAACGCTGTCCAACTGCTCGTTATCGCCGGAATGTTCGCCTTCCAGATCGTCGTCGCGCTCTACATGCAGCAGGTGCTGGGCTACGGCGCCGCCGAGACCGGCCTGGCGATGCTGCCGGCCGCGGCCACCATCGGCGTCACCTCGCTGCTCGTCTCCGCCCGGCTGGTGGCGCGGTTCGGCGAGCGGTCGGTGCTGCTGGCCGGGCTGGTGCTCCTCGCGCTCGCCCTGGCGCTGCTGGTCCGCGTCCCGCGGGATCCCGCCGAGGTGAGCTACGTGACCCACCTGCTGCCGACGATGCTGCTGATCGGCGGCGGCGGACTGGTGCTGCCTGCGATGACCGCGCTGGGCATGTCCGGGGCGCGCGAGGACGACGCCGGGGTCGTCTCCGGGCTGTTCAACACCGGTCAGCAGATCGGCGGCGCGCTGGGCGTCGCGGTGCTCACCACGCTGGCGGCGGGGCGCACGGAGTCGCTGGCCGCGGCCGGGGAGGGCCGGGACGCGGCGCTGACGGGCGGCTTCCAACTGGCGTTCGGCATCGGGGCGGCGCTGGTCGCCGCGGCGGCGGTGCTGACGCTGGCGGTGCTCCGGCCGGGTACGCCCGGCGGGCCGCGGCAGCCGGGCGCCGGCGCGGCGGGGGCCCGTGCGGAGAGCGCCCCGGCGGAGGACGCCGGCGCCGGGGGCGCCGGCGCGACGGCCGCCGCTACTCCTCCTGCGGCACCACCCCGGCCCGCAGCAGACCGTAGGCGTACGCGTCGTCAAGCGCCTGCCACGACGCCGCGATGACGTTGTCCGCGACGCCGACGGTGTCCCACTCGCCGCGGCCGTCGCTGGTGGTGATGAGCACGCGCGTCGTCGACTCCGTGCCGTGGGTCCCCTCCAGGATCCGCACCTTGTAGTCGACGAGCTGGAAGCCCGCGAGCTGGGGGTAGATCCGCTCCAGCGCCACTCTGAGGGCCCGGTCCAGCGCGTGGACCGGGCCTTTGCCCTCCGCCGTGACGACGGTCCGCTCGCCCTTGGCCCACAGCTTGACCGTGGCCTCGTTGGCGTGGGTGCCGTCCGGCCGGTCCTCGGCGATGGCCCGCCAGGACTCGGTACGGAAGTAGCGCCGCGCCCGGCCGGACTCGCGCACCTGCAGCTCCTCGCGGAGCAGCAGTTCGAAGGAGGCGTCGGCGGCCTCGTACGTCAGCCCGCGCAGCTCGTTCTCCTTGACCCGCGCCACCACCCGGCTCAGCAGCTCGCGGTCGTCGCCGAGGTCGAGGCCGAGGTCCCGGCCCTTCAGCTCGATGGACGCCCGGCCGGCCATGTCGGAGACCAGCATGCGCAGCCGGTTGCCGACCAGCTCGGGGTCGATGTGCTGGTACAGGTCGGGGTCGACCTTGATGGCGGAGGCGTGCAGGCCGGCCTTGTGGGCGAAGGCCGAGACGCCCACGTACGGCTGGTGGGTGGCGGGCGCGATGTTCACGACCTCGGCGACGGCGTGCGAGATCCGGGTCATCTCCGCCAGCCTGCCCTCGGGCAGCACCCGCATGCCGTACTTCAGCTCCAGCGCGGCCACGACGGGGAAGAGGTTGGCGTTGCCGACGCGCTCGCCGTAGCCGTTGGCGGTGCACTGCACGTGCGTGGCACCGCCGTCGACGGCGGCCAGGGTGTTGGCCACGCCGCAGCCGGAGTCGTCCTGGGCGTGCATGCCCAGCCGCGCGCCGGTGGCCGCCAGCACCTCGGCGACGGTCTCGCGCACCTGGCCGGGGAGCATGCCGCCGTTGGTGTCGCAGAGCACGACGACGTCGGCGCCGGCCTCGTGCGCGGCGGCGACGACCTGCTTGGCGTACGCGGCGTTGGCGCGGTGGCCGTCGAAGAAGTGCTCGCAGTCGACGAAGACCCGGCGGCCGTGCTCGCGCAGGAACGCCACCGTGTCCCGGACCATCGCCAGGTTCTCCTCCAGCGTGGTGCGCAGCGCCAGCTCCACGTGCCGGTCGTGCGCCTTGGCGACCAGCGTGACGACGGGGGCCTTGGACTCCAGCAGCGCGTGCACCTGCGGGTCGTCCTCGACCCGTACGCCCGCCTTGCGGGTGGCCCCGAAGGCGACGAGCTGCGCGTGCCGGAAGTCGATCTCGTCGCGGGCGCGGCGGAAGAACTCCGTGTCCCGGGGCACCGCGCCGGGCCAGCCGCCCTCGATGAAGCCCACGCCGAAGTCGTCGAGGTGCCGGGCGATGGCCAGCTTGTCCGCGACGGTCAGGCTGATGCCCTCGCGCTGCGCGCCGTCGCGCAGCGTGGTGTCGAAGACGTGGAACGCGTCATCGGGGGTCTTCGGGGCTTCCGGCTCTGTGCTCATCGAAGTGCTCCTGTCGGGAGGGTGTGCTCTCCGGTCCCGGAAACGGAAAAGACCCCTCGCGGGTCGCGAGAGGTCTGCGCGCGGGTCTGGGACGCGGTGAGCCAGCACCGCATGCGGATCGCGGTACGGGTCAGCGCGGACCGGCGCGCCTGTTGCCCATAATCATGACGGCAAACGAGGTCACGTCGCGCAGTCTGGCACACGCCCCGCCCTGCCTGGAGTCCCGTCTCACGATACGGGCAATGTGTTCTCTTTCGTACGCGGAGGCCAGGGCGCAATGCGGTCTTGTGTGGATGTCATGCGCGTGCCAATTTGGTCCAGGCCAGTCAGTACGGCACCCCCCACACCCCCACCTGGTTCACACCAAAGGAGAACCACCGCATGAGACCCCAGATGTCCGCGCGTCTGGGCGGCACCGTCGCCGCCCTTCTCCTCCTCGGCACCGCCGCACTCGGCTCCACGGCCGCCGCGGCACCCCCGCCCGCCGACCGCCCCGGCCAGGGGGTGCAGGCCGGCGCGGCGACGATCGCGCTCAACGCCGACGTCACGCGCGCCCTCGGCGCCGACAGCGCCGGTACGTACCTGGACGCCGACACCGGCGAGCTGGTCGTGACGGTCACCGACGAGGCCGCCGCCGCCGAGGCCCGCGCCGCCGGCGCCCGCGCCGAGGTGGTCGAGCACAGCGCCGCGGAACTGCGCTCCGCGATGGGCGCCTTCGAGGACCGGGCGAAGATCACCGGCACCTCCTGGGGTGTCGATCCGGCCACGAACCAGATAGCCGTGCAGGCCGACTCCACGGTCTCCGGCGCCGAGTACGCGAAGCTCGAGCGCGTCGCGCGGAGCCTCGACGGCGCGGCCCGGGTGGAGCGCATACCCGGGGCGTTCCGCAAGGAGGTCCTCGGCGGCGACGCGATCTACGGCGGCGGCTACCGCTGCTCCGCGGCGTTCAACGTGACCAAGAACGGCGCCCGCTACTTCGTCACCGCGGGCCACTGCACCAACGCGGGCTCCTCCTGGTCGGCCACCAGCGGCGGCCCGGCCATCGGCACCCGCGAGGGCACCAGCTTCCCGACCAACGACTACGGCATCGTCCGCTACACCGACGGCTCCTCCCCCGCGGGCACCGTGAACCTCTACAACGGCAGCACCCGGGACATCACCAGCGCCGCCAACGCCGTCGTCGGCCAGGCCATCCAGAAGAGCGGCTCCACCACCCAGGTCACCAGCGGCACCGTGACCGCCGTGAACGTGACCGTCAACTACAGCGACGGCCCGGTCTACAACATGGTCCGCACCACCGCCTGCTCCGCCGGCGGCGACAGCGGCGGCGCCCACTTCTCGGGCTCCGTCGCGTACGGCATCCACTCCGGCAGCTCGGGCTGCAGCGGCACCAGCGGCTCCGCCATCCACCAGCCGGTCACCGAGGCGCTGAGCGCGTACGGCGTGAGCGTCTACTGACGCACGGGCACCAGCACGACGGCACGCGCGGGGCCGCCGCCGGAATCCCGGCGGCGGCCCTCGCCTCAGCCGGCCCGCACCTCAGCCCAGCTCGTGCATCCACCCGTGCGGGTCAGGGGCCTGCCCGGTCTGCACGTCCACCAGCGCCTTGCGCAACTGCGCCGTGATCGGCCCCATCGACCCGTCGGCGACCGTCCACTCCGCGGTGCTCGACTTCGCGTGCCCCACCGGCGTGATGACGGCGGCGGTGCCGCAGGCGAAGGTCTCCGAGATCGTGCCGTCCGCGCAGCCGGCCTGCCACTCCTCCTTGGAGATCCGCACCTCCCCGGTCCGGTAGCCGAGGTCGGCGGCGATGGTCAGCAGCGAGTCGCGGGTGATGCCGGGCAGCAGCGTGCCGGTCAGCTCGGGCGTGACCACCTCCGCGGCCCCTTCCTGCCCGCTGGGCCCACCGCCCCGCACGAAGTACAGGTTCATCCCGCCCATCTCCTCGATCCACCGGCGCTCGACCGCGTCCAGCCAGACCACCTGGTCGCAGCCCTGCTGCACGGCCTGGAGCGTGGCGGCCATCGCGCCCGCGTAGTTGCCCGCGCACTTGGCCTCGCCGGTGCCGCCGGGCGCGGCGCGCACGTACTCCTCGGTGAGCCACACCGACACCGGCTTGATGCCGCCGTGGAAGTACGCGCCGGCGGGCGAGGCCAGCACCATGAACAGGTACTCGTGCGCCGGCGAGTTCACGCCGAGGCCGACCTCGGTGGCGAACATGAACGGGCGCAGGTACAGCGACTCCTCGCCGGTGCCCGGCACCCACGCCTTGTCCTGGTGCACGAGTGCGTCGATGGCCGCCACAAAGGTCTCCACGGGCAGCTCCGGCATCGCCAGCCGGCGCGCGGAGAGCTGGAAGCGGCGCGCGTTGGCGTCCGGCCGGAAGGTGCGCACGCTGCCGTCGGGCTGCCGGTACGCCTTGAGCCCCTCGAAGATGGACTGCCCGTAGTGCAGCGCCATCGTCGCCGGGTCGAGGGTCAGCGGCGCGTACGGCTGGAGCTGGGCGTCGTGCCAGCCCCGGCCTTCGGTCCACTTGATCGTGACCATGTGGTCGGTGAAGTGCTTGCCGAAGCCGGGGTTGGTCAGGATCGCCTCGCGCTCCGCGTCGGACAGCGGGTGCGCGGAAGGCTTGAGCTCGATCGTGGTCATGAGATTCGTGTCCTTCACCGTTCGGTGGGTGGCGGACCGCGTCCCGGGCAAGTTACTAGGACGTCCGAGCATCACCCCGTGCTGCGGCCCCGCTGTCGATTATGACGTGGGCGTGGGCAGCGGCAAGCGTGGCGGTGGTACGCGGCCCGATGGGTCATCGTCGCACCGACGCCCACCGGAGGGCAGGCGTCAGTCGGCCGTGAGGAGAAACCTGACCGGCCGGGCCGGCCGCTGCGAGCGTGTGTGGTCCCGGCGGTCAGCCGGATACTCGGGCGGCGAGCGCGTCGCCGATCTCGTCCGTGGTGCGCACGGCGTCGCCCCGCGCGGCGAGGTCGGCCTCGACGGCTTCCTCGACGCGGGTGGCCTGCGCCGCGTAGCCGAGGTGGCGCAGCAGCAGGGCGACCGACAGGACCGTGGCCGTCGGGTCGGCCTTGCCGGTGCCGGCGATGTCCGGCGCGGAGCCGTGGACCGGCTCGAACATCGACGGGAAGGTGCCGGCCGGGTTGATGTTCCCGGAGGCGGCGAGGCCGATGCCGCCGCTGATGGCGGCGGCGAGGTCGGTGAGGATGTCGCCGAAGAGGTTGTCGGTGACGATCACGTCGAACCGCTCCGGCTGGGTGGCGAGGAAGATCGTCGCGGCGTCCACGTGCAGGTAGTCCGTGGTGACGTCGGGGTACTCGGCGCCGACGCGGTCGAAGATGTTCTTCCACAGGTGGCCGGCGTAGACGAGCACGTTGTTCTTGTGGACGAGGGTCAGCTTCTTCCGCGGGCGGGCCTGGGCCCGCTCGTACGCGTCGCGCACCACGCGCTCCACGCCGTACGCGGTGTTGACGCTGACCTCGGTGGCGACCTCGGCCGGGGTGCCGGTGCGCAGGCTGCCGCCGTTGCCGGTGTACGGGCCCTCCGTACCCTCGCGGACGACGACGAAGTCGATGGCGGGGCGGCCGGCCAGCGGGGTGGCGGTGCCGGGGAAGAGCTTCGACGGGCGCAGGTTCACGTAGTGGTCGAAGGCGAAGCGCAGCTTCAGCAGCAGCCCGCGCTCCAGCACGCCGGACGGCACCGACGGGTCGCCGATGGCGCCGAGCAGGATCGCGTCGCGGTCCGCGAGGGCCGTCAGCTCCGCGTCCGGCAGGGTCTCGCCGGTGGCGTGCCAGCGGCGGGCGCCCAGGTCGTAGCTCTCGGTCTCCAGCTTCACGTCCTGCGGCAGGACGGCGGAGAGCACCTTCAGGCCCTGGGCAACGACCTCGGGGCCGATGCCGTCGCCGGGAATGGACGCGAGACGAATGCTGCGGGACATGAGGGGGAGCCTACGCGGTACGTCTTGCGGGATGACACCGCCGTCCGGGATGTGGACACCGGGAGGCGTTCACCACGCCGACGCCCGTGGTTCTCCGGCGCGTCGGGACCGGCGGGGAATGCTCAGCCGTATGGACACCCCCGGCTTCGGCATCCCCCCACGGCTCGCCCGCGGCATGAGCATGGCCGAGCAGCACGCGTACCTGCGCGCCGGGCACTCCCGGCGCCGCGTCGTCACCGGCGCGGGCGGGCTGGCCGGCGGGCTGCTGCTCGCCGGGTGCGTCGGGGACGGCGGCGGCGCGTCCGGGCGTACGGACGGCTCCTCGACCGCCGTCGCCGCCCCCGCGCCCACCGGCGCACCGGCGGCGTTCGGCCGGCATCTGGCGTTCGGCGCCGACCCGCGCAGCCAGATGCGCATCGGCTGGCAGCTCCCGCTGCCGGTGCGCCGGCCGTACGTGCGCTTCGGCACGGACCGCGGCGACCTCGGCGAGCGCGTCGAAGCGGAGATCCGCCCGCTGAAGACCCCGGCGCTGGGCGGCCTGCCGGCGGTGGAGCAGCACTACGTGCACGCCGCGCTCGACGGCCTTGAGCCCGGCACGGCGTACGTCTACGGCCTGGGCCACGACGAGTTCGACCCCGCCGGGTCGCCGGGAGCGGCTGAGCACCTCGCGGAGTTCCGCACCGCGCCCGCCCGGCCCGAGCGCTTCGTCTTCACCGCCTTCGGCGACCAGGGCACCGGCCGCGCCGCCCGCGCCGTCACCCGCCGCATCGCCGCCCTGCCCGGCGGCCCGCCGGCCTTCCACCTGCACGCCGGCGACATCTGCTACGCCGAGGACTCCGGGCACGGCCTGGAGAGCGACCGCTACGACGCCCGGGTGTGGGACCGCTTCCTGCGGCAGATCGACCCGGTGTCCTCGCGGGTCCCATGGATGCCGGCGATGGGCAACCACGACATGGAGGCGTGGTACTCCCCCGACGGCTACGGCGGCCAGCGCGCCCGCTGGACGCTGCCGGACAGCGGCTTCGACCCGCGCGAGGCGCCGAGTGCGTACTCCTTCGTCTACGGCAACGTCGCCGTCGTCGCGCTGGACGCCAACGACGTGTCGTACGAGATCCCGGCCAACCTCGGCTATACCGGCGGCGCGCAGGCGCGCTGGCTGGGCCGGCACCTCGGCGAGCTGCGGCGGACGCCGGGCGTCGACTTCGTCGTGGTCTTCTTCCACCACTGCGCGTACTCCACCAGCACGCACGCCTCGGACGGCGGGGTACGGGACCACTTCACGCCGCTGTTCGACACGCACCGGGTGGACCTCGTGGTCAACGGCCACAACCACGTCTACGAGCGCACCGACGCCCTGCGCGCCGGGGCCCTGACCCGGCCGCTGCCGATCGGCGGCTCCGTGGACACCGCGCGCCACGGCGCCGTCTACGTGACCGCGGGCGGCGGCGGGCGCACGCTGTACGACTTCAGCGCGCCGGACAGCTACGAGGGCCGGCGCCGCGACCGCGACGTGGTGGAGACGTTCCACTGGACCCGCGAGGGCGGGAAGGCGCGCGAGGGGGTCGAGTGGTCGCGGGTGCGCTACACGGGTTATTCGTTCCTGGCGGTGGAGTCCGTGCCGGGCGCCTCGCCCGTGCTGCGGGCGACCGCGTACGCCGAGGACGGCACCCGGATCGACCGCTTCGAGCTGGTACGGGACCGCTGAACGGGCCGGCCGCCGCCGGGCGGGCTCAGTGGCCGGTCGCGCCGCCGTTGTCGCGGCGGTCGAACGCCCGCTGCAGCGCGGCGGCGGCGTTCTTCCGGGCGAGGGCGGAGTCGCGGGTCTGCTCGGTGCCGGTGGTGCGGGCGACACGGCGGGCGCGGCGGACCGTGGGGGTGGCAGCCATGGGGCAGCTCCTGAAGGGGCGCTGGAGTGACGTGGGGACGCCGCTGGGGCGGGAGCGGCGCCGCAGGGGTGACCTGCGCCAAGGCGCCATGCCTCGACCACCGTCGCCGTTCGGCGAGTTCGGCTCTCTACAAAAGTAGGACGTCAAAGCGTTCTTGTCCCGTCATATACTCGGGCTTCCTACTATCTGAGACGGCACCCCCGCCGACCTGCGGTGATCGCTACGAATCCAGGGTGCTGAGAAGCGTGCCGAGCTGGGTGAGCGACGTGATGCGGCGCACCTGCGCGGGGGCGCTGCCGGCCGCACCCGGGCTCGCGGGGGCGCCCGCGCCGGCGCGGTCCAGCCAGATCCCCGTCAGCCCGGCCGCGTCGGCGCCCGCCGCGTCGGTGTCCGGCCGGTCGCCGACGTAGGCGACGCGCTCCGGCGGCAGCCCGAGGGCGGCGCAGGCGGCGTGGAAGGCGGCGGGGGCGGGCTTGGCGACGCCGAGTTCCTCGGAGCACACCAGCGCCTCGAAGCGGTCGTGCACGCCGATGGCGCGGAGCTTGTCCTCCTGGTGCGGGGCGCTGTTGTTGGACAGCAGGCCGTGCCGGCGGCCCGGGGTGAGGCCGTCGAGCGCCGGCACGACGTCGGGGAAGACCCGCCAGTGCCGCCGGTACGCGGCCAGGTAGCCGGCCATCCAGACGTCGGCCTCGGCGTCGGTCAGCGGCCGGCCCGCGAACACCCGGGCCCGCTCGCGGCGCTGGCCCGTAAAGGTGAACTCGCCGGCGAGATAGCGCTCCACGTACGCCTCGGACACCGCGTGCCAGTGCGCCGTGGCGGCCTCCGGCGAGGCGTACCGGCCGAGCAGCCCGCGGTCGGTCAGGTACTCCAGCGCGGCGCGCCGCTCGGCACCCGAGTGATCGAAGATCGTGTCGTCGATGTCCCAGACCACGGCGAGTATCCGCATGTCACGACGGTAACCCGGGACCTGTCCCGGCGGCGCGGGCCGGGGCGCCGCACACAGGGGGCCGCCCCCGGCCGACGGGGGAGGCGGCCAGGGGCGGCGTCAGCGGGGACCGCGCGGGGCGGTCCTGGGCGTCAGCCCATGTGGGGGTAGCGGTAGTCCGTCGGGGCGTCCATCGTCTCCTTGACGGCGCGCGGCGAGGACCAGCGCAGCAGGTTGAACTTCGAGCCCGCCTTGTCGTTGGTGCCGGAGGCGCGGGCGCCGCCGAAGGGCTGCTGGCCGACGATCGAGCCGGTGGGCCGGTCGTTGACGTAGAAGTTGCCGGCCGCGAAGCGCAGCCGCCGGGTCGCGTCCGCGATGACCGCGCGGTCCTGTGCGAGGATCGCGCCGGTCAGGGCGTACGCGGCGACGGACTCCATCTGGTCCAGCATCGTGTCGTAGGCGTCGTCCTCGTACACGTGGACGGCGATGATCGGGCCGAAGTACTCCTCGGTGAAGACCTCGTTCTCCGGGTCCGAGCAGACGACGACGGTCGGGCGGACGAAGTAGCCGACGGAGTCGTCGTACGTGCCGCCCGCGACGATCTCGCACGCGGGGTCGGCCTTGGCCCGCTCGATGGCGGCCTTGTTCTTGGCGAACGCCCGGTCGTCGATGACGGCCCCGATGAAGTTCGACAGGTCCGTGACGTCGCCCATCGCCAGGCCCTCGGCCTCGGTGACCAGCGCGTCCTTCAGGCCGCCGTCCCACAGCGAGCGCGGCACGTACGCGCGGGAGGCCGCCGAGCACTTCTGGCCCTGGTACTCGAAGGCGCCGCGGGTGATGGCGGTCTTCAGCTTCGCCGGGTCGGCGGTCGGGTGGGCGACGATGAAGTCCTTGCCGCCGGTCTCGCCGACGATCCGCGGGTACGCCTTGTAGCCCGGCAGGTTCCTGCCGACCTCGCCCCACAGGTGCTGGAACGTGCGGGTGGAGCCGGTGAAGTGGATGCCGGCCAGGTCCGGGTGCGGCAGCGCGACCTCGGAGACGTCCTTGCCGTCGCCGGTGACGAGGTTGATGACGCCGGGCGGCAGCCCGGCCTCCTCCAGCAGCCGCATGAGCAGCACGGCGGAGTGCGTCTGGGTCGGCGACGGCTTCCAGACCACGACGTTGCCCATGAGGGCGGGCGCGGTCGGCAGGTTGCCGGCGATCGCGGTGAAGTTGAACGGCGTGATCGCGTAGACGAAGCCCTCCAGCGGGCGGTGGTCGAGCCGGTTCCACACGCCGTGCGGCTGGATCGGCGGCTGCTCGTCCATGATCTGGCGGGCGAAGTGGACGTTGAAGCGCCAGAAGTCGACCAGCTCGCAGGGTGCGTCGATCTCCGCCTGCTGGGCGGTCTTCGACTGGCCGAGCATGGTGGACGCGGCGATCGTCTCGCGCCACGGCCCCGCGAGCAGGTCGGCGGCCTTGAGCAGGATCGCGGCGCGGTCGTCGAAGGACAGCGCGCGCCAGCCGGGGGCGGCGGCCAGGGCGGCGTCGATGGCGTCCTGCGCGTCGGCGCGGGTGGCGGCGCCGTACGTGCCGAGGACGGCCTTGTGGTTGTGCGGCTGCACGACGTCGACGCGCGCGCCGCCGCCCATGCGGCGTACGCCGCCGATGGTCATCGGCAGCTCCACGGGGCTCCCGGCCAGCTCCTTGAGCTTGGCCTCCAGCCGCGCACGCTCCGGTGTGCCGGGGGCGTAGGTGTGCACCGGCTCGTTGTACGGGGCGGGGACCTGGGTCACAGCGTCCATGGTGCGGTTCTCCTTCGAGGTGCGGAGTCTTTCGGAGGGCTCGCGGGGTCTCGCGGGGGTCGTCAGCGGCGGCCGGCCAGGGCGCGCAGGAAGAAGGCCGTGTTCGCCGGGCGCTCGGCGAGCCGGCGCATGAAGTAGCCGTACCAGTCGGTGCCGTAGGGGGTGTAGACGCGCATGCGGTGCCCCTCGGCCACCAGCCGCTGCTGCTCCTGGGGGCGGATCCCGTAGAGCATCTGGAACTCGTATTCGCCGGGCTTGCGGCCGTGGCGGCGGGCCAGCTCCCGGGTGATGGCGATCATCCGGGGGTCGTGCGTGCCGATCATGGGGTAGCCGCGCCCGGTCATCAGAAGCTTCAGGCAGCGCACATAGGCCCGGTCCACCTCCATTTTATCCTGGAAGGCCACGACGGCAGGCTCCTTGTACGCGCCCTTCACCAGCCGTACCCGCGAGCCCTCGCCGGCCAGGTCGCGGCAGTCCTCCTCGGTGCGGAAGAGGTACGCCTGCAGCACGGCGCCGGTCTGCGGGAAGCGCTCGCGCAGGGCGCGCAGGACGGCGAGGGTGGAGTCGACCGTGGTGTGGTCCTCCATGTCGAGGGTGACCGTGGTACCGGCCGCGGCGGCGGCCTCGACCACCGGAGTGACGTGGGCGAGCGCGAGGTCGTGGCCGCCGGGCAGCGCCTGGCCGAAGGCGGAGAGCTTCACCGACATCTCGGCGCGGGTGCCAAGCCCCTCGTCTTCGAGCGCTTCGGCCAGCCGGAGGTACGCGTCCCGGGCGCGCAGCGCCTCGCGGGGGTCGGTGACGTCCTCGCCGAGGTGGTCGAGGGTGACCTCCAGGCCGCGGGCGGCCAGGTCGCGGACGGCGGCGACGGCGTCGGCGAGGTCCTCGCCGGCGACGAAGCGCGCGACGACCTGGCGGCTGACCGGCGCGGCCGAGACGACGCGACGGATTCGGTCGCTGCGCGCGGCGGCGAGAAGCACGGGACCCAGCACGGGGCACCTCCACGGTCGGAGCGCAGGTATCACCTCCGTGAAATCTAAGGATCGCTCCGATCGTGGGCCATCGACACCTGTCACGCATCAGGCACCGCGCCCTCATACAGATGTATGAGAGGCTGCGGTCATGCGCGGCGACTACCAGCAGTTGGTGGACGAGGTCTCGGCGGTGCTCGGCGCCCCCGCCACCCTGGAGGACCGGGACTTCGGGCTGATCGCCTTCGGCGTCCACGACACCGGCGACGGCTCGTCGGGCGGCGTCTCCTCGCTCATGGACCCGGTACGGACGAAGTCCATCCTGCACCGGCGCTCCACGGCGGCGGTGCGGGCGTGGTTCGAGGCGTACGGGATCGCCCGCGCGACCGGGCCGATGCGGATCCCGCCGGATCCCTCCGCGGGGGTGCTCACCGGGCGGATCTGCCTGCCGGCGCGGCACGGCGGCGTGGTGCAGGGGTACGTCTGGCTGCTCGACGACGGGCACCTGGCGGACGTCGAGCTGGGCGGGCCCGGCCGGGCGCCGGACCCGCGGATCGCGCAGGCCATGCGGACGGCGGCGCGGATCGGGGCGCTGCTGGCGGCGGAGACCAGGGCGGGGGCGGCGGCCGGCGCGCTGCTGCGCGACGTGCTGGCCGGGCCCGCGGCGGGGCGGGACGCGGCGCTGGCGGAGCTGCGGGACGCGCTGCCGGGCGGTGCGGCGGGGCCGGTGGCGGCGGTGGCGGTGCTGCCGTGGCGGCCGGCGGACCCGGCGGCGCCGGGTCCGGGGCTGCCGCGGACGGCGGCGACGACGGTGGTACGGGTGCGGGGTTCCGCGGGCGCCGCGGGTGGCGGGGCCGGCGGGGCCGGCGACGCGGCGCGTACCGGCGCGGCGGCGGAGGCCCGCGGCCGGGCCGCGCCGGTACGGGCGCTGGCGGCGCTGGTGCTGCTGCCGTCCGCGGGGGTGCTGGAGCCGGCGGTGACGGCCGCGGAACGGCTGCTGCACGCCGCGGCCGGCCGGGCGCCGGGCGCGCACGCGCCCGCGGCGGGCCGGGACGCGGAGCCGGCGGAGGTACGGCGCGGGGCGCCGGGCGGGGCCCGTACCCGCACCGGCGAGACCCCCGCCGAGGCCGCTGCTCCCGCCGCGAGTGCCGTGACTGCCGCGGGTACTGCGAGTGCCGCACCGGACGCCGTCGCCGGGGTCGGCGACGGGCGGGCCGGCCTCGCCGGGCTGCCCGGCGCCTGGCGCGAGGCGCTGGCCGCCGCCCGCGCGGCGTGGGCCGCACCGCACCTTGGGCCGGTGGCCAGATGGCCGGACATCGGCCCGTACCGGCTGCTCACCGGCCTGCCCGGCGGTGTCGACCCGGTCGTCGGCCGGCTGCTGGAGCCGGCGCACGCCGAACTGGCCCGTACCGCCGAGGTCTACCTCGACCACGCCGGCCAGGCCGCCCGCACCGCCGCCGCGCTGGGCATCCACCGGCAGACGCTGTACTACCGGCTGTCCCGGGTCGAGGAGCTGACCGGCCTGGACCTCGCCGCGGGCGAGGACCGCCTGCTGCTCCACATGGCCCTGAAGGCCGCCCGCCTGTGAGGGCGGACCGCGCCCGGGGCGCGGACGCCGGTCGCGTACGGGACACCGGCCCCCGGCCGAGGCGGAAGCGGCGGCACCGCCCACGGAGGTGGCCGCCGACCGCTCCCTCCCCCGCCCGCCGTTCGCCGATACGCGCCCGGCCCGCCGCCGGGCGGGCCGGGCGCTCCCCCGGTACCGCCGCCGGCGCCTGCGCCGCGCCGACCGCGGGCAGGCGCCGGTGGCGCCGGAGCCCCGGCCCGCCTCGGGGGTGTGGCGGGCCAGGAGTTCGGGAGGCTCAGCCCAGGTGGACTGCCGGGCTGGCGCTGGCGGCGTGCGCCTTGGTGCGGTCGGGACGGGGGGTGTTCATCAGCACCGCGACCGCCACCGCCGCCACGAGCAGGATCACCGACGCCACCGCGTACGCCGAGGAGAAGCCCTCGACCAGGCCCGCCTTGACGAACTCCGGCACCGGCCCGCCCGCGGCCCGGCGCTCCTCGATCGCCCCCGCGTCCGGCACCCGGTCGGCGATGTAGTCGGTGGTCGCGCTGGTGGCCACGGTGTTGAGCAGCGCGGTGCCGATGGAGCCGCCGATCTGCTGCGAGGTGTTGACCGTCGCCGAGGCGATGCCGGCCTCCTCCTCGCGGACGCCGTAGGTGGCGTAGTTGATCGCCGGGGCCATCACCAGGCCCATCCCGACGCCCACGACCAGTCCCGAGGGCAGCACCCCGGCGGCGTACGAGGTGTCGATGTCCACCGTAGTCAGCCACCCCGTGCCGGCGGCGGCGAGCAGCAGGCCGGGGGCGATCAGCACCCGCGGCGCGACGATCGGCAGCAGCCTGCTGGCGAGCCCGCCGGCGCCGGCCAGCACTCCCGCGGTCATCGGCAGGAACGCCACCCCGGTCTTCAGCGCCGAGTAGCCCATGACGATCTGCATGTAGTACGTGAGGAAGAGGAGCATGGCGAACATCCCGACCGTGGCCACCGCGATGCCCAAAAACGCGCTCCCCCGGGCCCGGCTGAGCACCACGCCCAGCGGCAGCAGCGGCGCGGCGGCGTTCCGCTCGTGCAGCACGAAGCCGGTGAGCAGCACGACACCGAGGAAGAGCAGGCCGAGCACCAGCGCCGAGCCCCAGCCCTCGGACTCCGCTTCGCTGCACCCGTAGACGACGGCGACCAGGCCGGTCACGGCGAGCAGCGCGCCGGGCACGTCGATCTTCGGCCGCGTCTGCGTGCGGGTGTCGGCGGGCAGCACCCACCAGCCGGCCGCGGCCAGCACCGCGATGGGCACGTTTACGTACAGGCACCAGCGCCAGTCCAGGTACTCGGTCAGCACCCCGCCCGTGACCAGGCCGATCGCGCCGCCGCCCGCGGCGATCGCGCCGAAGATGCCGAAGGCGTGGGCGCGTTCACGCTGATCGGTGAAGCTCGTCGTGAGCAGCGACAGCGCCGCCGGCGCGAGCAGTGCGGCGAACGCCCCCTGTGCGGCCCGCGCGCCCAGCAGCATGCCGAAGCCGGTCGCCGCGCCGCCGAGCGCGGAGGCGGCGGCGAAGCCGAGGAGCCCGGTCAGGAAGGCCCGGCGGCGGCCGGCGTAGTCGGCGATCCGGCCGCCGAGGAGCAGCAGACCGCCGAAGGCCAGCGTGTACGCGGTGATCACCCACTGCCGGTCCCCGTCGGAGATCTCCAGGTCCGTCTGGGCGGACGGCAGGGCGATGTTCACGATCGTGACGTCCAGGACGATCATGAGCTGCGCCAGCCCGATGAAGGCCAGCGCGAGCCAGCGCCGCGGGTCGGCTCCCTCGGCGGTGCGGGGCTTCTTTGTAGTGTCCATGCCACTACCTTTCTCGTGCGTGCTTCGGGTTCGGGCTCGGGGGTGTGCGGGCGGTGCGGGCGGTGCGGGCGCTAGCCGGCCTTCCCGCCGATGATGCGGTCGGTGGTCCGTACGAAACGGGCGACGGAGACCGCGGGGCCGGGCAGCGCGGCGCCGCGGGCGCGGGCGGCCTCCGGGCGCAGCCCGTCGAGGTACACCTCCAGATGGCGGTGGGCCAGGGCCTCGTCCTCGGCTACGCCGCCGCCCGGCAGCAGCAGCGTCAGCCGCATGACCATGAACGGGAGGTCGCCGAAGACGACGTCGTCGCGGATCTGGCCGGCCTGCTGCGCCCGTACGATCAGCTCCTGCACCGGCCGCATCGTCCGCGCGCGCCGCTCCGCCAGCTCCGCGTCGATCTGGATCCGGCCGGAGAGCGCGGGCAGTACCGCGCCGATGCGCAGGGTGAGCGCCGCGTGGGCGAACCAGCGCAGCGCCTCGAACGGCTCGTCCTCGCCGGCGAGCGCTTCCTCGGCCGCGTCGTGCAGCTTGGTGAGCGTGACGAGGGCGACGCCGCGGATCAGCGCCTCGCGGCTGGAGAAGTTGCGGTAGAGCGTGGCGATGCCGACGCCGGCCCGGCGGGCGACCTCCTCCAGCGGGGCGTCGGGGCCCTCGCCCACGAAGACCTCGCCGGCCGCCTTCAGGATCAGCTCGCGGTTCCGCAGGGCGTCCGCTCGCGTCGGGGTCCGCATAACCACTCCTCAACCGAAGGGAAAATCTCCACTTCCTGCACCGTAGGAGGGAACCGGAGAGATTTCATCCGTCTGAAGTGAAGTGATAGGGGATCGCGCGAAGATCCTCCGCATCGCGCCGCGGTCCCGGGCCCGCGGCCGTGCCCGGACATACGAACGGGCCCGGGCCGGCGGCATCGCTGCCGCCCGCCCGGGCCCGGTGCCCGGTCTGCCCGGTGGGGCTACTCGGTGAGGTTCACCGCGCGCGCCGAGGCCGCGCCGATCTCGCCGGCGATCTCCTGCACGACGGGCTGCGGGATCGTGTCGTCCACGGTCAGCGCGACCAGCGCCTCGCCGCCCGCCTTGGCCCGCGACACCTGCATCCCGGCGATGTTGATGCCCGCCTCGCCCAGGATCCGGCCCATGGTGCCGACGACGCCGGGGCGGTCGCCGTAGCGGAAGAACGCCATGTGGTCGGCGAGCGCCAGGTCCACGTCGTGCTCCCCGACGGCGACGACCTTCTGCTGGTGCTTCGGCCCGGAGAGCGTGCCGGAGACCGACACCTCCTCGCCGCTGGCGAGCATGCCGCGCACCGTCACCAGGTTGCGGTGGGCGTTCGACTCCGAGCTGGTGGTCAGCCGCACCTCGACGCCGCGCTCCTGTGCGAACAGCGGCGCGTTCACGTAGCTCACGGTCTCGGCGACGACGTCTTCGAAGACGCCCTTGAGCGCGGACAGCTCCAGCACCTTCACGTCGTGCTGGGTGATCTCGCCGCACACCTCCACATCGAGGCGGACCGCGACCTCGCCGGCCAGCGCCGTGAAGATCCGGCCCAGCTTCTCGGCCAGCGGCAGCCCGGGGCGTACGTCCTCGGCGATGACGCCGCCCTGGACGTTGACCGCGTCCGGCACGAGTTCGCCGGCGAGCGCGAGCCGCACCGAGCGGGCCACCGAGATGCCCGCCTTCTCCTGCGCCTCGCCGGTGGAGGCGCCGAGGTGCGGGGTGGCGACGACGCTGTCGAACTGGAACAGCGGGGAGTCCGTGCACGGCTCGGTGGCGTAGACGTCGAGGCCCGCGCCCGCGACCCGGCCCTCCTTCAGCGCGGCGGTCAGCGCCTCCTCGTCCACGATGCCGCCGCGGGCGGCGTTGACGATCCGTACGGACGGCTTGACCTTCTGCAGCGCCTCGTCGCCGATCAGACCCAGGGTCTCGGGGGTCTTCGGCAGGTGGACGGTGATGAAGTCGGAGGTCTCCAGCAGCTCGTCGAGCGAGACGAGCTTGACGCCCATCTGCGCGGCGCGCGCGGCCTGCACATAGGGGTCGTACGCCACCACGCGCATCCCGAACGCCGCCATCCGCTGCGCGACGAGGACGCCGATGCGGCCGAGGCCGACGACCCCGAGCACCTTCTCGTTCAGCTCCACGCCGGTGTACTTCGAGCGCTTCCACTCGCCGGCCTTCAGCGCGGCGTTGGCCTGCGGGATGTTGCGGGCGCTGGCGATGATCAGGCCGCAGGCCAGCTCGGCGGCGGTGACGATGTTGGAGGTCGGCGCGTTGACGACCATCACGCCGGCCTTGGTGGCGGCGGGTACGTCGACGTTGTCGAGGCCGACGCCCGCGCGGGCGACGACCTTCAGCCGGCGCGCGGCGGCGACGGCCTCGGCGTCGACCTTGGTGGCGCTGCGGATCAGGATCGCGTCCACGTCGGCGATGGCCGCGAGCAGCTCGGCCCGGTCGGCGCCGTTGCAGTGGCGGATGTCGAAGTCGGGACCGAGGGCGTCGACGGTGGCCGGCGAGAGCTCCTCGGCGATCAGTACGGCCGGCTTCTGGGGGGCGCCGGATGCTGGGGCAGTGCTCACGTGGTCCTCACTGGATTCCTGTGCGGACGGCCGTCCCGACGGCCGCAGGTGGAGGGATGCAGCGCCGGTCCGCCGGACAGACGCCTGCCGCCGCGTTTGAAGGACACACGACGCTGTGAGCCTGACGCGCGATGTACGAAGAGTGTAGTGGCGCCGGGCGGTGGCCGGGCGCGGTTGCGCTCGACCACCGCTCGAACGAGCGATCCGGTCCGCTCAGTCGTTGTCGTCGACCCAGCTCATGAGCTTCCGCAGCTCCTTGCCGGTGGTCTCGATCAGATGGTCGCCGTCCTGCTTCTTGTACTCGTTGTAGCGCGGGAGGCCGTTGTGGTACTCGGCCATCCAGTCCTTGGCGAACGAGCCGTCCTGGATCTCGCCGAGGATCTTCTTCATCTCGGCCTTGGTGCCGTCGTTGATGATCCGGGGGCCGGAGACGTAGTCGCCCCACTCGGCGGTCTCGGAGACCGACCAGCGCATCTTCTCCAGGCCGCCCTCGTACATGAGGTCCACGATGAGCTTCAGCTCGTGCAGGCACTCGAAGTACGCGATCTCCGGCTGGTAGCCCGCCTCGACCAGGGTCTCGAAGCCGGCCTTGACCAGCGCCGAGGTGCCGCCGCAGAGCACGGCCTGCTCGCCGAAGAGGTCGGTCTCGGTCTCCTCGGTGAAGGTGGTCTTGATGACGCCGGCGCGGGTGCCGCCGATTGCCTTCGCGTACGACAGGGCCAGCGCGAAGGCGCCGCCGCTGGCGTCCTGCTCGACGGCCGCGATGCACGGCACGCCGCGGCCCTCCTCGAACTGGCGGCGGACCAGGTGGCCCGGGCCCTTCGGGGCGACCATGCAGACGTCGACGCCCGCGGGCGGCTCGATGAAGCCGTAGCGGATGTTGAGGCCGTGGCCGAAGAACAGCGCGTCGCCGTCCTTGAGGTTGTCCTGCACGGACTCCTTGTAGACCTGGCCCTGGACCGGGTCCGGCACCAGCATCATGATCACGTCGGCCTCGGCGGCGGCCTCGGCGGGGGTGACGACGCGCAGGCCCTGCTCCTCGGCCTTCGCCCGGGACTTGGAGCCCTCGTGCAGGCCGACGCGGACGTCCACGCCGGAGTCGCGCAGCGACAGCGCGTGGGCGTGGCCCTGGCTGCCGTAGCCGAGGACCGCGACCTTGCGGCCCTGGATGATGGACAGGTCGGCGTCGTCGTCGTAGAACAGCTCGGCCACTGAAGTCTCTCCTCGAGTCTTGCGGATGGGCCCACCGTACGCCTGGCGAGGTGGGGGTCTGTCGGGGGTCGGTTAACGAGGGCTGACGGAGCCCGGACACGGAGCGGGCGGGAGCGGGCCTCGCCCACGGCGGCTGCCGCAGCCGCCGGGGCGGCGTGCGGCGCCGCGCGAGGCGGCCCGGCGGCGGTAGCCGCCGGGCCCGGCCGCCGCCGGACGCCGGGGCCACTCGCGGCCGTCCACCCGCGGCCCGCGCCGGGAGGCGCCCCGCCGCCCGGGCCGGGGGCTACGCCGTGCGGTCCAGGGCGCGCAGCGAGCGGTCCGTGATGGAGCGGGCGCCGCGGCCGATGGCGATCGTGCCGGACTGGACCAGCTCCTTGATGCCGTACGGCTCCAGCATCTTCAGCATCGCCTCCAGCTTCTCGCCGCTGCCGGTGGCCTCGATCGTGACCGCCTCCGGGGAGACGTCCACGGTCTTGGCGCGGAAGAGCTGGACGATCTCGACGACCTGGGAGCGGGTGTCGTTGTCGGCGCGCACCTTCACCAGGACGAGTTCGCGCTGCACCGCGGCGCCCGGCTCCAGCTCGACGATCTTCAGCACGTTGACGAGCTTGTTGAGCTGCTTGGTGACCTGCTCCAGGGGCTGCTCCTCGACGTTCACCACGATCGTCATCCGGGAGATGTCCGGGTGCTCGGTGGTGCCGACGGCGAGGGAGTCGATGTTGAAGCCGCGGCGGAAGAACATCGCGGAGATCCTGGCCAGGATGCCCGGCTTGTTCTCCACCAGGACCGAGAGCGTGTGCTTGGACATGTCTTCGTCTCTCTCTTCGCTGCCCGGCGTCAGTCGTCTGCGCCGTCGCCGAAGTCCGGGCGGACGTCGCGCGCGGCCATGATCTCGTCGTTGGAGGTGCCGGCCGCGACCATCGGCCAGACCATCGCGTCCTGGTGGACGATGAAGTCCACGACGACGGGGCGGTCGTTGATGGCGTTGGCCTTCTCAATGACGGCGTCGAGCTGCTCGGGGTCGTCGCAGCGGATGCCGACGCAGCCCATGGCCTCGGCGAGCTTGACGAAGTCCGGGCAGCGGGTGCCGGCGGCCTGGCGGGCCTGCTCCTCGGCGTCGCCGTCGCCCGCGCCGGCCCCCGTGCCGCCATTGCCGTTCGGGCCGGAGTGCAGCACGGTGTTGGAGTAGCGGCGGTTGTAGAAGAGGGTCTGCCACTGGCGGACCATGCCGAGCGCGCCGTTGTTGATGATCGCGACCTTGATCGGGATGCCGTTCAGTGCGCAGGTGACCAGCTCCTGGTTGGTCATCTGGAAGCAGCCGTCGCCGTCGATGGCCCAGACCGTCGCCTCCGGCGCGCCGGCCTTGGCGCCCATGGCGGCCGGGACGGCGTAGCCCATGGTCCCGGCGCCGCCGGAGTTGAGCCAGGTGCGGGGCTTGTCGTAGTCGATGAAGTGGGCCGCCCACATCTGGTGCTGCCCGACGCCCGCGGTGTAGACCGTGTTCTCCGGGGCCAGTTCGCCGATGCGCTGGATCACCTGCTGCGGCGAGAGGGTGCCGTCGGTGGGCAGGTCGTAGCCGAGGGGGTACGTCTCGCGCCAGCGGTTGAGCTGCTGCCACCACTCCGCGTACCGGTCCGTGCCGGTGGCGCCCCCGTCCCGCTGGCCGCCCTGCTCCTGCTCGCTCTGCACCGCCACGATCAGGTCGGCGATGACCTCGCGGGCGTCGCCGACGATCGGCACGTCCGCCTCGCGGTTCTTGCCGATCTCCGCCGGGTCGATGTCGGCGTGCACGATCTTGGCGTACGGCGCGAACGTGTCCAGCCTGCCGGTGACCCGGTCGTCGAACCGGGCGCCGAGCGCCACGATCAGGTCGGCCTTCTGCAGCGAGGTGACCGCGGCCACCGTGCCGTGCATGCCGGGCATGCCCAGGTGCTGCGGGTGGGTGTCGGGGAAGGCGCCGAGGCCCATCAGGGTGGTGACGACCGGGGCGCCGGTCAGCTCCGCGAGCACCTTCAGCTCGGCGGTGGCGCGGGCCTTGAGCACGCCGCCGCCGACGTAGAGCACCGGGCGCCGGGCGGCGCCGACGAGCCGGGCGGCCTCGCGGATCTGCTTGGCGTGCGGCTTGGTCACCGGGCGGTAGCCGGGCAGCTCGTGCCGGGGCGGCCAGGAGAAGACCGTGGGCGACTGCAGCGTGTCCTTGGCGATGTCGACCAGCACCGGTCCCGGGCGGCCGGTGCTGGCGATGTGGAACGCCTCGGCGATCACCCGCGGGATGTCCGCGGGGTCCGTGACCAGGAAGTTGTGCTTCGTGATCGGCATGGTGATGCCGCAGATGTCCGCCTCCTGGAAGGCGTCCGTGCCGATCGACTTGACCACCACCTGGCCGGTGATCGCCACCAGCGGCACGGAGTCCATGTGCGCGTCGGCGATCGGGGTGACGAGGTTGGTCGCGCCCGGTCCGGACGTGGCCATGCAGACGCCCACCTTGCCGGTGGCCTGCGCGTACCCGGTGGCGGCGTGCCCCGCGCCCTGCTCGTGGCGGACGAGGACGTGCCGGACCTTGGTGGAGTCCATCAGCGGGTCGTAGGCGGGGAGGATGGTCCCGCCCGGAATGCCGAACACCGTGTCCGCGCCCACGGCCTCAAGGGCGAGGATGAGGGACTGCGCGCCCGTCACGGTCTTTTCTGCCGGTGTGTGCCCCGGGGCGCGGGACTGTCCCCCGCTGCGGGCCCGCGGCGGCTGCGGGTGGGGCTCACTCCGCGGGGGAGCCTGCTCGGTCATCGGTTTCTCTTCTCGTCTTCGAATGGTGCGAGGGTTGGGGTGGAGCGGGTTCGAGCAACAAAAAACCCCTCGTGCCAGATGGCAAGCGAGGGGAGCGCGCCGGCGCGGTCCGGGAGTCGGGATCCGCTTCAGCCGACGCGCTGTCCAAGTACGAGAATTCGGGTGCGCATGGACCTGACCTTGCCCCCGGCGCGCCGGGGGTGTCAAGTTCGTGGGACCCAGGTCTCACTATGTGAGCGCAATGGCCGAAGCGTCCTCCTCCGGCAGCGCGAACGCTCCCAGGGCCAGTGCGTCCCGTACTCGCTCCTCCTCCAGTGGTTCGCAGTAGGCCATGCCCTGCGCGTGCCGGCAGCCCAGCGCGCGCAGCACCTCGGCCTGCTCGGGCAGGTCGACTCCCTCGGCCGTCGAGTCCAGGCCCAGCTCGCCGGCGATGCCGATCATCCCGGCCGCGATGGCGCGCAGCCGGGGTGACTCGGCCAGGCCGTCGACCAGGCCCCGGTCCAGCTTGAGCACGTCCACCGGCAGCCGGCGCAGCGCGGCGATGGCGGCGTGCCCGCTGCCGAAGCCGTCGAGCGCGATGCGCACGCCGAACCGGCGCAGCGCCACCAGGCGCCGCTCCAGCTCGTCCATGCCCACCCGGGTGTCGCTGTCGGCGATCTCGATGGTCAGCGCGCCGGGCGGCAGCCCGTGCCGCATCAGCAGGGCCTGGACCAGTTGCGGGGACATGCTCCGGTCGGTGAGCCGGGCGGCGGACATCCGTACGGTCACGGGGATGCCCATGCCCGCCTCGTACCGCTCGGCGGCCTGCTCGACCGTCGCCTCCAGCAGCCAGCGCGCCAGCTCCGCGGTACGCGCCCGGTCCTGCCCGCTGCCGCGCCCGTCCGGCGGGCCCTGCATGAACTCGGCGGGCGTGTGCACGATGCCCTGCGCCGAGCGCCAGCGCGGCTGCGCCGACAGCGCGGCGAGGCGCCCGCTGGACAGCTCCACCACCGGCTGGTGCACGAGCGTGAACTGCCCGTCGTCCAGCGCGGAGCGCAGCCGGTTCGCCATCTCGATGCGGCGCACCACCTCGGCCTGCATCTGCGGCGCGTACAGCTCGACGCGCGCCTTGCCGGCCTGCTTGGCGCGGTACATCGCCAGGTCGGCGTTGCGCATCAGCTCCGCCGGCGTGCTCCCGGGCTCGGCGAAGGCCACGCCGATGCTGGCCGCGACCCGCACCTCGACGCCGCCCGCGGTGTACGGCTCGGAGAGCCGCACCCGCAGCCGGTCGGCGACCTCGCGGGTGCGCCGCTCGCGCCCGGCGCCGTCGGACCGGTTCTCGCCCGCGGCACCGCCGACGAGCAGCACGGCGAACTCGTCGCCGCCGAGCCGGGCCGCCGAGTCCCCGGAGCGGATCGACTCCTGCAGCCGGCGGCCGGCCTGGATGAGCAGCTCGTCGCCGGCGGCGTGCCCGACGGTGTCGTTGACCGCCTTGAAGCCGTCGAGGTCGATGAAGAGCACGGCTGCGTTCGCGTCCCCGGCCCGCCGGCCGCCGAGCGCGTGGCCGACACGCTCGGTGAACAGCGCCCGGTTCGGCAGGTCGGTGAGCGCGTCGTGGGAGGCGCTGTGCTGCAACTGCGCCTGGAGCCGGACACGCTCGGTGACGTCCCGGGAGTTGAAGATCAGGCCGTTGTGGTGCCGGTTGACCGTCGACTCGACGTTGAGCCAGCCGTCCTCGCCGTACCCGCCCTCGCCGCCGGCGCGGGCGCCGCCGCGCCGGCCGCTGCCGGCCTTGAAGCGGCACTCGATGCGGATCGACCGCGCCCCGCCCGGCGGCGCCGACAGGAACCGGCGCACTTCGTGCAGCACCCGGCCCAGGTCGTCGGGGTGGATGAGGCCGGCCAGCTCGCAGCCCTCCAGCTCCTCGGGATCCGTGCCGTAGACGCCCAGGGCCGCGGGGCTGACGTAGCGCAGCACGCCGGACGGCGCCGCGATCATGATGACGTCGCTGGAACCCTGCACGAGCGAGCGGAAGTGGCTCTCCTTGTGGGCGAGTTCCTGGGTGAGGCTGATGTTGTCAAGCAGCATGATCGCCTGGCGTACGACCAGCGCCAGCACGACCGTGCACGCGGTCATCAGCACCACGCGGTCCACGCTGCGGCCGTGCAGCAGGTTGTACAGGATCCCCAGCGTGCACACGCCGGCCGCGAGATACGGCGCGAGCGCGCCGATGTGCCCGGCGATGGGGCGGGCCCGCTCCTCCTGGCCGCGCTCCTCCGCCTCCTCGGCTCTGCCGACCCACGGGGCGTACGCGAGCAGCACCGAGCCGGCGAACCAGCCGGCGTCCAGCAACTGGCCGGAGCGGTAGTGCTCCTGGAGCAGCGGCGAGGTGAACAGCGCGTCGCACAGCACCGTGAGCACCAGCGCGCCGATCGCCGTGTTGATCGCCGAGCGGCCCGCCGCGGTGCGCCGGAAGTGCAGCGCCAGCACCATGCTCACCAGCACGATGTCCAGCAGCGGGTACGCCAGCGCGAGCGCGACCCGCGGCACCGACTCGTCGTCCCCCGCGGCGTGCGCCAGGGCGAGGGTCCAGGAGATGGTGAGCAGGGAGCCGCCGATGAGCCAGGTGTCCAGGCCCAGGCAGATCCAGCCCGCTCTGGACACCGGCCGCCGGGCGAGCACCAGCAGGCCGATGACCGCCGGCGGTGCGAAGAGCAGGAAGAAGAAGTCCGCCATGGACGCCTCGGGCAGCGGGCGCTGGAGCACGACCTCGTACCAGCCCCAGATGCCGTTGCCGATGCCCGCCATGGCGGACGAGACGCCGAACATGAGCCAGGCCGGTCGAAAGCGGCCCTGGCGGATACGCGCGTAGTAGAGACACGAGAAGGCGGCCGCGAACGCCGCCGCGCTCAGCCCGAAGTCCCCCATGATCAGGGCCATTCGGGTAGAGCCCCAGCCCAGAGCGGAACCGGTGGCATACCCCGCGCAGAGCACCGCGAGGACCAGCTGGGGTACGACCCCCGCGGGCAACGGCGGCCTGGGCACCACCGCCCCGATCGACGCGGTCACCGCGCCCCCCGGCTGCCGGGAGCCGGCCGCGTCGGCGGTGCCGCCGCGGCGCCGGCTCTCAAGGCCGGGAGGCGCGCGGGACTGCCGTGCAGCCCGCGTACCGGAAAGTTTTTCCATTTGCCGTGCATGTGCCCATCGCCCCCCTCGATATCGGTTGCGCGGCCGGCAGCGGGCCGGCCACGTTGACGTCGGGAGCAATCCCCGCTGCGGACGATACACCAGGTTCGTCACGCAGGGACATACTTCCTCTACGGAGCGTAACTGAAACCGAGAGTCGCGTCTCGGCTACACACAGTGTTCGTATAGTCGTCCGTCAGGCAACGGCGACCACGTGCTCCACCGGTTCACCGGCGGCGAACCGCCGCAACTGGCCGCGCAGCAGCCTCTCGGCACGCGGCCGGAACGCGGACGTGGGGCCCCCGGTGTGCGGGCTGACGAGCACACCGGGCGCGCGCCACAGCGGGTGGCCCGGCGGCAGCGGCTCGGGGTCCGTCACGTCGAGCGCGGCCCGCAGCCGGCCCGGCTCCACCTCGTCCAGCAGCGCTTTCGTGTCCACGACCGGGCCGCGGCCGACGTTCACGAGCAGGGCGCCGTCCTTCATCCGGGCCAGGAAGGAGGCGTCGACCAGGCCGCGGGTGGCGTCGGTCAGCGGGGTGGTCACGATCACCACGTCGGCGGCGGGCAGCAACTCCCGTACGTCGGCGAGGGCGTGGACGGGACCGCGCGGTGTGGTGCGGGGGGAGCGCGCAATGCGTATGACCCGCTCGCACTCGAAGCCCGCGAGCCGGTCTTCCACCGCGCTTCCGATGGCGCCGTAGCCGAGGATCAGCACGGTCTTGTCGGCGAGCGACGGGTGGAACCCCGTGCGCCACTCCTGCGCGTCCTGGCCGCGGACGAAGTCCGGGATGCCGCGCAGCGACGCGAGGGTGAGCGCGAGCGCCAGCTCCGCGGTCGACGCCTCGTGCACGCCGCGGGCGTTGCACAGCCGGGCCCCCGGCGGCAGCGCCGGCAGGAAGTCGTCGACGCCGGCGGTGAGGGTCTGCAGCACCTGCAGCGCCCGCATCCGCGGCACCGGGTTGCTGGTCATCCGGCGCATGTACGGGGCCACGAAGAACACGCAGCCGGCCGGGTCGGCCGGGAACTCCGGCTCGGCGTCCCAGTGGACGTAGTCGAGTTCCGGCGGCAGACCGGCGATCTCGTCCGGCGGAATCGGCAGCCACACCTGTCCCTCGCTCATGCCCACGAGGCTAGGCGATCGGCACGGGCGCGCGGGGCGCGGGGCCGGGTGGTCAGGCCCGAGGCCGCGGTCCGGGTGTCGGCGGCAGGGGTTAGTGTGCCTTGGGTGGAGCGCAGGACGATCGGGGCGGCGGCCCTCCAGGTGGGCGCGGTCGGCCTCGGCTGCATGCCGATGAGCTGGGCGTACAGCACGTCGCGGCAGCAGGGCGAGGAGTCGGTACGGGCCGTGCACGCGGCGCTCGACGCCGGCGTGAGCCTGCTCGACACCGCCGACATGTACGGGCCGTTCACCAATGAGCTGCTGGTCGGCCGGGTGCTCAGGCAGCGTCGTACGGACGCCTTCGTCTCCACCAAGGTCGGCCTCCTCGTCGGCGAGCAGCATGTCGTCGCCAACGGCCGCCCGGCGTATGTCAGGCGCGCCTGCGACGCCTCGCTGCGCCGGTTGCAGACCGACGTCATCGACCTGTACCAACTGCACCGCGAGGACCCGGAGGTGCCCGTCGAGGAGACCTGGGGGGCGATGGCGGAGCTGGTGGCCGCGGGCAAGGTGCGCTCGCTGGGGTTCTGCGCGGTCGGCGCGCGGGCTGATCGCCGGGCAGGCGGCCGGGCGGGCGGCGGGATGTACGACGCGACGATCGGCCGGCTGGGCCGGGTCCAGCAGGTCTTCCCGGTCAGCAGCGTGCAGGCGGAGCTGTCGGTGTGGTCGCCGGAGGCGCTGACGAGCCTGCTGCCGTGGTGCGAGGCGCGGCAGGTCGGGTTCCTCGCGGCGATGCCGCTGGGGCACGGGTTCCTCACCGGCACGCTCACCCCGGGGCAGGGCTTCGAGCCGGACGACATACGGGCCCGGCACCCGCGGTTCACCGCCGAGATGATGGCGGCCAACCAGCCGGTGGTCGCCGGGCTGCGGCGGGTCGCCGGGCGGCACGGCGCGACGCCGGCGCAGGCGGCGCTGGCGTGGGTGCTGGAGCAGGGGTCGCACGTGGTGCCGGTGCCGGGGGCGAAGCAGGCGCGGTGGTCGGTGGAGAACGCCGCGGCGGCGGGGCTGCGGCTGGCTCCCGCGGACCTGGCGGAGATCGCGGCCCTGCCGCCGGCGCAGGGGTCGTGGGAGTAGGCCCGGCGGGCCGGGCGGGCGCCCCGCGGCGGGCCGGGCAGGCGGGCCGGGCGGGCGCCCCGCGACGGGCCGGGCGGGCGCGTTCCCGCGGGCGGACGGCCCTCGTCCGTACGGGCGGGAACGCCCCACCGGCGCGCGGTGACCGCCCGGTTGTGATGTGCTGGGTATGTTCCGCCCGCCGCCCGACGCAGAGGAGAACCGTCCCGTGAGAGCCCGCGCCGCCGTCGCCGTCCGGCTGGCAGCCGCCGCCGCACTCGTGCTCGCCGCCGGCTGCTCGTCGGGAGACGACGACGGCTCCGCGGACCCGTCCGGGGAGTCCTCCGCCACCGCGCCCGCCGGCAGCGGCGGCTCCGCCGACCGCGGCTCGCCACCGCCGGACAAGGGCTCCGCGAAGGTCGTCGGCACCGTGGCGGAAGGGCTCAAGACGCCGTGGGGCCTGGCCGAGCTGCCCACCGGCGGCCTGCTGGTCTCCTCCCGCGACTCCGGCACCGTCTACCACGTCGCCGCCGACGGCGGGAAGGTCACCGAGGCCGGCGAGGTGCCCGGCGTGCAGAGCGCCCCGGGCAACGAGGGCGGCCTGCTGGGGCTCGCGTTCGGTGCCGACGAGATGCTCTACGCGTACCTCACCTCCGAGAGCGACAACCGCATCGTGCGGATGACCTACGACGCGGCCGGCCCCGAGGGCAACCGGCTGGGCGCGCCGGACACCGTCTTCCGCGGCATTCCCAAGGGCGGCCGGCACAACGGCGGCCGGATCGCGTTCGGCCCGGACAAGATGCTCTACGTCGGCACCGGCGAGGCCGGCGACCCGGCGCTGGCGCAGGACGAGGAGTCGCTGGGCGGCAAGATCCTGCGGATGACGCCCGAGGGCCAGCCGGCGCGCGGCAACCCGGACGCGGGTTCGGTGGTGTACTCGTACGGCCACCGCAACGTGCAGGGGCTGGCCTGGGACGACGACAAGCGGCTGTGGGCGGCGGAGTTCGGCGACCAGAAGTGGGACGAGCTGAACCTGATCGAGCCGGGCGGGAACTACGGCTGGCCCGAGGCGGAGGGCCAGGAGAACCGGGAGGGCCTGATCGACCCGGTCGTGCAGTGGCCCACCCCGGACGCCTCGCCGAGCGGCATCGCGTACGCGGACGGGTCGATCTGGATGGCGTCGCTGCGGGGCGAGCGGCTGTGGCGGATCCCGCTGGACGGCACGGAGGCGGCGGCGGACCCGCAGGCGTTCCTCGACGGGGAGTACGGGCGGCTGCGCACGGTGCAGCGGGCGTCGGACGGCGATCTGCTGCTGATCACCAACGAGACGGATCTGCGCGGCACTCCGGAGAAGGGCGACGACCGGATCCTGCGGGTGGAAGTGAGCTGAGGCGTACGCCGCGGGCTTTCCGGGGGACACCCCCGGACCCCCGTACTCCTCCGCGATCTGCCGGTCACTCCGGGGGCTCACGCGCCCTCGAACAACCGCAGCCGGTGCGCCACGGCCGCGGCTTCGCCGCGGTTGGACACGCCCAGCTTGGCCATCAGGTTCGACACATGCACACTCGCCGTCTTCGGCGAGATGAACAGCTCCTCCGCGATCTGCCTGTTGCTCCGCCCCGCCGTCACCAGCCGCAGGACGTCCGCCTCCCGCGCCGTCAACCCCAGTGCCTGGGCCGGATCCTCCGGCTCCGCCGGCGCGGTGTCCGCGGTCAGCGGGATCCGGGCGCGGGCCGCCAGCGCCTCGGCGTCTCGGGCGAGACCTGCCGCGCCGAGGTCCGCCGCCGTCTCGTACGCCCGCCGCAGCGCCTGCGCCGCGACGTCCCGGGCGCCGCCCGGGCCCGGGCCGCCCGCGAGGGCCGACTCCGCCCACCGGCAGCGGGTCAGCGCCTGCTCGTACGGCCGCTCCAGGCCGGCCCACGCCGCCTCCGCCTCCGCCCAGCGCGCCGTCGCGTCGCCGCCCTCCGCCGCGCGCAGTTCCGCCTCCGTCATCAGCGCCCACGCCGCCCACGGCGGCGCGAACCGCGGCAGGTTGCGCATCGCCGCGCGAATCCGGGCCAGCGCCGCCGGACGGCCCGCCTCGGCCGCGGGCAGGGCGCGCAGCCGGGCCTCGGCGGCGGCGGTGGCGTACAGCAGCGGCCAGGCGTAGCGCTGCATGCCCAGCCGCAGCCCGTCGCCGACCGCCTGGCTGAACGCGGCGCGCGCGTCGGCGACCCGGCCCTCCGCGGCGGCCAGCTCGATCGTCATCCGGGCCTGCGGCAGCTCGTTCTGCGGCTGCCGGTCGCCCCCGAACTCCTGGCGGGCCGCCGCGAGTTCGCGGTGCGCGCCGGCGTGGTCCCCGCGCAGCAGCGCCAGCAGCGCCCGGTCCAGCAGCGCGCTGCCGCGCAACTGCGTGTTGCGCGCGGTGCGGAACTGATCGGCCGTGGCCTCCTCCGCCTCGGCCCAGCGACCCAGCGACAGCAGCGCATCGGCGCGGTTGCCGTGGCTGAGCGAGAGGTACGTGGCCAGCCCCGAGTCGGCCAGCGCCGCGACCGCGTCCTCGGCCGCGGCCACCGACTCCGCGGACCTGCCGACGCCTTCGAGAGCCGAGGGCAGGTTCGCGTACGCCCGGGCGGCGGCCACCACCAGGCCGTCGGCCACCGCCCGGTCCCGTACCGCGTGGAACTCCGCGATGCCGCCCTCGACGTCGCCGGAGTCGACCATCATCCAGGCCCGCGGGATGCGCACGGTCAGCTCGGTCTCCTCCGCCCCGACCAGCCGGGCCAGTTGCACGGCGCGCTCGGCGGCCTCGATGGCGCCGGCGCCGGGGGTGTGCACCGCCTGCCAGTTGGCGACCTCGGCGAGCACCAGCGCATGCACCGGCGACGGCGGCAGGCCGCGGACCAGCTCCTGCGCCCGGTCCAGGTCGTCGCGGCCGTCGCCGCGGCCGAGGCCCTGCAGGCAGCGGGCGCGCTCGACGCGGAACCACGCGGCGCGCAGCGGCGCGCGGGTGCCGAGCAGCCGCAGCGCGCGGTCGCCGAGGGTGAGCGCCCTGCCGAAGGCGGAGGCGAGCCGGGCCGCGAACACCGTCTCGGCGAGCAGGTCGGCGAACTCGGGCCGGCCGGCGGGCGGGTAGACGCCGCCGGAGTGCGGCACGGTACGGGCTTCGGGCGGGGCGTCGTCCCACAGCGCGACGGCGCGCTCCAGCAGCGCGAGCTGGTCGGCGAAGGCGTGCCGGGCGCGGGCGTCCGCGGCGGCGGCGAGCACGGCGGGCAGCGCGCGGGCCGGGTCGCCGGCCTGGTACCAGTAGCCGGCCAGCCGGGCGGGGCGCTCGTCGGCCCGGACGAGCCCGGGGTCGGCCTCCAGCGCTTCGGCGAAGCGGCGGCTGAGCCGGGTGCGTTCGCCGGGCAGCAGGTCGTCGGAGACGGCTTCGCGCATCAGGGCGTGCCGGAAGCGGTACGCGTCCACCCGCTCGTCGGCGGGGAGCAGCACCCCGGCGCCGATGGCGGTGCGCAGCGCGTCGAACAGCTCGTCCTCGCCCAGCCCGGAGACGGCGGCCAGCAGCGCGGTGTCGACGCGGTCGCCGCCGACCGCGGCCAGCGCGACGACCCGGCGGGCGCCGTCGGGCAGCGCCTCGGTCCGTACGAGCAGCAGGTCGCGCAGCGACGCGCCGAGCCCGGCGACGGCACCGCCCGGATCGGCGCGTCCGTGCACGCCGGCGCCCAGGCCCGCGGCCAGCTCCTCGACGAAGAAGGCGTTGCCGTCGGAGCGCCCGTACACCTCCGCCACCAGCTCCTCCGGCGGCGGCTGCCCGCCGCGCAGCCCGGCGAGCTGGCTGCGCACCTCGTCGCGGCTGAAGCGGGCCAGCTCGAAGCGGCGTACGCCGCGCAGCCGGTCCAGCTCGGCGAGGCCGGGGCGCAGCGGGTGGCGGCGGTGCAGGTCGTCGGAGCGGTAGGTGGCCACGAGGAGCAGGCGGGCGGCCTGCACGGAGCGCAGCAGGTAGCCCAGGAGTTCGCGGGTGGAGTTGTCGGCCCAGTGCAGGTCCTCGACGACCAGCACGAGCACCCGCTCGCCGGCCAGCTTCTCCAGCATCCGGGCGGCCAGTTCGTACAGCCGCGCCCGCCCGGCCTCGCCCTGCGCGGCGGCCGGCTGGCCGGGGACCGGCCCCAGCTCGGGCAGCAGCCGGGCCAGCTCGCCCTGCTGCCCGGCGACGGCCTCGTCGAGCTTCTCGCCGAGGCGGCGGCGCAGGGCGCGCAGCGCGGTGGAGAAGGGCGCGAAGGGCAGGCCGTCGGCGCCCGACTCGATGCAGTTGCCGACGGCGGTGACCGCGCCCGCGGCCTCCGCGCGCGCCAGGAACTCCTCCACCAGCCGGGACTTGCCGACGCCCGCCTCGCCGCCGACGAGCACGGCGCACGGCTCGCCGGCGGCGGCCCGGTCGTACGACTCGGTCAGCGCGCCCAGCTCCGCGGCGCGGCCGACGAAGAACCGGCCGCCGGCGCGCCTGCCGGCGTCCGCGCCGGCCGGCTCCAGGGGCTTCGGGGACTCCACACGGGAGAGCATCGCACGCCGCGCGGCCTGGCAGACCGCCGGGACGTAAGGAGGGCCTTAGGCCCCGCGGCCCCGCGGAGGCCGGCTTCTAAGGCGCCTCGTACGCACAGATGAGGAAGTCTCCCGATGTGCCGCACCCCCCTGGGACGCGAAGGTTGAGGCACAGGGAGAACACGGCACTGAGCCGGCACACCAGGGGAGCGAAGATGTACGCCTACGAGATCCACCAGACCCGGTCCGCCGAGCTGCGCCGCAGCGCCGCCGAGTACCGGATGGCGCGCAGCGCCGCCGCCGGCCGCCGGGCGCGCCGGCGCCAGGCCGACGGCCCGGGCGGTGCCGCCGCCCACCGCGGGAGCTGGGTGAAGGCGGCCTGAGGATGGCCGCCCCGCCGGCACCTGTCGCCGGGGCCGAGGCACGTGACATCCTCGGCGGCGTGAGAGCCGTCCGCCTCAGCCCTGTCCTCGCAGGCCGCACGGAAGAACTGAACACTCTCGACGCCGCGCTCGCCCGCGCTTCCGCGGGCGAGCCGCAGGCGTTCGTGGTGGCGGGTGAGGCCGGCGTCGGCAAGACCCGGCTGGTGGAGGAGTTCCTGGCCGCCGCGCGCGCCGCGGGCGCGGTGACCGCGGCCGGCGGCTGCGTCGAACTCGGCGCGGACGGGCTGCCGTTCGCCCCGTTCACCACCGCCCTGCGGGCCCTGCAGCGCGAGCTGGGCGACGAGGCGATCGCCGCGGCCGTCGCGGGCCGCGAGGACGAGCTGTCCCGGCTGCTGCCCGACCCCGCGTACACCCCCCTGGGCGGCGTCTCGCCGCGGGAACGCGACGGGCGCACCCGCCTGTTCGAGCTGACCGCGCAGAGCCTGGAGCGGCTGGCCGCCGACCGCACCGTCGTCCTCGCCCTGGAGGACCTGCACTGGTCCGACCGCTCCACCCGCGAGCTGCTCTCCTATCTGTTCCGCACCCTGCAGGCCACCCGGCTCGTGCTGCTGGCGACGTACCGCTCCGACGACATCCACCGCCGCCACCCCCTGCGCCCCTTCCTCGCCGAGCTGGACCGGCTGCGCCCGGTGCGCCGCATCGAGCTGGCCCCCCTCAGCCGCGACGAGGTCGCCGCCCAGCTCACCGGCATCCACGGCACCGTGCCCACGCCCACCCACGCCGACGACATCTTCCGGCGCAGCGAGGGCAACCCGTTCTTCGTCGAGGAGCTGTCGGCCAACCCCGACTGCAGCATCAGCGAGTCGCTGCGCGACCTGCTGCTCGTCCGCCTCGAACGGCTGCCGGAGCCCGCGCAGCGGGTGGTGCGGGTCGCCGCCGAGGCCGGCAGCCACGCGGAGCACGCGCTGCTGGCCGCGGTCACCGGCGAGGGCGAGGACGCGCTGGACGAGGCGCTGCGCGCGGCCGTCGCCGACAACGTGCTCGTACCCGACGAGGACGGCGAGTTGTACCGCTTCCGGCACGCCCTGCTGCGCGAGGCGGTCCGCGACGACCTGCTGCCCGGCGAGCGCTCCCGGCTCAACCGCCGCTACGCCGAGGTGCTCCAGGCCGACCCCACGCTGGTCCGCGCCGAGCAGCGGCTCACCCGCATCGCCCGGCACTGGCACCACGGCCGGGACAGCGCACGGGCGCTGCCCGCGGTGCTGGCGGCGGCGGTCGAGGCGCGTTGCCGGCACGCCTTCGCCGAGCAGTACGAGCTGCTGAAGCGGGCGATGGAGCTGTGGGACGACGTGCCGCCCGAGGTCCACGCCCGGCTGCGGCCCGCGGACGCCATCGAGGACTACGAGACCTGTCCGGCGGACACGCCGCTCACCGAGCTCGACCTGCTCGCCGAGACCGCCGTCGCCGCCCGGCTCGCGGACGAGCGGGAACGGGCGCTGGCGCTGACCCGGCGCGCGCTGGAGAACATCGACGAGGCGGCCGAGCCGCTGCGCGCGGCGTGGTTCTGGGTGCAGCGGCACTGGCTGGTCGAGGAGCTGGCGCGCGGCGACGGCCGCGCCGAACTGGACCACGCGCTGCGGCTGGTCCGTGACCGGCCGCCGTCGCGCGTGCCGGCGCTGGCGCTGACCGCCGCGGCGAGCTGGGAGATGCTGCACCGGCCCGGCCGGCCGGAAGGACTGGCCGCCGCGGAGCTGGCGGTACGCACCGCCACCGCGGCCGGCGAGGACAACCTGGAGCTGAACGCCCGGGTGATGCTGGGCATCCACCTGGAGGACTCCGGCCGCGAGGAGCAGGGCCTGGAGATCCTGCGCGAGGCCCGCGACCGGGCCCGGCGCACCGGCGACTACACGGCGGCGGCCCGGGCCGAGCTGAACCTGTCCGCGGCGCTGGAGAACCTGGGCCGCTCACGGGAGGCGGCGGAGGCCGCCGCGGACGCGGCGCAGGCGGCGGCGAGCCGGGGGCGGCGCGACAAGGTCGCCTTCTCGCTCGGCAACCAGATGGACTCCCTGGTGGCGATGGGCCGCTGGGACGAGGCGGAGCGCGTCGCCGACCGGGCGGAGCGGGACGCGGTCGGCGCCCTGACGTACGGCAATCTGGTGCAGGCCCGCGCCCGGCTGGCGCTGTTCCGCGGCGACGTGGCGCGGGCGGAGGCGCTGCTGGCCACCGCCCGGGAGCGGCTCGGGCCGCAGCAGACGCAGCCGCAGATGGCGATCCCGATGAGCACGCTGACGGCCGCGGTCGCGGCGGCCCGCGGCGACCTGACGGGCGCCCGCGAGGAGGCTGCCCGCACCCTCGGCGGCGGGCTGGCGCCGGGGGTGCACCGGTACGCGTGGCTGCTGTTGGAGGTGGCGGCGGAGGCCGAGGCGGACGGGCGGCGGACCCCCGCGTTCGCGCGCGGCAGCGCCGCGGCGCTGGCGCGGATCCGTACCGCCGCGGAGGGGCTGACCCGCTCGGCCCCGGTGTGGGCGGCGCACGCGCTCTTCCTCGACGCGCAGCTCGCCCGCGCCGGCGGCGACCCCGACCCGGCGCCGTGGGCGGCGGCGGCAGCCGCGTTCGAGCCGCTGGACCGGCCGTACGAGCTCGCCCGGATACGGCACCGGTGGGCGGAGGCGCTGCTCGCCGCCGGCGACCGGGACCGCGCCGCCGGCCTGCTCGCCGACGCCCACGCGGTGGCCGACGCCCTCGGCGCCGTCCCCCTGCGCACGGCGGTCACGGCCCTCGCCTCGCGGGCGCGCGTACCCCTGGGCGGCCCGGAGCCGGCCCCGCGGGATCCGGTACGGGCGCTGGGGCTGACGTCGCGGGAGCAGGAGGTGCTGAAGCTGGTGACGGCGGGGCGCAGCAACCGGCAGATCGCCGAGGAGTTGTTCATCTCGCCGAAGACGGCGAGCGTGCACGTGTCGAACCTGATGGCCAAGCTCGGCGTCTCGGGCCGCGGCGAAGCGGCGGCGACGGCCCACCGCCTCCGGCTCTTCGAAGACGCCTAGGCCGGCCTCGGCGCCTCAGCACGCGTACGGACGCATAAGCACCCCTAAGGCCCCGGCGGCGGCGAATCCGCGGGGGCCTTAGGCGTGTACGGGCCGGTAGCGGCTGCGGGTAAGGCGGCGGGGGCGCAGAGATGCGGAAGTCTCCCGATGTGGCGGACCCGCCTGGGCGAGGAAGCTGGAGTCACAGCACCAGGAGACCAGCCGAAACGCCAGGGAGAACGAGATGTTCGCGTACCAGATGCACGAGTCCCGCTCCGCCGACCTGCGCCGCGAGGCAGCGCAGTACCGGCTCGTCCGCGAGGCCGCCGCCGCCCGCCGGGAGCAGCGCCGCGAAGCCCGCCGGGTGCGCGCGCTGGCCCGCTGGGTGAAGGCCGCCTGAGGTGGCGGACGTGCGGCCCCGTCACCGACCAGAACGCCGGCCCTCGGGGCCGGCACCGGAGAGCGCCCTCCCGCGCAGCGCGGGCAGGGCGCTCTCGCCGTCTGCGTTCCTTCCCCGCGCCGCCGGCCGGTCCCGCGCCCCTCGCCGGGTCCGCGCCGTCGCCGGGCTGCCCTCGTGTCGTGGCGCTGTGCGATGCTCTCAATCGTGACGATCTCGTGCGTGAGCCCCGTGCTCGTCGGCCGGGCCGAGGAGCTGCGCTCCCTCGGCGCCGCCCTGGAGCGGGCCGGCACCGGCGTGCCGCAGGCCGTGCTGGTCGGCGGTGAGGCGGGGGTGGGCAAGACCCGGCTGCTGGAGGAGTTCGCCGGCCGCGCCGAGCGGGCCGGCGCCGTGGTGGCCGTCGGCGGCTGCCTGGAGCTGGGCGCCGAGGGCCTGCCGTTCGCGCCGTTCGCCACCGCCCTGCGCGCCCTGCACCGCGCCCTCGGCGGCGAACTGGCGGACGCCGCCCGCGGCGGCGAGGCCGAACTCGCCCGGCTGCTGCCCGAGCTGGCCGGGGCCGGCGGCGGCGAGGAGCCCGGGGAACGGCACGACGCCGACGCCAAGGCCCGGCTCTTCGAGCACGCCGCCCGGCTGCTGGAGAAGCTGGCCGCCGAGCGGACGGTGGTGCTCGCGCTGGAGGACCTGCACTGGTCGGACCGCTCCACCCGCGAGCTGCTGGGCTATCTGATCCGGTCCCTGCAGAACGCCCGCGTCGTGCTGCTGGGCACGTACCGCACCGACGACCTCCACCGCCGTCACCCGCTGCGCCCCTTCCTCGCCGAGCTGGAGCGGCTGCGCAGGGTGCAGCGGATGGAGCTGGCGCGCTTCTCCCGGCAGGAGGTCATCGGCCAGATCACCGCGATCCGCGGCACCGGGCCGCTGCCCCACCTGGTGGACACGATCTTCCAGCGCTCGGACGGCAACCCGTTCTTCGTCGAGGAGCTGACCGCCCTGCTGGACTGCGGCGGCTCGCCCGACGCGCTGTCGGAGTCGCTGCGCGACCTGCTGCTCGTACGGGTCGAGACCCTGCCGGAGGCCACCCAGCGGGTGCTGCGGACCGCCGCGGAGGCCGGCTCGACCGTGGAGTTCGGGCTGCTGCTCGCCGTGTCGGGGAAGGGCGAGGAGGAGCTGATCGAGGCGCTGCGGCCCGCGGTCGACGCCGGCATCCTGCTGCCCGCGGCGGGCGGCCCGGGGACCGACAGCTTCCGCTTCCGGCACGCGCTGCTCCGCGAGGCCACCGGTGACGACCTGCTGCCCGGCGAGCGCTCCCGGCTGCACCGGCGCTACGCCGAGGCGCTGGCGGCCGACCCCTCGCTGGTCCGCCCTGAGGAGCACGCCGCCCGGCTGGCCAGCCACTGGTACGCCGCCCGCGACCCCGCCCGGGCGCTGCCCGCCGCGCTCAAGGCGGCCGGCGAGGCGGGGGTACGGCATGCGTTCGCCGAGCAACTGGCGCTGCTGGAGCGGGCCATCGAGCTGTGGGACGAGGTCCCGGAGGAGCAGCTCCGCGAGCCCCTGACCGTGCGCTACGCCGAGTCGTATCCGCTGTGCCACTGCGCCGACCGCCCCCACCTGCACTTCCTCGACCTGCTCGCCGAGGCGACCGTCGCGGCCCGGCTCGACAGCGAGCACGTCAGGGCCCGCACGCTGACCCGCCGGGCGCTGGAGCTGCTGGACGGGGCGCAGGAGCCGGAGCGGGCGGCGTGGTTCTGGCTGGAGCGGCAGTGGCAGGTCGTGAACAGCGGCGGCGGCGACGGCTGGACGGAGCTGGGCAGGGCGCAGGAGCTGGTGGCGGACCGCCCGCCGTCGCCGGTGAAGGCGGACGTGCTGGCGACGGCCGCGCTGTGGAAGATGCTGCACAGCCCGGACCCGGGGAGCATCCCGCTGGCCGAGAGCGCGGTGGAGCAGGCCCGGCTGGTCGGCGCCACCGAGGTCGAGCTGCACGCCCGGATCACGCTGGCCACGCTGCGGGCGCACGCCGCCGACGTCGACCGCGCCCTCGCCGAGCTGTACGAGCTGCGCGACGCCGCCGACCGCAGCGGCGCCCCCACCGTGATCACCCGGGCGCACAACAACCTCGCGTCCGTGCTGGAGATGACCGGCCGCTCCCGCGAGGCCATCGAGGCGGCGCGGGCGGGCCTGGCGGCGGCCAGGAAGCAGGGCCTGCGCGACTCGGTCGCCTTCATCGGGTGCAACATGGTCGACGCGATGATCTCCGTCGGCGAGTGGGACGCCGCCGAGCGGGACCTGGACAGCCTGCGGTCGTACGGCGCCCAGGCGCGTACCCGCGCGTTCGCGACGGTCTCCGCCACCTGGCTGGCGCTGTTCCGCGGCGACATGGACCGGGCCGAGGAGCTGTTCACCGCGGCGCGCGAGGCGGGGGGCGCGACCGTCGCGGAGCCGCAGGGCGGCTTCCGGCTGGTGCAGATCGAGGCGCGGATCCTGATGGCTCGCGGGCAGTACGGGCAGGCGCGGGCGGTGCTCACCGAGGGCCTGGTGAAACTGCCGGAGCTGGGGCACGAGTCGTACCTGTGGCACCTGCTGGTCTCGGCCGCGGCGGCGGAGGGCGACGCGCGCGGGCTGCCGGGGGCGGCGGAAGGGCGCGAGGAGCTGCTGGACCGGCTGGAGCGCACGGCGGGGCAGTTGGACACCCCGACGCCGGTGTGGGAGGCGTGGCGGCGGTACTTCACCGCGGAGCTGGGCCGGGCGCGGGGCCGGTCGGAGGCGGCCCGGTGGGAGGCGGCGGCGTCGGGTCTTGAGCCGCTGGAGCGGCCGTACGAGCTGGGCTGGGTGCGCTACCGGTGGGCCGAGGCGCTGCTCGCGGGCGGTGCGGCCGGGACGGGTACAGCCGTACGGGAACGGGCGGCGCACCTGCTCGCGCAGGCGCACGCCACGGCGGAGACGCTGGGCGCGGCGCCGCTGCGCGACGGCGTGGAGCAGGTGGCGGCGCGCGCGAGACTCCCGCTCACCGAGCCGGGCGCCGCCGCCGCGGCGGCGCCGGAGGATCCGGCCCAGGCGCTGGGGCTGACGGCCCGGGAGCGGGACGTGCTGCGGCTGGTGACCGCGGGCCGGAGCAACAGGCAGATCGCGGAGGAGCTTTTCATCTCGCCGAAGACGGCGAGTGTGCACGTGTCGAACCTGATGGCCAAGCTGGGCGTGTCCAACCGCGGCGAAGCCGCGGCCGTGGCCCACCGGCTGCGGTTGTTCGAAAGCGCGTAAGCCCGCGGAGAGACCGGCAGCTCCGGAGCGGCGGCGAGGCTGACCCGGCCCGCGTACCCGGGGGGGGATGCCTGGGCGCGCTACTCGTCCTCGAACAGCCGCAGCCGATGGGCCACCGCCGCCGCCTCGCCGCGGTTGGAGACACCCAGCTTCGCCATCAGGTTCGACACGTGCACGCTCGCCGTCTTCGGCGCGATGAACAGCTCCTGCGCTATCTCGCGGTTGCTCCGCCCCGCGGCCACCCGCCGCAGCACGTCCGTCTCCCGGGCCGTCAGGCCCAGCGACTCCACCGGGTCCGCCGGCGGCCGGGACGCCGGGCCGAGGGGGACGCGGGCGCGGCCGGCGAGCTGCTCCACGGCCTCGCGGAGCGGGGCCGCGCCGAGGCGGACGGCCGTCGCGTGCGCCTCCGCCAGCAGCGGCGTCGCGGCGTCGCGGGCCGCCGCACCCGCACCGCCCGCACCACCGCCGCCCGCGGCGCCGGCGAGCTGCGCCTCCGCCCGGCGGTGTGCGATGTGCGCCAGCGTGTGCGGGTGGCCGAGCGGCTCGTAGGCCGCGGCAGCCGCGGCCCACACGCCGGGGTCGGCCGTGCCGCGGGCGTGGGCCAGTTCGGCGGCGAAGAGGCGGGACTGCGGCGTCCACAGCGGTCCCTCGGCCGGCAGGACCGCCGCCGCGTCCGTCAGCCGCGCCACGATCTCCGCGCGCCGCGCCTCGGGCGCGCCCGGCACCCCGGCGACGTCCGCCGCCAGCCGGGCCGCGGCGATGAGGAACTCCCAGACGTACGTCTCCTGGCCGCGCATCGGCAGCATCGCCAGGTGCCGCTCCAGCACGTCGAGCGCCTCCGGCACCCGGCCCAGCATCCGCAGCGCGCTCATCTCCACGGCGGCGAACGGCAGTTCGTACTGCGGCTCGCCGTCGTTGCGTCCCCGGTTGCGGCGGGCCGCGTCGATCAGCTCGGGGACGAGCTCGAACTCCCCGCGCAGCAGCGCCAACTGGGCCCGCCGGAGCGCCACGGACGCGCTGGTACGGGAGCCGACCGCGAACCGCATCCACTCCTGGCGCAGTTGCTCGGCGCGGTCCCACTCGCCCAGCGAGGTCAGCGACTCCACGACGTTGAGCGCGGCGAAGGCGGCGGCGTCGTACAGCCCGCGGCTGTGCATGTCCTGCATGCCGGCGAGGCCCGTCTCGACCGCCTCCGCGGACCGGCCGACCTTCTCCAGCGCGTCGCAGAGGTTGATGTGCACGCGGCCCAGCTCGCGGAACGCGCCCCGCTGCGCGGCCAGCTCGCGGATCTCGTACAGCTCGGCGATCCAGGCGTCGGAGTCGCCCTTGGCCGAGCGCAGTGTGCACAGCGTGATCCGCGCGCCCAGCTCGACGTCCCCGGCGCCGGCCTGCCGGGCCAGCTCCACGGCGCGCTCGGCGAGCGCCATGCTGTCCATATCGGAGGCGTGCAGCAGGTCCCACATCGCCACGTGCGCCAGGACGTCGGCGTGAGTGGCCGACGCCGGCAGCTCATGCACCAGCTCCTGCGCCCGGGTCAGCTCCGCGCGGCCGTCGCCGCGGCCGGCCAGCGCGATGAGCTTGGAGCGCTCCAGCCAGAACCAGGCGGCGCGCAGCGGCTCCCGCGTCTCGTCGATGACCATCAGCGCCTTCTTCACGAACTTCAGCGCCGGCTCCCACTGGCCGTCCAGCCGGGCCGCGTACGCGGCGTGGGCCATCAGGTCGACCAGGTGCAGCTCGATCTCCTCCGGCCGGTCCCCGCAGCCGCACGGCGGATACGACTCCAGCGGGCCCTGCGCCGGCAGCCCGCGGCGCTCCTCCGGCGGCACCTCGTCCCACAGCTCCAACGCCCGCTCCAGCAGCTTGAGCTGCTCGGCATAGGCGTGCCGGGCGCGGGTTTCGAGGGCGGCGGTCAGGACGGCGGGCAGGGCCTTGGCGGCGTCGCGCGCGTAGTACCAGTAGCTCGCCAGCCGGGTCGCCCGCTCCTCCGCCGCGACCAGGGCGGGGTCGGCCTCCAGGGCCTCCGCGTACCGCCGGCTGAGGCGGGTGCGCTCACCGGGCAGCAGGTCGTCGAGGACGGCCTCGCGCAGCAGCGCGTGCCGGAAGCGGTACGCCTCGCCCTCCTCGTCGGGCACCAGCACGTTCGCCCCCACGGCGGCGCGCAGGCCCTCGATCAGCTCGTCCTCGGCGAAGCCGGAGACGACGGCGAGCAGGGCGTGCGGGACGCGCGCGTTGCGCGCGGCCAGGCGCACCACGCGCTGGGCGCTCTCGGGCAGCGCCTCGACCCGTACGAGCAGCAGGTCGCGCAGGGAGTCGCTGAGGCTGCCGACGTCGTCGCTGAGGGCCAGCTCCTCGACGAAGAAGGGGATGCCCTCGCTGCGCGCATACACCTCGGCGGTCAGCTCGCGCTCGGGCTCGGCCACGCCGCGGATGCCGGCGAGCTGGCTGCGCACCTCCTCCTCGCTGAGCCGGGCCAGCTCCAGCCGCTGCACGGAGCGCAGCCGGTCCAGCTCAGCGAGGAAGGGGCGCAGCGGATGGCGGCGGTGGACGTCGTCGGAGCGGTACGTCATGAGGATCACCAGCCGGGCGCCCTGGACCGACCGGACGAGATAGCCGAGCAGCTCGCGGGTGGAGCGGTCCGCCCAGTGCAGGTCCTCCAGGGCAAGCACCACCGTGCGGTCGGCGGCCAGCCGCTCCAGCAGGCCGACGGTCAGCTCGAAGAGGCGGGCCCGGTTGTCCTGGCCGTGCGGCTCCTCGGTGACCGGGCCCAGGTCGGGCAGCAGCCGGGCGAGCACCGGCTCCTGACCGGCGGCCAGCTCCGCCAGCTCGGGGCCGAGCTGGCGGTGCAGCACGCGCAGCGCGGTGGCGAACGGCACGAACGGCAGGCCGTCGGCGCCCAGCTCCAGACAGCCGCCGACGGCGGTGACCGCACCGGCGCCCTGCGCGGCCTCCAGGAACTCGTCCAGCAGGCGGCTCTTGCCCACGCCTGCTTCGCCGCCCACGAGCAGCACCTGCGGCTCGCCGAGGGCGGCGCGGGCGAGCGCGGCGTCAAGGGTCTTCAACTCGTCATGACGGCCTGCGAACACCGGGCTGATGGATCGGCTCTGCACGCTGTCGAGCATCGCACGCTGCACTGACAGCGAGGTATCGGTTTTCTCACCGGTCGGGCACGGCGGCCGTGCGGACGCGGCCGTCGCCGGCTCCACGGGCCCTGGCCGCGGGGCCCTGGACGCGGGGCCCTGGACGCGGGGCCCTGGCCGCGGGTCAGCGGGCGGCCTGCTCCTGCGGCACCTCCAGGTGCTCGGCCGCCGCCGGCTGGCCGGGACCTTCGACGCCGATGCGCGGCAGCCGCCGCTCCAGCCAGTACGGCAGCCACCAGTTGGCCCGGCCCAGCAGGTGCATCAGCGCCGGCACCAGCAGCGTGCGCAGTACGAAGGCGTCCAGCGCCACCGCCGCGGCAAGACCCACCCCGAACATCGCGATGATCCGGTCGCCGCCCAGCGCGAACGCCGAGAAGACCGCGATCATGATGAGCGCCGCAGAGTTGATCACCCGGCCGGTCTCGGCGAGCCCGACGCGCACCGCCCGCCGGTTGTCGCGGGTGGCCCGCCACTCCTCGTACATCCGGCTGACGAGGAAGACCTGGTAGTCCATCGAGAGCCCGAAGAGCACGGAGATCATGATCACCGGCAGGAATGGCTCTATCGGCCCCGTGGCGTCAAGGCCCAGCAGCCCGCTCCCCCAGCCCCACTGGAAGACCGCCACCACCACCCCGAAGGACGCCGTCACGGCCAGCACGTTCATCAGCGCGGCCTTCAGCGGCACGGCGACGCTGCGGAACGCCACGAGCAGCAGCAGGCAGCCCAGTGCGATCACGACGCCGCCGAAGAGCGGCAGCTTGCCGACGATCACCTCGGCGAAGTCGTCCTGGGCGGCGGTGATCCCGCCCACGTGCACCTGCATCGACGTGCCGTCGACGGCCTCCGGCAGCACGTCCGTGCGCAGCCGGTCCACCAGGTCCGACGTCGCCTCGTCCTGCGGCGCGGTCCGCGGGGTGACGGTGATCATCCCGGTGCCGCCGCCCTGCCCGTACACCGCGGCGGTGGCGTCGGCGACGCCCGGCGTGCCGCGCAGCGTCCCGGGCAGCGCGTCGAAGGCCACCCGGTCGCCCGCGCCGTCGAGGCGGGCGACGAGGGTGAGCGGTCCGTTGCTGCCGGGGCCGAAGCCCGCCCCGGAGCCGCCGGCCTGGGCGGCGCCCCCGGCCAGCAGGTCGTACGCCTGCCTGGTGGTGGCGCTCGCGGGGTGGTTGCCCTGGTCGGAGCTGCCCAGGTGGAGCGCGGCGACGGGCAGCGCGAGGACGCCCATCAGCGCCACCGCGAGCACGCCCAGCAGCCGCGGCCGGCGCTGGACGAAGGCCGCCCAGTGGGCGGCGAGCCCGCGCGGCACCTCGGGCCGCGGGCCGTTCTCGGCCAGCGCGCGCCGCTCGCGGCGGCTGAGCGCCTTCATGCCGATGACGCCGAGCAGCGCCGGCAGCAGCGTGATCGAGGCGGCGACGGTGAGCGCGACGGTCAGCGAGGCGGCGACGGCCACGCCGATGAGGAAGTTCAGCCGCAGCACGAGCATGCCGAGCAGCGCGATGCACACGGTGACGCCGGCGAAGACCACCGCCCGCCCGGCCGTGGCCACGGCGCGCTGCGCGGCCTCGCCCACCGGCAGCCCCTCGCGCAGCCCGCGGCGGTGCCGGGTGACGATGAACAGGGCGTAGTCGATGCCGACACCGAGGCCGACGAGCAGGCCGAGCATGGGCGCGAAGTCGGCGACGGCCATGGCGTGGCCGAGGAGGGTGATGCACCAGTACGCCGTGCCGACGCCGACGAGCGCGGTCGCGATCGGCAGCGCCATCGCGGCGAGCGAGCCGAACGCGACGAAGAGCACGACGGCCGCGACGACCACCCCGACGGCCTCGCCGTAGTGCACGGAGGGCGCCTGCAGCAGCCCGGCGCCGGGGCCGCCCACGGCGACCTCCAGACCGTCACCGGCCGCCGTCACGGCGGTGTCGACGACCTTGCGGACGTCACCCGTCGCCAGGTCGGCCACGGGGGTGTCGTACGTGACGGTGGCGTACGCCGTGCGCCCGTCGGCGCTGACCGCCCCGCCCTCGCCGCCGGCCTCGCCGCCGCCCGCGGTGCCACCGGGGCCGGCAGCGTACGAGCCGTACGGCCCGGCCACCTCCGCGACCCCCGGCAGCCCGGCGATCCGCGTCAGCGCCGCGTCCATCCGCTCGGTCGTCTGCGGGTCGCGCACCCCGCCGTCGTCGTGCCAGACGACGGTGTCCGCGACGCCGTCGAGGCCGGGGAACGCCTCGGCCATGAGCACCTGCGCCCGGTCGGACTCGGTGCCGGGGACGTCGTAGTCGTTGGAGTACGCCGGCCCCAGCAGGGACGCCGCGACGGCGGCGCCGGCGAAGGCGGCGAGCCAGAGCAGCACGACGACCAGACGGCGGCGTAGACACCACCGGGCGAGAGAGGACACGGGCAGCTCCCTGAGATTCGCGATCTTTCAGGGAGGCCCGCCCTCAAAGACTCCTGCACCTGCCACTGTTGCAGGCGCAGGAGATCGTTTGTCCGGAGAGTGGCCCTTTTCACACGGTCAGTCTGCTACGCCCAGCTTCTCCATGATCAGCTCCCGGGCCCGGGCGGCGTCCGCCTGCCCGCGGGTGGCCTTCATCACCGCACCGACCAGCGCCCCCGCCGCCTGCACCTTGCCGCCGCGGATCTTGTCCGCGATGGCCGGGTTGGCGGCGATGGCCTCGTCGACCGCGGCGCCGAGTGCGCCCTCGTCCTTGACGATGGCCAGGCCGCGCTTGTCCACCACCTCGTCCGGCGTGCCCTCGCCGCCGAGGACGCCGGTGATGACCTGGCGGGCCAGCTTGTCGTTCAGCTTGCCCTCCGCGACCAGCGCCGCCACCCGCGCGACCTGCTCGGGCGTGATCGCCAGATCGGCCAGGTCGACGCCGTCCTCGTTGGCCCGCCGCGCCAGCTCGCCCATCCACCACTTGCGCGCCGCCGCGGCGTCCGCGCCCGCGTCGATGGTCGCGACGATCGGGCCGATGGCACCGGCGTTGAGGATGGACTGCATGTCGTGGCCGGAGACGCCCCACTCCTCGCGCAGCCGGTTGCGGCGCAGCCGCGGCAGCTCCGGCAGCCCGGCGCGCAGCTTCTCCACCCACTCGCGGGCGGGCGCGACCGGCACGAGGTCGGGCTCGGGGAAGTAGCGGTAGTCCTCCGCCTCCTCCTTCGTCCGGCCCGAGGTGGTGGTGCCGGTGTCCTCGTGGAAGTGGCGGGTCTCCTGAACGATCTTGCCGCCGCCGTCGAGGACTCCGGCGTGCCGGATGACCTCCGAGCGCACCGCGCGCTCGACGCTCCGCAGCGAGTTGACGTTCTTCGTCTCGCTGCGGGTGCCGAAGACGGTGGCGCCGGCCGGCATCAGCGACAGGTTCACGTCGCAGCGCATCTGCCCCTGCTCCATGCGGGCCTCGGAGACGCCGAGGGCCTTGATCAGCTCCCGCAGCTCGGCCACGTACGCCTTCGCCACGTCGGGCGCCTTGGCGCCGGCGCCGGTGATCGGCTTGGTGACGATCTCGATCAGCGGGATGCCCGCCCGGTTGTAGTCCAGCAGCGAGTGCGAGGCGCCGTGGATCCGGCCGGTGGCGCCGCCGACGTGCGTGGACTTGCCGGTGTCCTCCTCCATGTGGGCGCGTTCGATCTCGACCCGGAAGACCTCGTCGTCGACCTCGACGTCGAGGTAGCCGTCGTACGCGATGGGCTCGTCGTACTGCGAGGTCTGGAAGTTCTTCGGCATGTCCGGATAGAAGTAGTTCTTCCGGGCGAAGCGGCACCACTCGGCGATCTGGCAGTTCAGCGCCAGGCCGATCTTGACCGCGGACTCCACGCCCGTCTCGTTGACCACCGGCAGCGCGCCGGGCAGGCCGAGGCAGACGGGGCAGGTCTGGGTGTTGGCCCCGGCGCCCAGCGTGGTGGCGCAGCCGCAGAACATCTTGGTCGCGGTGCCGAGCTCGACGTGGACCTCCAGGCCCAGCACCGGCTCGTACGTCGCGAGGGCGTCCTCGTACGTGACATTGACGTCCTCTCCCGCCTGAAGGCGGGAGATTCCCTCCCTGGCATCCGCCTTGGCGGCTCGCCTTGAGGTGGGTTCCTGGTTCACCGGGTCCTGCCTTCCGTCAGACGGGAGGGCTTACGGTCCCTCCGCAGGCGTTTTGTCTCTCCGCCCGTCCGGCGGCGAGGACGATCTGGGCAGCGTTCACGTCCCGGTCGTGGGTGGTCTGGCATGCTCCGCACGTCCACGCACGGATGCCGAGGGGCTTGGGCCCGTCGATGACGCCGCAGGCGGAGCAGGTCTGCGAAGAGGGCAGCCAGCGGTCGACACGGGCGAAGGAGCGCCCGTAGCGGGCGGCCTTGTACTCCAGCATCGCGACGAACCGAGACCAGCCGGCGTCGTGAATCGACTTCGCCAGCCGCGTACGGGCCAGACCCTTCACACACAAGTCCTCGACGTAGATCGCTTGGTTCTCGCGGATCAGTCCCGTGGACAGCTTGTGATGGTGGTCCCGCCGCGCGGCCGCCACCCGCGCGTACTGCAGGGCGACCTTGACGACGGCCTTCTTGCGGTTGTTGCTGCCCTTCGCCTTGCGGGAGAGAGCTTGTTGGGCCTTGCGGAGTTTCCGTTCGGCGCGACGCAAGAACTTCGGGGCGTCGACCTTCGTGCCGTCGGAGAGCACCGCGAAATGCGTCAGCCCCAGGTCGATGCCGACGTCGGCATGGGTGGCAGGCATCCGGTCCAGGTCCGCGGCGGGGTCGGTGACCACGACGAAGCTCGCGAAGTACCGGCCGGCCGCGTCCCTGACCACCGTCACCGACGACGGAGCGGACGGCAGCGAGCGGGACCAACGGACCTTCACATCGCCGACCTTCGCGATGTTCAGTGTGCCGTCCTGCCGGAGCCGGAAGCCGTTGCGGGTGAGCCGGATCGTCTGCCGGTTGTCCTTTCGGGAGCGGTACCGGGGCGGTGAGACCTTTCCCCCCTTCCGTCGGCCGGTGACAGAGGTGAAGAAGTTCCGGTACGCAGTGTGCAGGTCGGCGAGCGCCTGAATGAGGACGACCGATGACACCTCGGCAAGCCACGCCCGTTCCGGGGTCTGCTTGGCGGCGGTGATGACCTGCTTCTGCAGGTCGGTGTCGCTGATGTGCGGCAGCCCGGCCGTGTGGGCCTCCTGCCGGAGGCGCAGCCCATCGTTGAAGACCACCCGCGTGCACCCGAACGCCTTGGCCAGCGCGACGCGCTGGCCCGGCGTGGGCATGAGGCGGAAGTTGTAGCGGAGCTGCATGTACATGAGCGTACACGGGTTGAAGCGCCCACGTACTGTGATGTACATGAATGACGAGCCGATCGACCTGTCCGTGGCTGATACCCGGCGCCACCTCGCCGACGTGCTCAACGCCGCGTCCGCCCGCGGGCGGACCACCTACATCACCAGCCGGGGGCGCCGCGTCGCGGCCGTCGTCCCACTCGCCATCGCCGAGGCCGCCGACCGTACCGGCGAATCTGGGCACGCCACCGACGGCGCCGAGCCCACCCCGCCCTGAAATACGGGGCCTGCGCCCTTTACGCACGGTCAAAGCTCTCTTCCAGCCTCTCGACCCCGGCGCGGCCCGCTCAGCCGGCGAGGATGTCGTCGTCGTTCTTCCGGCGCAGCTCACGCAGCAGCAGGGCGACGCCGGTGGCCATGGCGGCGGCGGACACCGCGGCGTCGAGCTGGCGCAGCCGGTCCTCGTCGAGGCGCGCCTGCTTCATCTGCTTGACGATGCCGACCGCGCCGAAGAGCGTGGACGCGAGGGAGATGTACAGACCGGTCTTGGACTTCTTGAAGTCCTTGGCCTTGGCGAACTTGCTCATAGGGCGGGTGCCTCCTCCAGCAGGGGGTGGCCCCACCGGTCGGTGAACGCGGCCTCCACCGCGGCACCGACCTTGTAGAGCCGGTCGTCGGCCATGGCGGGGGCGATGATCTGCAGCCCCACCGGGAGCCCGTCCTCCGGCGCGAGGCCGCAGGGCAGCGACATGGCGGCGTTGCCGGCCAGGTTGGACGGGATGGTGCACAGGTCGGCGAGGTACATCGCCATCGGGTCGTCGACCCGCTCGCCGATCGGGAACGCCGTCGTCGGGGTGGTCGGCGAGAGAAGCACGTCGACCTGCTCGTAGGCGCGCTCGAAGTCGCGGGTGATGAGGGTGCGGACCTTCTGCGCCGAGCCGTAGTAGGCGTCGTAGTAGCCGGAGCTGAGCGCGTACGTGCCGAGCATGATCCGGCGCTTGACCTCCGGGCCGAAGCCCGCCTCGCGGGTCAGGGAGGTGACCTCCTCGGCGGAGTGCGTGCCGTCGTCGCCGGTGCGCAGGCCGTAGCGCAGGCCGTCGTAGCGCGCGAGGTTCGAGGAGCACTCGGCGGGCGCGATCAGGTAGTACGCGGCAAGCGCCCTGTCGAACGTCGGGCAGGACACCTCCACGACCTCGGCGCCCAGCTCGCGCAGCAGCTCGACGGCCTCGTCGAAGCGCTGGATGACGCCGGCCTGGTAGCCCTCGCCGCGGAACTCCTTGACCACGCCGACGCGCATCCCGGCCACCGAGCCGCTGCGCGCGGCCTCGACGACGGGCGGGACGGGGGCGTCGACGGAGGTGGAGTCCATCGGGTCGTGGCCGGCGAGCACCTCGTGCAGCAGCGCCGCGTCGAGCACGGTGCGGGCGCACGGGCCGCCCTGGTCGAGGCTGGAGGAGAACGCGATCATCCCGTACCGGGAGACGCCGCCGTAGGTCGGCTTGACGCCGACGGTGCCGGTGACGGCCGCGGGCTGGCGGATGGAGCCGCCGGTGTCGGTGCCGATGGCCAGCGCCGCCATGTGCGCGGTGATGGCGGCCGACGAGCCGCCGCCGGAGCCGCCGGGGGTGCGGGTGAGGTCCCAGGGGTTGCCGGTGTGGCCGTAGGCGCTGTTCTCGGTGGAGGAGCCCATGGCGAACTCGTCCATGTTGGTCTTGCCGAGGATGACGACGTCGGCTTCCTTCAGCCGCCGGGTCACGGTCGCGTCGTACGGCGGGATCCAGCCCTCGAGCATCTTCGACCCGGCGGTCGTGGGCACGCCCTCGGTGGTGAAGATGTCCTTCAGCGCCAGCGGCACGCCGGCCAGCGGGCCGAGCTTCTCGCCGCGCTCCCGCTTGGCGTCCACGGCCCGGGCGCGGGCCAGCGCGCCCTCGCGGTCGACGTGGAGGAAGGCGTGCACCTTCTCGTCCACGGCGTCGATGCGGGCGAGATGGGCCTCGGCCACCTCGACGGCGGTGAGGTCGCCGGCAGCGATCTTCGCGGCGGTCTCGGCCGCGGTCTGCCTGATGATTCCCGAGCTGTCCGCCACGGTCACTCCTCCCCCAGGATCTGCGGCACCGTGAAACGCTGCTGCTCCTGCGCGGGCGCGCCGGAGAGCGCCTGCTGCGCGGTCAGGCTCGGCCGGACGGTGTCCGGGCGCATGACGTTCGTCAGGGGCAGCGGGTGGGACGTCGGCGGTACGTCCTCGCCGGCCACGTCGGCGACGCGGGCGACTGCGCCGATGATGGCGTCGAGCTGGCCGGCGAAGTGGTCCAGCTCCTCGCCGCTCAGCTCCAGGCGCGCCAGCCGGGCGAGGTGGGCGACCTCCTCGCGCGTGATGCCAGGCATGCGGGTCATCCTCACAGGGTGGTGTGACGGTTTGGGGCAATCCTATGGGGCGCGGGGCGGTGCGCCCGACCGGGTTTCCCGGCGGGGCGGTTCCGGCCGCCCGTACGCCCCGCCGGGAGGCACCGGGAGGTACGCAGGACGCCGGCCGCCCGGGTGCGCCACCCGCGCCCGGACGCCGGTCACTTCGCCGGTTTCACCGGCTCCTCCGCCTCGTCCGGCTGCTGCTCGGCCCCGTCCTCCCCCGCCGGCTTCTCCGCCGGGCCGTGCACGGCGCCCGCCGCGGCCGGCAGCGCCCTGACCCCGGCGGGTCCAGGACCCCTGGCGCGCAGCCATGCCGTGGTCTCCTGCGGCGGCATGGCGGCGGCGACGAGCCAGCCCTGCACGGCGTCGCAGCCGAGGTCGCGCAGGTGCTCCCAGGTCTCGTCGTCCTCGACGCCCTCGGCGACGACGCGCAGGCCGAGGGAGTGCGCGAGGTCGACGGTGCAGCGGACGATCTCCAGGTCCTCCGGGTCGACGGCGAGCCGGGCGACGAACGAGCGGTCGATCTTCAACTCGCTGACCGGCAGCCGGCGCAGATGGACCAGCGAGGAGTAGCCGGTGCCGAAGTCGTCGAGCGACATCTTCACGCCGTGCCCGGTGAGCCCGGCGAGGGTGTCGGCCGCCCGCTGCGGGTCCTCCAGCAGCACGTGCTCCGTTATCTCCAACTGCAGCGCGCCGGGCGGCACCCCGTGCCGGGCCAGGCGGGCGGCGACGGCGCCGGCGAACCCGGGCGTGTGCACGTCGCGCGGCGAGACGTTGACGGCGACGGGGACCCGGAGGCCGGCGGCGCGCCAGTCGGCGACCTGGGCGAGCGCGGTCTCCAGCACGTACTCCGTGAGCACCGGCATCAGGCCCGAGGTCTCGGCGATGGCGATGAACTCCTCCGGGCTGACGTGCCCGCGCTCCGGGTGCGCCCAGCGGACCAGGGCCTCCAGGCCGACGACGCGGCCGTCGAAGCCGACCTTGGGCTGGTAGTGCAGCGCCACCTCGCGGGCCTGGAGCGCACGGCGCAGGTCGCCCAGCAGGCCGAGCCGGTCGGGGGTGTTGCCGTCGCGGCGGGCCTCGTAGACCTCGACGCCGCTGCGGTCCCGCTTGGCCTGGTACATCGCCACGTCGGCGCGCTGGAGCAGGCCCTCGGTCTCGGCGGCGTGCTCGGGGTAGACGGCGACGCCGGCGCTGGCCTCCAGCACCAGGCTCATCCCGTCGAGGTCGAGCGGCGAGCCGAGGGCGGCGACGAGCGTACGGGCCACCCGCTGGGCGCTGGTGGCGGAGTCGGTCAGCGGGATGAGCACGGCGAACTCGTCGCCGCCGAGGCGGGCGGCCTCCGCGCCGCGGGGCAGCGCGAGCCGCAGCCGGCCGGCGAGTTGGAGCAGCAGCCGGTCACCGGCGCGGTGGCCCAGGGTGTCGTTGACGGCGCGGAAGCGGTCGAGGTCGATGAGGACGAGGGCGGCGCGGCGGCCCGTGCTCTCGGCCTCGCCGAGGGCATGCCGGGTCCGCTCCAGCAGCCACTGGCGGTTGGGCAGCCCGGTCAGCGGGTCGCGCAACTGCTCCTCGACGCGGGCGCGGGCCATCCACAGGCTGGAGTCCAGCGCGATGAGCGGCACGGCGAACAGGGGCAGCAGCACGGGGGTGTTGACGGCGACGACGATGATGAGCGGCGCGATGCCGAGCAGCGCCGCGCCGCCCAGGCCCTGGCGGGTGAGGGCGGCGCGGGCGAGCAGGCCGGGGCCCTCGCGGTGGCCGGGGGTCGCGTACCAGGTGAGCACGCGGGTCACCAGGACGTACGACAGCGCGGCGGCGATCAGCTCGGGCAGCGCGTACGCGTCCCAGGAGGCGGGCTCCCAGGGCTCCTCGACCGTGGGGCTCTCACCGCAGGTCCACAGCACGACGGCGGCCGAGGAGATGCCGAGGACCTCGACGGCGGCGTGCACCGGCACCTCGCGGCGGTGCGGGCTGCGGACGGCGGCGACGGCGGCGATGACCAGCAGGCTGACGACCGCGGCCGGGAACCAGCCGTAGAGCAGCAGCACGGCGAGGGTGAGCGCGGCGGCCGAGCCGTTGCCGCCGGACCAGCGGTCGCGGCCGGGTGCGACCAGATGGGCGATGAGGAGGGCCGTCAGGACGACCAGGCCCCAGCCCGCGGTGCCGCGCGGGAAGAGGGAGTGGCCCTGCCGCAGCCCGTACAGCACGCCGAGGGCGAACACCAGGCCGCCGGCGGACTGCACCAGCCACGGCAGGGCGGGCAGCACCAACCGGCGCAGCACCGGCGCCGGTTCCGTGCTCTCCGTCGGTCGCATCCCGTCCCTCTCACCGCCTGGGGCGCGCGTCGGCGCGCCCATCCACACTAGGCCGCGAAAGGCGGTCTGGGGCGGCGATCGGCTGCGGTCGCCCGATTGCCCCCGACTCGCCGGGTTTCGGTCAGCATTCGGTCAGCAATCGACAAACCCGGGCTGCGACGGCTACTCAGGCGGTGTCACGGCGGCCTCGCGGGCGGCGTCGGGACCTTGCTCGAGGAGGACGGCGAAGCCCGCGTCGTCGAGGAGCGGGACCTTCAACTGCACGGCCTTGTCGTACTTGGAACCCGGGTTGTCGCCGGCGACGACGAAGTCGGTCTTCTTGGAGACCGAGCCCGTCACCTTCGCGCCGCGGGTCTGCAGTGCCTCCTTCGCGCCGTCCCGGGTGTGCGACTGAAGTGTTCCCGTGACGACGACGGTCAGACCCTCCAGCGGACGTGAACCTTCCGACTCGTCCGCCTCCTCCTCCATCCGGACGCCCGCCGCCCGCCACCGCTCGACGATCTCGCGGTGCCAGTCCTCGGCGAACCACTGCGTCAGCGAGGCGGCGATGGTGGGCCCGACGCCCTCGGCCGCGGCCAGCTCCTCCTCGCTCGCCGCCATGATGCGCTCGATCGAGCGGAACTCGCGGGCCAGCGCCTCCGCGGCGACCGGCCCGACGTGCCGGATGGACAGCCCGGCGATGACCCGGGCCAGCGGCCGGTCCTTGGCCGCCTGGATGTGACCGAGCATCAGCTCGGTGTTCTTCTTCGGGTTGCCCTCCTTGTTGGCGAAGAAGGTGACGACCTTCTCCGCACCCGTCTCCGGGTCGCGCTTGGGCAGGCCGGTGTCCTGGTCCAGGACGTACGACTTGATGGGCAGCAGGTCCTCGACCTTCAGGTCGAAAAGGCCGCCCTCGTCCTTCAGCGGCGGCTGGTCCGGCTCCAGCGGCTGGGTGAGCGCGGTCGCGGCGACGTACCCGAAGTTCTCGATGTCCAGGCAGCGGCGGCCGGCGAGGTAGAACAGCCGCTCGCGGAGCTGGGCCGGGCAGGACCGGGCGTTGGGGCAGCGCAGGTCGACGTCGCCCTCCTTCATGGGTCTGAGCGCCGTGCCGCACTCGGGGCACTCCGCGGGCATCACGAACTCCCGCTCGCTGCCGTCCCTGAGGTCGGTCAGCGGCCCCAGGATCTCGGGGATTACATCGCCCGCCTTGCGCAGCGCGACCGTGTCGCCGATGAGGACGCCCTTGGCCTTGACCACGTCCTGGTTGTGCAGCGTGGCGAACTCGACCTCGGAGCCGGCCACCGTCACGGGCTCGACCACCGCGTACGGCGTGACCCGCCCGGTGCGCCCGACGCCGACGCGGATGTCGACGAGCTTGGTGTTGACCTCCTCCGGCGGGAACTTCCAGGCGATGGCCCAGCGCGGCGCGCGGGACGTGGAGCCCAGGCGGCCCTGCAGGGCGATCTCGTCGAGCTTGACGACGACGCCGTCGAATTCGTACGCCACGCCGTGGCGGCGGTCGGCGTAGCTCGCGATGTAGGCCCGTACGCCGTCGATGCCGTCGACCACCCTCGTGTACGGCGAGGTGGGCAGGCCCCACTCCCCCAGCAGGTCGTACGCCCCGGAGAGGCGCTCAAGGCGGACGCCGTCGATCTCGCCGATGCCGTGGACCACCATGTGCAGCGGGCGGGAGGCGCTGACCTGGGGGTTCTTCTGGCGCAGCGAACCGGCCGCGGAGTTGCGCGGGTTGGCGAAGGGGGGTTTGCCGTCGGCCACGAGATCCGCGTTGAGCTGCTGGAACTCCGGGAGCGTGAAGTACACCTCGCCGCGGATCTCGACGAGGTCCGGGACGTTCTCCCCCTTCAGGCGGTGCGGGATCTCGCCGATGGTGCGGATGTTCGGCGTGATGTCCTCGCCGGCGCGGCCGTCGCCGCGGGTGGCGCCGCGGACCAGCCGGCCGTGCTCGTACGTCAGATTGACCGCGAGGCCGTCGACCTTCAGCTCGCAGAGCAGGTGATACGGCTGGGGGTCCAGCTCCTTGGCCATCCGGTCGGCCCAGGCGTCCAGCTCCTCGTCCGTGAACGCGTTGTCCAGGGAGAGCATCCGCCGGCGGTGCTGGACGGAGGTGAACTCCGTTTCGTACGCCCCGGCGACCTTCTGCGTCGGCGAGTCGGGCGTGCGCAGCTCCGGGTGCTCCTCCTCCAGCCCCTCCAGCTCCCGCAGCAGCTTGTCGAAGTCGGCGTCGCTGATGACGGGCGTCGTCACGTAATACCTGAAGCGGTGCTCCTCGATCTGCTCGGCCAGCAGCCGATGCCGCTCACGCGCCACGCTGTCCGTACTCACACCGGGCCTCCCGTTGTCACTCCGGGTCCCTGGCGAGGGACCCCGCGGCACGGACGCAGTGGGCGAGGGCCCGGCGGGCGTACGCCGGTTCTGCACCCGCGAGGCCGCACGCCGGAGTGATCACCACGGCGCCCGCGAGCGCCTGCGGCGACAGCCCCAGCCTGCGCCACCACGTCCTGACACCCCCGACGCTACCGGCAGGGTCTGACATCTCACCGGCGCCGGCGGGCGCGGCGGCGGGCGCACCGGCGAGCGCCGGCACCACGCCCGCGAAGAGCCCGAGCCCGCCCTCCACCGCCTCGCCGACCGCTTCGTCCTGACGCTCGGTGAGCAGCGCCGCGTCGTACGACACGGCCGCAGCCCCCGCGCGGTGCAGCAGCGCGAAGGGCACGTCCGGCGCGCACGAGTGGACGACGACGGGGGCCCCGGCGGCGTCGATCACGTCGCGCAGGGTGGACTCGACCACGGCGCGGTCCACGGCCCGGTAGGTGCGGTAGCCGCTGGCGGTGGCGATCCGGCCGGTGAGCACGGCGGTGACCGACGGCTCGTCGAGCTGCAGCACCACCTCGGCGCCGGGCACCCGGCGGCGTACGTCCGCCAGATGCCCGCGCAGCCCCTCGGCGAGCGAGGCGGCCAGGTCGCGGCAGGCGCCGGGGTCGCGCAGCGCGGCCTCGCCGCCCTTGAGTTCCAGCGCGGCAGCGAGCGTCCACGGCCCGGTGGCCTGGACCTTCAGCGGGCCGGTGAAGCCCTGGGTGAACTCCTCCAGCGCGTCCAGGTCCTCGCCCAGCCAGGAGCGGGCCCTGCGGGTGTCGAGCCCCGGGCGGTCGGCGATGCGCCAGCCGCTGGGCTGCAGGTGCGCGTAGACGTCGACGAGCATCCCGGCGCTGCGGCCGACCATGTCGGCGCCCGGCCCGCGCGCGGGCAGCTCGGGCAGGAACGGGAAGCCGCCGACCTCACCGGTCACGGTGCGCGCGGTCTCCCGCGCGTCACCGCCGGGCATGGACCCCACGCCGGTGGCGGCACCGGCACCCCACGGGCGCGTCGCTGTCTCATTCACGAGGGTGAGGGTATGCCGAAAGCCGCGCCGGGCGGTGCGCCGGGCTACGGGCCGGGGCGTACGGAGACGTCGGTGAGCTGGGCGTCGCGCGGCAGGTCCAGGGCCGTCAGCAGGGTCGTCGCCACCGACTCGGGGTCGATCCAGCGCCCCGGGTCGTACTCCCGGCCCTCCTGGCGGTGCACCTTCGCCTGCATCGGGGTGGCCGTGCGGCCCGGGTAGACCGTGGTGACCCGTACACCGCTGCCGGCCTCCTCGGCGCGCAGCGCGTCGGCCAGCGCCTTCAGCCCGTGCTTGCTCGCGCCGTACGAGCCCCACCCGGGCCCCGCGCTCAGCCCGGCGCCGGAGTTGACGAACACGGCGTGCCCCCGCGCCGCCCGCAGCCGCGGCAGCAGCAGCCGGGTCAGCTCGGCGGGCCCGGTCAGGTTGACCGCCAGCGTCTCGGCCCAGACCTTCGGGGTGGTCTCCGCGACCGGGCCCAGCTCCACCACGCCCGCGACGTGCACGAGCGCATCAAGCCGGGCCGGCAGCTCCCGTCCCGCCAGCGCAGCGGCCAGGCTCTCCGGCTCGCCGAGGTCGGCCACCACGGTGTGCGCCCCGGGGAACCGCTCCGCGAGCTGGGCGGCGCGGGCCTCGCTGCGGGCGAGGAGCCACAGCCCGGCGGCCCCGCGCGCGGCCAGCCGCCGCGCCAGCGCCTCGCCGATGCCGGAGCCGGCGCCCGTGATCAGGTACGTGGTGGCAGGGGTGATCTCGCTCATGCGCCAGCCTCGCTTCGCTCGGCGGGCTGTGAGCACAGCGCGCACCTTTGAATGATTCGCTCGCTCCGCTCGCTCATGCGGCCATCCTGTCACCGCACCGCCGGGTCCGGACCGGCCTCCAGGTACGTCATGGCGGTCTCCGGGTCGTCGGCGAAGAACATCAGGTCCGTCAGGGGCAGCGGCAGGAACCCCTCCGCCTCCATCCGCCGGAACTGCTCGCGCAGCCCGTCGTAGTAGCCCGCGCTGTTGAGCAGCACCACCGGCTTCGTGTGCAGCCCGTGCTTCTTCAACTCCAGGATCTCCGTGGCCTCGTCCAGCGTGCCGGTGCCGCCGACCATGATCACGACGGCGTCGGAGCGGCCGAGCAGCTCCGCCTTGCGCTCCGCCAGGTCCCGGGCGACCACCATCTCGTCGGCGCCCGCGCGTGCCTTGTCCTCCAGGAACGTCACCGAGACCCCGACGAGCCGCCCGCCGTGCTCCTGCACCCCGTCGGCGACGACCTTCATCAAGCCCACATCTGAGCCGCCCCACACCAGTGTGTGCCCGCGCTTGCCGAGCAGTTCGGCGAAGTGGCGGGCGGGCGCCGTGTAGTGCTCGTCGAGGTCGGCGGCGGAGAGGAAGACGCAGATGTTCATGCCTGACACCGTACGCGCGGACTCCCCCGGCGTGGACCGATGAGTTCCGGCCGCGCGGCAGGTCAGTATTCCGGCAACCTTCCCGCACCCGCGAGGAATTCGGAGGAGTACGACATGACGCAGCTCACCACCGTTTCGGCCGACGGCACGCCGCTGGCGTACGAGACGCTGGGCGACGGCCCGCCCGTGGTGCTGGTCCAGGGCGCGCTGTGCGCCCGCACCGCCGACGGCCCGCTGGCCGGACTGCTCTCCCGGCACCTCACCGCGGTGCTGTACGACCGCCGCGGCCGGGGCGCCAGCGGCGACGCCACCACGGGCCGGATCCCGCCGACGGGCGTCGCGGAGCGGGAGATCGAGGACCTGGCCGCGGTGATCGACGCGGTCGGCGGACGCGCCGCGGTGTACGGCATGTCCTCCGGCGCGGTGCTGGCGCTGCGCGCGGCGGCGGCCGGGCTGCCGGTCACCCGCCTCGCGGTCTACGAGCCGCCGTTCCGCGCCGAGGACAGCGGCCCCGACGACGACGAGGCGCACGCGGCGGGCGTCGCCCGGCTGTACGACCTGCTCGCCGCCGGCGACCGGGACGGCGCGGTGGCGCACTTCATCGGCGGCGTGGGCGCGCCGCCGGAGGCGGTCCGGGAGATGCGGGCCACGCCCCTGTGGGCGGACTTCACGGCGCTGGCACCCACCCTCGCGTACGACTACGACGTCCTCGGCGACGGCCGGCTGCCTGCCGGGCTGCTGGCGGAGGTGTCCATGCCGGTGCTCGCGCTGGCCGGCGGGGCGAGCTGGGAGTGGATCCAGAACGCGGCACGCCGGGTGGCGGACACCGTGCGCGACGGCCGGTTCGCGCTGGTGCCGGAGCAGACGCACGAGGTGGCGCCGGAGGCGGTGGCGCCGCCTCTCACGGAGTTCCTGGCGGCGTAGCCGCGTCGGGTACGGGCCGCGCCGGGCGCCGGCTACGCCGCCGGTGCGCCGGCGCGGCGGGTCGTCGCGATGGTCGCGGAGCCGACCACGCGCGTGCCGTCGTACAGCACCACCGCCTGTCCCGGGGCCACCCCCCGCACCGGCGCCGCGAAGCTCACCCGCAGTTCCCCGCCGACCACCTCGGCGGTCACCGCCGTCTCGCCGCCGTGCGCGCGCAGTTGGGCGGTGTACGCGCCCGGGCCGGCCGGCGGCGTGCCGCACCAGCGCGGCGAGATCGCGGTCAGCGACTCGACGTCCAGGGACGCGGCGGGGCCGACCGTGACGGTGTTGTCCACCGGCGAGATGTCGAGCACGTAGCGCGGCCGGCCGTCCGGGGCCGGGCGGCCCAGCGCCAGGCCCTTGCGCTGGCCCACGGTGAAGCCGTACGCACCGGAGTGGGTGCCGACGCGGGCGCCGGACTCGTCGACGACGTCGCCCTCGGCGGTGCCGAGGCGGCTGGCGAGGAAGCCCTGGGTGTCGCCGTCCGCGATGAAGCAGATGTCGTGGCTGTCGGGCTTCTTCGCCACGAACAGCCCGCGCTCCGCGGCCTCCGCGCGGATCTCGGCCTTCGTGGTCTCCGTCTCGCCGAGCGGGAACATCGCGTGCGCGAGCTGCCGCTCGTCCAGCACGCCGAGGACGTACGACTGGTCCTTGGCCATGTCCGCCGCACGGTGCAGCTCGCGGCTGCCGTCGGCGCGGGTGACGACCTTGGCGTAGTGGCCGGTGCACACCGCGTCGAAGCCGAGGGCCAGCGCCTTGTCCAGCAGCGCCGCGAACTTGATCTTCTCGTTGCAGCGCAGGCAGGGGTTGGGCGTCCGGCCCGCGGCGTACTCGCTGACGAAGTCCTCCACGACGTCCTCGCGGAACCGCTCGGCGAGGTCCCAGACGTAGAACGGGATGCCGATGACGTCGGCGGCGCGGCGGGCGTCGTGCGAGTCCTCGATGGTGCAGCAGCCGCGGGCACCGGTGCGGAAGGACTGCGGGTTGGCGGAGAGCGCGAGGTGCACCCCGGTGACGTCGTGCCCCGCCGCCGCGGCGCGGGCGGCGGCGACGGCGGAGTCCACGCCGCCGGACATGGCGGCGAGGACCTTCAGACGGGCGGGGCGGGCGGTGTCTGTCGCTCGTGGTGTCATAGCCACTCAAGGGTAGCGAGGCCGCGGCGGGGAACCATCGGGTGGCCGTAGGCGTGAGACCGGAAGAGACCTGAAGTGACCTGATGTGACCGAACGGGATGGAATGACCGCATGCCGACGACGGACGGCGACGGCCCGGAGCAGGTGGCCGACGAGCCCCACCCGGCCGACGAGCCCGGCGCGGCTGGTGGTGAGCCCGGCGCGGAGGGCGCCGGGGAGCCCGGGGGCGCCGAGCCGCGCCGCCGCTCCAGCCGCCGCGCCGTGCTCGCCGCACTCGGCGTGGGCGCGGTCGGCGCCGGCCTCAGCTGGGCCGGGTACGAGCAGCTCAAGCGCATGTGGTGGCGGGTGCCCGGCATCGACAAACCGCGTAAACCGGGCGAGCTGGACTACGCCGCCGCCGGCTGGGCCGGCGCCTCGGAGGCGAACTGGCGCCGCGCCGACCGCCCCGCGGACTACGGCATCGACCGCGTCGTCATCCACGTCACCGAGGGCAGCTACGAGGTGGCGCTCCAGGTCTTCCGCGACCCCGGCCACGGCGCCGCCTCCCACTACGTCGTCCGGGCCGCGGACGGGCACGTGGCGCAGACCGTGCGCGAGCTGGACGTCGCGTTCCACGCGGGCAACCGGGAGTGGAACGAACGCAGCGTCGGCATCGAGCACGAGGGCTTCGTGGACCGCCCGGAGACGCTGACCGACGTGATGTACCGCTCGTCGGCGAAGCTGGCCGCGGACATCTGCCGGCGCTACGGCATCCCCGTGGACCGGGAGCACATCGTCGGCCACAACGAGGTACCCCAGGCCACGCACACCGACCCGGGGCCGCACTGGGACTGGCCGCGGTACATACGCCTGGTCCGCGAGGCGCACGCGGCGGCGGACCGCAGGGCGAGCGCCCGCCCGGCACGCGGCTCCTGACCGGGCGGGACGCCCCCGGGCCTCCGATCCGCTACGCGCCACATCGCCCCGCACCGCCCAGGCCGGGTCAGCCCGGCTCAGATCGGCACAGCCCAGCTCAGCACAGCTCAGATCGGCTCAGGCCAGCTCGGCTCAGGCCCGCTTCAGGTCAGCCCCGCCGCCCGCGCCCGCGCCACCGCGGGCCCGATCGCCGCCGCCAGCGCCGCCACGTCCGCCTCCGTCGACGTGTGCCCCAGGGAGAACCGCAGCGTGCCCCGCGCCAGGTCCGCGTCCGCCCCCGCGGCGAGCAGCACGTGGCTGGGCTGGGCGACGCCCGCCGTGCAGGCGGAGCCGGTGGAGCAGGCGATGCCCTGGGCGTCCAGGAGCAGCAGCAGGGAGTCGCCCTCGCAGCCGGGGAAGGAGAAGTGCGCGTTGGCCGGCAGCCGTCCGGCGGGGTCCGGGTCGCCGTTGAGCACCGCGTCGGGCACCGCGGCCCGTACCGCGGCCACCAGGCCGTCGCGCAGCGCCCCCACCCCGGCGGCGAACTCCGTGCGCCGCTGGGCGGCCAGCTCCGCCGCCACCGCGAACGCCGCGACCGCCGGCACGTCCAGCGTGCCGGAGCGCACCTCGCGCTCCTGCCCGCCGCCGTGCAGCAGCGGCTCGGGCGCGTACTGCCGGCCGAGGAGCAGCGCCCCGATGCCGTACGGGCCGCCGATCTTGTGCCCGGTGAGCGTCAGCGCGGCCAGCCCGCTGGCGCCGAAGTCGACCTCCGCCTGGCCCGCGGCCTGCACGGCGTCGGCGTGCATCGGCACGCCGTGCTCCCGGGCCACGGCGGCCAGCTCGGCGACGGGCATGACCGTGCCGATCTCGTTGTTGGCCCACATCACCGTCACCAGCGCCACGTCGCCCGCGCCGCCGGCGGGCCCGCGCTCCAGCGCGGCGCGCAGCGCGTCGGGGTGCACCCTGCCGTACGTGTCGACGGGCAGCCACTCGACGGTGGCGCCCTCGTGCTTCTGCAGCCAGTGCACGGCGTCGAGGACCGCGTGGTGTTCGACGGGGCTGGCGAGCACCCGGGTGCGGGCGGGGTCCTCGGCCCGCCGTGACCAGTACAGGCCCTTGACGGCGAGGTTGTCGGCCTCGGTGCCGCCGGAGGTGAGGACCACCTCGCTGGGCCGGGCGCCGAAGGCGGCGGCCAGCCGCTCCCGGGACTCCTCGACCGTGCGCCGGGCCCGCCGGCCCGCGGCGTGCAGCGAGGAGGCGTTGCCGGTGGCGGTGAGGTGTCCGGTCATGGCCCGCACCGCTTCGGGGAGCATCGGGGTGGTGGCGGCGTGGTCGAGATAGACAGCCTGGTCCATGATGGTCCCGATTCTACGGCGCGCGCCCCGCCCGCCGAACGCCGCCTTCCGGCCGTACGAACCGGCCCCCGGCCCCGTACCGCCGGGCCTGTCCCGGCCCGCTGTCCCGGCCCCGTACCGCCAGCCCGCCCCGGCCCGCGGCCTCAGCCCTCCCCCGCCGCGCTGCTGCGCCGCTGCCAGGCGCGCGGGGCGCGCCAGCGGAAGCGCAGCGCCAGCAGCCGCAGCACGAACGCCAGCGCCGCCGCGCCCGTCGCCGTGGCCGGCCCGACCGCGTCGAGACGGATCAGCAGCGCGGTCGCCGCCGCGCCGACCAGCGCCGGCACCGCGTACATCTCCCGGTCCCAGCGCAGCAGCGAGGGCACCTCGCCGGCGAGCAGGTCGCGCACCACGCCCCCGCCGGCCGCGCTGGTCAGCCCGAGGACGGCGGCGGAGGTGAGGCCGAGGCCGTACTCGTACGCCTTGAGCGTGCCGGTGACGCAGAACAGCCCCAGGCCGGCCGCGTCGAAGACCATCACCGCGCTGGTGATCCGCTCCACCTCGGGGTGGAGGAAGACGACCAGCAGCGCGGCGAGGAGCGGCATGATCAGGTACCCCGCCTCGGTGAACGCGGCCGGCGGCACCGCGCCGATCACCAGGTCCCGCAGCAGCCCGCCGCCGAGCCCGGTGGCCAGCGCGAGCACGGCGATGCCGAAGACGTCGAAGTTCTTCCGGACCGCGAGCAGCGCGCCGGAGATCGCGAAGACGAAGATCCCCGCGAGGTCCAGCCAGTGCTGGAGGGAGGGGGTGAACAGCGTGTCGGACACCACGCCCCCTTGTACCGCGGCGGCTCCTACTTCTTGTCGTCGGGTGCCTGGTCGGGCGCGTTCTCCGGGTGCCAGCAGGCGGTGCGCCGGCCGGGCTTCAGCTCCAGCAGCGGCGGCTCCTTGGTCTTGCAGACCTGGGTGGCCTTCCAGCAGCGGGTGTGGAAGCGGCAGCCGGACGGCGGCGCGATCGGCGAGGGCACGTCGCCCTTGAGCAGGATCCGCTCGCGCTGCTGCCGGCGCTTGGTGTCCGGCACCGGCACCGCGGACATCAGCGCCTTGGTGTACGGGTGCAGCGGCTCCTGGTACAGGCTGGTGCGGTCGGCCAGCTCGACGACCTTGCCCAGGTACATGACCGCGATCCGGTCGGAGACGTGCCGGACGACGGACAGGTCGTGGGCGATGATCACGTACGTGAGGCCGAACTCCTGCTGGAGGTCGTCCAGGAGGTTGACCACCTGCGCCTGGATGGACACGTCGAGCGCCGAGACCGGCTCGTCCGCCACGATCAGCTTCGGCTGCAGGGCCAGCGCGCGGGCGATGCCGATGCGCTGCCGCTGGCCGCCGGAGAATTCGTGCGGGTAGCGGTTGTAGTGCTCGGGGTTCAGGCCGACCCGCTCCAGGATCCCCTGGACCTCCTTCTTCACCCCGCCCTCGGGCTGCACCTTCTGCAGCTTGAACGGGGCGCCGACGATGGTGCCGACGGTGTGCCGGGGGTTCAGCGAGGAGTACGGGTCCTGGAAGATCATCTGCACATCGCGGCGGAGCGGGCGCATCTGGCCCGTGCTCAGGTGCGTGATGTCCCGGCCCTGGAACTCGACGGTGCCGCCGGTGGGCTCCAGCAGCCGGGTGATCAGCCGGCCCATGGTGGACTTGCCGCAGCCGGACTCGCCGACCACGCCCAGGGTCTCGCCCGGCAGCACCTCGAAGTCGATGCCGTCCACGGCCTGCACGGCGCCGACCTGGCGCTGCAGCAGGCCCTTGCGGATGGGGAAGTGCTTGGTCAGCCCGGAGACCTTCAGCAGCGGCTCGGTGCCGGCGGCCGGCTTCTTGCGCAGCCGCGCGCCGGGGATGGTCGCGGTCGCCTTCGCCCCGCCGCCGTCGGCCGGCGCGCTGGCCGCGGCGTCCGCCGGGACCTTCGCCGGGGCATCCGCCGGGGCATCCGCCGGGGCATTGGCAGCCTTCCCGTCCCCCGCCTCTGTTGCCTTGCCGGCTGCCTTGCCGGCGTTGTCGGCGTTCGTCTCGGGCACAGCCTCGTCCTTCACAGCTTCGGCGCAATCTCTTCGGTGTAGATGCGCTCCCGGTCTTCCTGCCGCAGGTGGCAGGCGGCAAAGTGGCCGGCGCCAACCTCGCGCAGCTCGGGCCGTACGGTGCGGCTGGCGTTGTCCGCGGGCACGTCCGCGTAGGGGCAGCGGGGGTGGAACGCGCAGCCGCCCGGCACGTTGATGAGGCTCGGCGGGCTGCCCTTGACCGGGATGAGCCGGTCGGTGGCGTCGCGGTCGATGCGCGGCATCGAACCGAGCAGGCCCCAGGTGTACGGGTGCTGCGGCTCGTCGAAGATCTGCTCGGCCGTCCCCTTCTCCACGCACCGCCCGCCGTACATCACCAGGATGTCGTCGGCGAGCTCGGCGACCACGCCGAGGTCGTGGGTGATGATGATGACCGCGGAGCCGAACTCCTTCTGCAGATCCCGGATCAGGTCGAGGATCTGCGCCTGCACGGTGACGTCGAGCGCGGTCGTCGGCTCGTCGGCGATGAGCAGTTCGGGGTTGTTCACCAGTGCCATGGCGATCATCGCGCGCTGGCGCATGCCGCCGGAGAACTGGTGCGGGTAGTCGTCGACGCGCTTGTCGGGCTGCGGGATGCCGACCCGGTCGAGCATCTCGATGGCCCGCTTGCGGGCGGTCTTCTTGTCGACGTCGTGGTGGACCCGGTAGGCCTCCACGATCTGGTACCCGATCTTGTAGTACGGGTGCAGCGCGGACAGCGGGTCCTGGAAGATCATCGACATCTCGCGGCCCCGCAGCCGGCGCACCTCGTCGGGCTCCGCGGACAGCAGCTCCTGGCCGTTGAGCCAGATCTCACCGGAGATCTGGGCCCGCCGGCGCTTGCCGTGCTGCCCGGCGGTGTGCAGGCCCATCACCGCGAGCGAGGTGACGGACTTGCCGGAGCCGGACTCGCCCACGATGCCGAGGGTCTTGCCCTTCTCCAGTCGGAAGGAGAGCCCGTCGACGGATTTCACCAGGCCGTCGTCGGTCGGGAAGTGGACCTTCAGGTCCCGGATGTCCAGGAAGCTCGACGCCTGTGCGCCGGTGGGCACCGGCTCGCCGACGGCGCCCGTCTTCGTCAGGCCGGTCACGAGACCCTCACCCTCGGGTCGATGGCGGCGTACACGAAGTCGACCACCAGATTGCAGAGCACGATGAAGAAGGCGGCGAACAACGTGACACCGAGGATCGGTGGCAGGTCGTTCTCGTTGATGGACTGCACCGCCCAGGAACCGACCCCGTTGAAGGAGAACACCGTCTCGGTGATCACCGCTCCGCCGAGCAGCAGCGCGAAGTCCATGCCGAAGATGGTCACGATGGGGGTCAGCGCGGAGCGCAGCCCGTGCCGGACGATGACCACCGGCTCCTTCAGGCCCTTCGCGCGGGCGGTGCGGATGTAGTCCTCGCCCATGGTCTCCAGCATCCCGGCCCGCGTGAGTCTCGCATAGAGCGCGGAATACAAGAACGCCAGCGAGAACCAGGGCAGCATGAGCCCTTGGAACCAGCGCACCGGATTCTCGGTGAGCGGCGTGTACTCGTTCGGGAAGATCTCCCAGTTGTAGACGAACAGCGCCAGCGCGACGGTGCCGGTGAAGAACATCGGCAGCGAGACGCCGGCCAGGGCGACGCCCATCGCCGCGCGGTCGAAGAACGACCCCGGACGCAGCGCCGAGATCACGCCCGTCGTCACGCCGGAGATCAGCCACAGCACCGCGGCGCCGATGGCCAGCGAGGCGGTGACCGGCAGCCGGTCCAGCATCTCCGGCCAGACCTCGACGTGCTTGCGGAAGGAGTAACCGAGGCACGGCGCGTCGCACTGCGACGGGTCGGGGCCGAAGTTGAACTCCCGGCCGGCGAAGATGCCGCGGATGAAGTCCCAGTACTGGACGTAGACAGGATCGTCCAGGCCGAGGTTCTTCTTGACCGCTTCGATGGTCTTGGGGTCCGGGCTCTTGCCGATGTACTGCGCGGCGAGCTGGTCTGCGGAGCTGCCGGCGAGTCGCGGCAGGATGAAGAAGATGGCGTAGGTGATGGCGCTCACGACGAAGAGCAGCATCACCGCGGCCAGCAGCCGCCGGATGAGATACGCGAACACGAGGGCGTGCCTTCCACGGTCCGGGCGGCGCGGGCGGTGCCGGTGAAGGGCACCGCCCGCGCAGCCGGTGGGGGTACTACTTCAGGCCGAGGTTCAGGTAGTCGTACTGACCGCTGAACGCCTGCGAGACCACCAGGTTGGTGAGCTTGTCCGAACGCTGGTGCAGGACCTTGAAGTAGGAGAGCGGCACGATGGCAGCCGTCTCCAGCATCTTCTGGTCCACCTCGGCGTACGCCTGGGCGCGGGCCGCCTTGTCCGGGTTGGCGATCGACTCGTCCAGGAGCTTGTTGATCTCCGGGTCGTCCAGGTACGAGATGTTCGTGTTACCGGACTCGCCGATGGCGCCGCCGTTGGCGATCTGCTGCAGGAAGCCGTAGCCGCTGGGCCAGTCGGTGCCCCACTGCATCATGTACAGACCCGCGTTGTTGTCCTCGACCCACTTCCTGGCGCCGGCGAAGTCGGTGAAGTACTTGCCGCCGGGGTACTTCTGGATCTCGGCGTTGATGCCGACCTTCTTCAGCGCCGCCTGGATCGCGGTGGCGTTGTCGACCTCGTCCTGGCGCTCGCTGCGCGCGGTCAGCACGGTGTCGAAGCCGTCGGGCTTGCCGCACTCCTTCAGCGCCGCCTTGGCCTTGTCGATGTCGCCCTTGCTGTCCGGGGTGGCGTACGGGTCGTCGTACATCTGGTGGCCCGGGACGTCCGGGGGCAGCGCCGTGGTGGCGATGTCACCCTTGGGCTCGCCGCCGAGGGCGCGCATCGAGGAGTCCTTGTCGACGGCGTACTCCACGGCCTTGCGGCAGTTGACGTCGTCGAAGGGCGCTAGCTGGGTGTTCATCGCCAGGTAGGTCAGGCGGCCACCGGTCGGGTTGTCGATCAGGTTGGACTTGTCCCGCAGCAGCTGGGACTGGGTCTGACCGGTGACACCGAGGGCGTCGAACATCACGTGGGTCTTGCCGGCCTCGATGTTCTGGTCGATGGTCTCGGGGTTGACCTTGAACCGGACCTCGATCTTGTCCGGGAGCTGCTTGCGGATCGGGTCCGTCTTCGGGTCCCACTGGTCGTTGCGGACCAGGGTGGCGGACTTGTCCTGCTCGAAGCTCTCGAACTTGTACGAGCCGGTGGACATGATGTTCTTCTGGTAGTCCGAGCCGTTGTCCTTGTCCCGCGGGACCGGCGCGGTCTGGGTCATCGCCACCAGGTAGTCGAACTCCTGGAACGGCTGGGCGAGCTTGAAGACGATCGTGTGGTCGTCCGGGGTCTGGATGGACGCGATGCCCTCTTCGCTCTTGTCCTTGTACGGACCCTTGTAGTCGTCCGGGTTCTCCAGGTACTGGGCGAAGTAGTTCGGGCCGAGGGAGAGCACGTCGCGGGCGTAGTTGCTCCGCTCGACGGCGTACTTGACGTCCGCGGCCGTGACCTCGGTGCCGTCCTCGTACTTGACGCCCTTCTTGATCTTGTACGTCCAGGTCTTGCCGCCGTCGGTGGCCTCACCGGGGCCCTCGGCGAGGTCCGGCACCGGCTCCGCGGCCTGGGCGCCCGGTCCGGGCGCGTAGGTCATGAGGGAGCGCGCGTACAGCCGGCTGAAGTTCCACACGTAGCCGTAGTACGTGTTGCCCGGGTCCATCGAGTCCGCCACGTCGGCCGACTCGTAGACGAGGGTCCCGCCCTTCTTCTCGGACGGGTTGAGCACCTTCTCGATCGCCGCGTTCGCCGGCGCGCCGCCGCCCTCGCCGCCCTCGTCGTCGTCGTTGCCGCCACCGCCGCAGGCGGAGGCGGTCAGCGCGACCGAGACGGCAACCGCGAGCAGTGCGGCTGATTTCGACCTGAGTTTCATGGTGAGGCGTTGCCCCCTGGTTCGGAGTGATGGGACGAGAGCGGGAACGGCGGGTGCCGCGCCCAGGCTGCTTCTTGGGGTCATCGGGGTCATCGAGGTCATCGGCGTCATCGGCGGCCCTTGGGATCGAGTGCGTCCCTGAGCCCGTCGCCCAAGAGGTTGAAGGCCAGCACGGACAGGAAGATCGCCACGCCCGGCACGACCATGAACATCGGATCGACCTGGTAGTAGTCGATCGCGCTGCTCAGCATGCCGCCCCAGGACGCCTGCGGCGGCTGGATGCCCACGCCGAGGAAGCTGAGCGCCGCCTCGAAGAGGATGTTGGTCGGGATCAGCAGGGTGGAGTAGACCAGGATCGGCCCCACCAGGTTCGGCAGCAGTTCCCGGAAGAGGATGAAGGGACCGCGCGCGCCCAGGCTCCTGGCCGCCTCGACGAACTCGCGTTCGCGCAGGCTGAGGGTCTGTCCGCGGACGATACGGCCGATATACGGCCAACTGAAGAAGCCGATGACGAAGATCAGCACGCCGATGTGGAGCTGGAGGCCCTTCAGGCCGAAAGCGCCGCCCTGCAGCGCGGCCGAGATGGAGATGGCGAAGAGCAGCACCGGGAAGGCCAGGAACGTGTCCATGGTCCGGCTGATGACCGTGTCCGCCCACTTGCCGTAGTAGCCGGCGATCACGCCGAGGACGGTGCCGATCACGACGGCGACCATGGTGGCGCCGAAGGCGACGAGCAGCGAGACCCAGGAGCCTTCGAGGATCCGGGTGGCGATGTCGCGGCCGAGCCGCGGCTCGACGCCCAGCGGGTGGTCCCAGCTCATGCCGCCGAAGGAGCCGTACGGCGTGGCGAGGGAGGGGTCGACAAGGTCCTGGTTGAGCTTGTTGGGGTCGAGCCCGAAGACCGACTGGATCGGCCGGGAGAGCGCGGCGAGCAGGATGAGCAGCACCACGACGACGCCGCCGGCCATGGCGACACGGTCCCGCTTGAGCCGCATCCAGGCGATGCGCCCCAGTGAACGGCCCTCGATCCGGCTCTTGTCCACGCCCTCGACGAGAGCTTCCGGCGCCGCCTCGGCAGCCCCGGTGGTCTCGATAGGTGCCGTCATGTTGTGGGGACCCCTCTCGAGCGGCGGCGTCCCGCCGTCGTCGGCCGCGGTAGCGGCTCATTCGCTTCGCTGGTGCAAGTCATGCGTGGTGCCGTGATCCGTCGTGCTCGTGTGCCGGTGTGCCCGTCGTACGTGATCGTGAAGCCCCGCCGTCGCACAGAGGAACGGCAGCTTCCCGAAGGGGGAGTCTTCAACGCGCTGGGGATCACTCGCCAGACCCCGAGGGGAATGGATGCGCAAACGTGATGCGATGCAGTGGATACCGTTATCCGGACATCCCACCGCCGCTGAGCGGATCTTCGCCGCCGCAATAACGTGACAGATCCGGATATGGGGGGCTAGCCCTCAGAACTGCGGTGCGGGCCCCGGCTGCCACCCGGACTGCTGGGCGCCGCCCGCGGAGTAGGGCGGCGGATAGCCGTAACCGGCGGGCGGGGCGGCCGGGCCGCCGCCGTAGGCGCCGCGGTCGAAGAACGGCCGGGAGTTGGCCCGCATCCACATCGCCACCGGGTCGTGGTCGTCGGCCAGCGCCACCGTGGAGACCGCCAGGCCCGGGGGCACGGCGGCCACGGACTCCTGCATCATCGCCTGCGCCGCGGCGACGGACTGCGGGCCGGTGTCGTACAGGTCGATGCCGATGGCCAGGTACGGCTCGCCGAGCGCCGGCTGCACCCAGGCGCGGCAGAGGGTGCGGACGGCGGGCGTACGGTGCGCGGTCTGGCCCAGCAGGGCGTAGAACTGCGCGACGTCCACGACCGGCTCCGAGATCCGCAGCGGCCCCGCGGGCAGCCGGTCCAGGCCGGTGGCCACCCGGCGCAGGTCGAGCCAGGGGACGCCGACGCCGCCGCCGGCGGCGTGCGGGTCGAGCCACAGGCCCCAGCGGTCGGGGTAGAGCGCGGCGGCGATCTCATGGCCGGCGACGGACTCGTGGGCACCGGCCCAGCCGCTGGCGGCCAGCTCGCGGTCGGAGCTGAAGCACGGCGCGTAGGCGTGGCCGTCGACCTGCATGCTGCCGTACTGCGCGTCGGGCGAGTCCGGGCGGCCCTGCCAGAGCAGCATCCACACCTGCCCGGCGGCCAGCGCGGCGAGCAGCGCCTCGTACGCGTCGTACCTGCCGGGAGCCATCTGGCGGACCAACTGGTCCACGCCCGCTCCCGGCGCACCCCCGCTCGCGCCCCCGTTCACCCTGGGCCCCAACCCTTCCTCCCGGCCGCCGCCGCTTCCGGGCACGCGTGTATGCCCGAAAGGTCATCAAACCAGCTTAGAGCCTCACCGCGTCAGCCGACCCGGATGTAGAACGGCTCAACCTTGGCCCGCATCCAGGTGATCACCGGGTCCACCGCGGCGTCGAGGAAGACCAGTTGCACCTTCCACGGCACCGGCTGCGTGCCCAGCGCCCGGCCCAGCGCCGCCACCGCCGCCTGCTTGCTCTCGTCGTACGTGTCCAGCATGTCGACGCCGATGTAGAGCTGTTCCGGACCGCCCTCCACGCTCGCGAGCCCCCGGCGTGCGCTGCGCACCACCCCGATCTGCTCGAACTCCTCCCGGGCCGCGGCCAGGAAGTCCACCGGATCGTCCTGCCAGTCCGGGGTGAACAGCCGCACCCGGCCGCCGCGCACCTCCCCCGGCAGCCGCAGCGACCCGCGGTCCCGGCACAGCTCCGCCACCGCCGCCGGCGGCAGCGGCACGCCGACCGTGCCGCCCGGGTTGACCGCGATGCCGACCTGGGGCGGCAGCCCGCGGGCGAACTCGCGGGCCGGCGCGACGGTGAACGACAGGTGGGAGCCGGCTACCCGCAGGAACTCCTCCTGCGAGGAGAACACCGGCACGTACAGCGCCCCGCCGATGTCGGTCGTCGGCACGCCGAGCGACGTGCTGTCGGGCCCGCCGCCCTGGGGCAGCGGCACCCACAGGCTGCTGCGGCCCAGCACCTCCAGCAGCCGCGGGGCGGCCTGCGGGTTGCCGAGGGAGGCGGCGAGCACCTCCTCCAGCTCGTTGCCGGGGAAGCCGCCCGTCGCGGGGGGCTGCGGGGAGCGGTAGTCGAAGCTCATCGGGACCAGCCAACTCTCTTCGGGAGGAACGTCGGCACCCTAACCGCTGCACGCGCCCGCGGGCGAAGGCGCGGGCTCGGCCGAAGCTGACCGGCGGGCTCAGCCGAAGCTGACCGGCGGGCTCAGCCGAAGCTGATCGAGCGCGGCGCCCCCGGCGCCTGTCCGTCCAGCACCAGCACCGAGTCGCACCCCGGCGCCGGCTGGCCGGCCCGCGCCCGGTCCAGCAGCCTGCGGTGCGCCCACCGGTGCCGGGCGAAGGCGTAGCGCGACACCGAGCGCCCGCGCCGCTCCTGCCGCTCGCGCGCCACGTCGGCCGGCACGTGGAGCACCACGACGTGCATCCCGCGCCCGTACCGCCTGGCCTGCCTGGTCAGCCACCAGCGCACCCAGGGCAGCGTGCCGCAGTCGTGCACGACGAGGCTGCCGCCGGCGCGGACGGCCAGGCGCAGCCGCACGTAGTGGTCGATGCGCACCAGCGGCCGGTACACGGCGTACGGCAGCCGCCCGCCCAGCTTCCGCGCCCAGCGCTCGCGCACGTACTGCGAGTCGATGAGCAGCGCCGCCGGCGGCTGCGTACGCCGCATGAGCGTGCTCTTGCCGCTGCCCGGCAGCCCGGAGACCACGACGATGTCCCCCGCCGGATAGCGGAGCCGTTCCCGGGAGGCCGCCTGCTCCACCGTCACGCTGCCTCCCACGCCCTGCACCGCCGCCGCTTGCCCCCCACCAGCCTGGCAACAGCGGCGGGGCTCGACAAGGACGCCACGGAAGCAGCCGAAGCCATTGACGGCACCTGAGCGGCGGAAGCCGGTCTCCCAGTTCTTCGCGCCGTCCCGCTATCGCCGGCCGCGTGCAATGATGGGGCCCGCCAACTGCATACCGGCCGTTCGAACCCGCGCGGGAGAGTCCCGGTGCCTCATCGCACCGGGCGCCGAAGGAGCAAGTCCTCCCTTGAATCTCTCAGGCCCCGTCACCGCGCGGGCGAGGCAGATCTGAAAAGCGGGCAGCGCTCTGGAGCACAGCCGTGTGCCGGTGCCGCCCCACCCAAGGTGCAAGCCACGCTCCCGCGGGATCGTGGCGAACCTCTCAGGTTCCGATGACAGATGGGGAGGACACGACCACCCCCTGTCCGGGAGCCTGACGATGACCACTGAGAGCCCTGCACCGCGCCGTACCGCGCTCGACGCCACGCACCGCGCCCTCGGCGCCACCATGACCGACTTCGCCGGCTGGGACATGCCGCTGCGCTACGGCAGCGAGCGCGAGGAGCACGTCGCGGTGCGCACCCGCGCCGGCCTCTTCGACCTCTCCCACATGGGCGAGATCACCGTCACCGGCCCCCAGGCCGCCGACTTGCTGGACTACGCCCTGGTGGGCCGGCTCTCCGCGGTTCGCCCCGGCCGCGCCCGGTACACGATGATCTGCCGCGAGGACGGCGGCATCGTCGACGACCTGATCGTCTACCGGCTCGCGGACGAGGAGTACATGATCGTCGCGAACGCCGCCAACGCCCAGGCCGTGCTGGACGCCGTCACCGAGCGCGCCGCCGGCTTCCCGCGCGCCGAGGTGCGCGACGACCGGGACGCGTACGCCCTGATCGCCGTGCAGGGCCCGAAGTCGCCGGCCGTCCTCGGCCGGGTCACCGACGCGGATCTGGCCGGCCTGAAGTACTACGCGGGCCTGCCCGGCACCGTCGCCGGCGCCGACGCGCTCATCGCCCGTACCGGCTACACCGGCGAGGACGGCTTCGAGCTGTTCGTCCGCCCCGCGGACGCGGTCGCCGTCTGGGATGCGCTGACCGCCGCCGGTGCGGACGACGGCCTGGTGCCGTGCGGCCTCTCCTGCCGCGACACCCTGCGTCTTGAGGCCGGCATGCCGCTGTACGGGCACGAGCTGTCCACCGCGCTCACCCCCTTCGACGCCGGCCTCGGCCGGGTCGTCAAGCTCGACAAGCCCGGCGGCTTCGTGGGCCGCGAGGCGCTCGCGCGGGCCGCCGAGCGCGCCGCGGCCGAGCCGCCGCGGGTGCTGGTCGGCCTGGTCGCCGAGGGCCGGCGGGTGCCGCGTGCGGGGTACGCGGTGGTGGCCGGCGGCGAGCGGATCGGCGAGGTCACCTCCGGCGCCCCCTCCCCCACCCTCGGCAAGCCGATCGCCATGGCGTACGTGGACGCCGCGCACGCCGAGCCGGGGTCCGCGGCGGCCACCGGCGTGGGCGTCGACATCCGCGGCAGCCACGAGCCGTACGAGGTCGTCGCACTGCCCTTCTACCAGCGCGCCTGAGCGTGCCACGAGCGCCCCTGCACCTCACCCACGTCCCGATCCTGGAGAATCGCCCTCATGACCAACCCTGAGCACCTGCGCTACAGCAAGGAACACGAGTGGATCACGGCCGCCGACGACGGCGTGGCCACCGTCGGCATCACCGCCCACGCCGCGAACGCCCTCGGCGACGTCGTCTTCGTCCAGCTCCCGGACGTCGGTGACACGGTCACCGCGGGCGCGCCCTGCGGCGAGCTGGAGTCGACCAAGTCCGTCTCGGACCTCTACGCGCCGGTGACCGGCGAGGTCACGGCGACCAACGAGGACGTCGTGGCCGACCCGGCGCTGGTGAACTCGGGTCCGTTCGACGACGGCTGGCTGTTCAGGGTGCGGGTCGCGGCCGAGGCCGACGGCCTGATGTCCGCCGACGAGTACACCGCGTTCACCGCGACCTGAGCTGCCCGGCGAGCTGAGCCCCGCCGCGAGGTGAACTCCGCCGCGAGGTGAACTCCGGGCCGCGCTCCGCCGCCGCAGCCGCGCCCGCCCCCGACCGCCCGCGTCCGTCCTTTCCCACGGAAGGTCCCATGTCCCTTCTGAACGGCTCGCTCCACGAGGTCGACCCCGAGGTCGCCGCCGCCGTGGACGCCGAACTCACCCGCCAGCAGTCCACCCTCGAGATGATCGCCTCGGAGAACTTCGCCCCGGTCGCCGTGCTGGAGGCGCAGGGCTCGGTCCTCACCAACAAGTACGCCGAGGGCTACCCCGGCCGCCGCTACTACGGCGGCTGCGAGCACGTCGACGTCGCCGAGGAGCTGGCCCGCGAGCGCGTCAAGGCGCTCTTCGGCGCCGAGGCCGCGAACGTCCAGCCGCACTCCGGCGCGTCGGCGAACGCGGCGGCGATGTTCGCGGTGCTGGGGCCCGGCGACACGATCCTCGGCCTGGACCTGGCCCACGGCGGGCACCTGACCCACGGCATGAGGATCAACTTCTCCGGCAAGCTGTACGACGTCGCCGCCTACCACGTGGACGCCGAGACCGGCCTGGTCGACATGGCCGAGGTCGAGCGGCTGGCCAAGGAGCGGCGGCCCAAGCTGATCATCGCCGGCTGGTCGGCGTACCCGCGGCAGCTCGACTTCGCCGGCTTCCGCCGGATCGCCGACGAGGTCGGCGCGCTGCTGATGGTCGACATGGCGCACTTCGCCGGGCTGGTGGCCGCGGGCCTGCACCCCAACCCCGTGCCGTACGCGGACATCGTCACCACGACGACGCACAAGACGCTCGGCGGCCCGCGCGGCGGGGTCATCCTCTCCCGCCAGGACCTCGCCAAGAAGATCAACTCGGCGGTCTTCCCCGGCCAGCAGGGCGGGCCGCTGGAGCACGTGATCGCCGCCAAGGCGGTGTCGTTCAAGATCGCGGCGTCGGAGGAGTTCAAGGAGCGGCAGCGCCGCACGCTCGACGGCGCCCGGATCCTCGCGGAGCGGCTGCTGCGCGACGACGCGCGCGCGGCCGGCGTCTCGGTGCTCTCCGGCGGTACGGACGTCCACCTGGTCCTGGTCGACCTGCGCAACTCCGAGCTGGACGGCCAGCAGGCCGAGGACCGGCTCCACGAGATCGGCATCACCGTCAACCGCAACGCGGTCCCGGACGACCCCCGCCCGCCCATGGTCACCTCCGGCCTGCGCATCGGCTCGCCGGCGCTGGCCACCCGCGGCTTCACCGCCGCGGATTTCGAGGAGGTCGCCGACGTCATCGCCGAGGCCCTGAAGCCGGGCTTCGAGGCGCAGAGCGCCGCCCTCGCCGCCCGGGTCACGGCCCTGGCGCACAAGCACCCGCTGTACCCCGGCCTGTAGCACGTACGGCCCGGCGGCCCGGCGCAACGACGCGGCGGGCGGCCGGGCCCCGGGGACGTACGCGAAACCGCCGGCACCAGCCACCGCCACAGGCACAGCCACAGGCAACGCCCACAGGCAACAGGCACTATGCACGTCGCACGCGCACGCCCCACGAAAGGACAAGGGAGTCCCGAGTGGCCATCTCCGTCTTCGACCTCTTCTCGATCGGCATCGGCCCGTCGAGTTCGCACACGGTCGGCCCGATGCGGGCGGCCCGGATGTTCGCGCGCCGGCTGAAGAACGACGGCCTGCTGGCGCACACGGCCGCGGTACGGGCCGAACTCTTCGGCTCCCTCGGCGCCACCGGCCACGGCCACGGCACCCCCAAGGCCGTACTCCTCGGTCTGGAGGGCCACTCGCCGCGCACCGTCGACATCGAGTGGGCCGAGGGCGAGGTGGAGCGCATCCGCACCGCTCGACGGCTGCACCTGCTGGGCGCCGAGATAGGGCGGGACCACGAGATCCCCTTCGACACCGGCGCCGACCTCGTCCTGCACCGCCGCCGCTCGCTGCCGTACCACGCCAACGGCATGGTGCTGGCCGCGTACGACCGGGACGGCGGCACGCTGCTGGAGAAGACGTACTACTCCGTGGGCGGCGGCTTCGTCGTGGACGAGGCGGCCGTCGGCGAGGACCGGATCAAGCTCGACGACACCGTGCTGACGTACCCGTTCCGCACCGCCGACGAGATGCTGCGCCGCACCCGGGAGACGGGCCTGTCGCTGTCCTCGCTGATGCTGGAGAACGAGCGCGCCTGGCGCACGGAGGCGGAGATCCGCGCCGGACTGCTGGAGATCTGGCGGGTCATGCGCGAGTGCGTCGCCCGCGGCACCACCCGCGAGGGCATCCTCCCCGGCGGCCTGAAGGTCCGCCGCCGCGCCGCCGGCGAGGCCCGCCAGCTCCGCGCTGCCGGCGACCCGGCGGCGCACGCGATGGAGTGGGTCACCCTCTACGCGATGGCGGTCAACGAGGAGAACGCCGCCGGCGGCCGGGTCGTCACCGCTCCCACCAACGGCGCGGCGGGCATCATCCCCGCGGTCCTGCACTACGCGGCGGACTTCCTCCCCGGCGCGGACAGCCGCGCTGGGGAGGAAGACACCGCGGTCCGCTTCCTGCTCGCGGCGGGCGCGATCGGCATGCTCTTCAAGGAGAACGCCTCCATCTCCGGCGCCGAGGTCGGCTGCCAGGGCGAGGTCGGCTCCGCCTGCTCCATGGCCGCCGGCGGCCTCGCCGAGATCCTCGGCGGCACCCCGGAGCAGGTGGAGAACGCCGCGGAGATCGGCATCGAGCACAACCTGGGCCTGACCTGCGACCCGGTCGGCGGCCTGGTGCAGATCCCGTGCATCGAACGCAACGGCATGGCGGCGGTCAAGGCGATCACCGCCGCCCGTATGGCGCTGCGCGGCGACGGGCAGCACTTCGTCTCGCTCGACAAGGCGATCAAGACGATGAAGGAGACGGGCGCGGACATGAAGGTCAAGTACAAGGAAACCGCCCGCGGCGGCCTCGCGGTCAACGTGGTGGAGTGCTGACGACCGCCTTCGGTTCAGTCAGCCCGACGGCGCAGGGTGGGGGTGGAGGGCGAATGCGTGCGGGTGGGCAAAGTTCGGCCCTCGGGGCCGATTTGGGCCGAATTGAAGGGGGTGTTACCGCGAGTTACGGCCGGATCTCTCCGCGGCGGGTGCGCGCCGTGGGTCGGATTCAGTGCGGATGTCGCCGGATGGCGACGTTGGCGGCTGTCACCCGCTGCTCGTCGAGGTAGATGCGAGCCCTGGTCCGCGCGTTGACGAGCCTGGCGCATCGCACGCACCCGGGCGTGGGGGTGGCATCGCTGGCGTACGTGGCACGCTCGGGCAGGAGGGCCGGCATGCGCGTGTCGTAGCGGTACGTCACGGCCGTCGCCGGACGCGTCTGGCCGGCAGCGCGGACGTCGGAGACGTACGACGCGGCTTGGGCCGGCACCCCGGGTGCGCGTAGACGACCGACCCGCCCCCGGACTCGCCGGCCTCGCCCACGGACTCCACCGGATGCTGCTCGGTGCCGAGTTGGCCGCAGTGAGTGCAGTAACGCATCACGGTCCCTTCTTTCGGATCGCGGGCGGGTAGCCGCGCCAGTCCGGCGCGTTGCCGAGGCTCGCGGTGGCCGGCCGCTGGCTGAACGGCTCCAGGCCACGGTGAGGCTCGTCCCGCTGGGGCCCGTCCTGATCGCGGAGAGGCGGTGAGCCGGACCCGCACAGGCGGCCCTCCCGCGGCCCATGCGACAAGGGCGGGGGCTGGCTGGTGTGCTCGGGGTGCTCGCGCAGGTGCCGGAACGTCCACGCCTGCGCCCCGGCGTCATCGGTGATCCGCGCCGACTCCGCACCGCACTCCGTGTCGTCGCACGTCAGCGCGAGACGTCGGCACTTGCCCCTGACCGGCGAGGCGTCGTCGTCCAGACCGGGACGCAGAGTGCAGCCGACGAGGTGGAACACGCGGCCGGCCGCCCCGGTCACAGGTACTCCCCCCGGCTACGGGCGTTGCGCCGCCGGTTCTCGGCGCGCAACCGCTCTATCGGCTCCGCGGATCGGACGTACTCGGGCTCCGCCGTCCACGGGGCCCCGCCGCACACCGGACGCAACAGCCAGTGCGAACCGACGAGACCCCGGAACTCCCCAACCCGACCACGGTGGGTGTCCACCATGAGTGTGCCGGGTTCCGGGACACGGGCGGACTTCTGGCCGTCTGGGGGTACGTTCTGCACAGACACCGCCGCTCCTCTCCGTAGTGGGTCCACTACCAAGAGGTCACAGGGTGGCTTAGCGTGAGTAAGCCTTCAACGTTCCAGCACCGGAAGGAACATGGTGGTCAACCGTAAGGAGTTAACCCCTGAAGCGAGCCCGGAAGCGGCGTACGGCGCACGATTGCGCAGCGTGCGGGAGGGTCGGGGGTGGCTGCAAGATGAACTGGCCGCGCGGATCGGATACACGGGACGACACGTCTCCGGGGTGGAAACTGCCCACAAACCGCCAACCCGCCGGTTTTCAGTGGCCGTTGACGCCGCGTTGGGAATCGAGGGAACGGCCGATTCGTTCGAACGTGAGTGGGGGGAGATCAAACACGGCAGCCTGCTGGAGGGCTTCCCGGAGTACGTCGCGCACGAGGGACGGGCGGTTGAGATCCGGCTGTTCAACGTGGGCATCATCCCTGGCCTGCTGCAAACACCGGAGTACGCGCAGGCCCAGGAAGACGGCCATGTCGAGCGTGGCTCGATCACGCCCGAACAGGCAGCGGAGCGGGTCGCGTTCCTGGCGGAGCGCCAAGCGGCGCTGGTGCGGCCTCGGCCGCCGATGATGTTCGTCGTCATGGATGAGAGCTGCCTCCGCCATGCTGTGGGAGGCACGGAGATCATGGACGCGCAGCTTCAGCGTCTCGTCGAAGTCGCCACCCGTCCCAACTGGATCCTCCAGGTAGCGCCCTTCGGCATCGGCGCCCGGCGTGCGTTCAACCTCCCGGTCAATCTGCTCACCCTTGCCGACCGGTCCGTGATCTGCTACGCCGAATCCCAGTCGAAAGGACATCTGGACCGGGAGAGCGCCTCCGTGCTGCCGATGCTGACGGCCTACCATCAGTTTCAGGGCGAGGCGCTGTCCCCGGCGGCGTCCGTGGCCATGATCAACCAGTTACGAAAGGGCACCCCGTGACGACCGAATCCCCCCGCTGGTTCACGTCCTCCTACAGCGGCAACGGCGGTGACTGCATCGAGGTGGCCGTCAACCTCGCCGCCTCACGCGGCGTGGTCCCCATCCGCGACTCCAAGAACCCGACGGGTCCCGTACTCGACATCCGCGCCGACGCGTTCGCCTCCTTCGTGACGAGCGTCAAGGCCGGAGAGTTCGGCGCCGTCTGACCTCGCAGACACACAGAGACCGCCCTGTCCTACGGCTGTTGACCGCGGGACGGGGCGGCTCTTCTGTGTCATCCGGCGCTGCCGGACCAGCCGGCGGCGAGTACAGCGGCTACCGCCGCGAGGACAACGACACCACGGTCAGCGGGGTGGAGCGCTGACGGCCACCGTTCGGTTCCGTCAGTCCGACGGCGCGGCCGTCTCCCACAACGCGCTGATGGGAACGGCGCGGAAACGCGGACCGAAGGGGAGCGTCTGCCCTCCGGTGTAGAGCACGATCCCGGTCAGCAGGTCACTGCCGAGGCGGTCGGCGAGATGCCGCAGCCCGCGGAAGTCCTCGGCCTTGACGGTCGAGGCCGCCTTGACGTCGATCGCGACGACCTGGCCACGCCTGTCCTCCAGCACGATGCCGACCTCGACCTTGTCCTTGGTGCGGTAGTGGTACAGCTCGATGGGCTGTGCGGCCCAGGTGAGCTGGCGGGCGATCTCCATCGCCGCGAATCCCTCCAGCAGCCCGCCGAGCGGACCGGCGGGCTGTCCCAGAGCCGCGGCGTCCAGCCCGAGCAGATTGGCCGCGATACCGGAGTCGACCATGGCGACCTTGGCCGTGCCGACGGCCCGGGTGCTGAGGTTGCGGGACCAGGCGGGGATGCGCTTTATGAGGAAAACCTCCTCCAGCAGCCCCAGATAGCGCTTGATCGTCGGCTGTGGAAGGCCGAGCTCGTTACCGAGATTTCCTTTGGTCAGTTGACGCCTCGTTCTCCGCACAAGCGAGCGGTTCCCTCTTCAGATCGGGACGCTGACGAGATCGAAGATCCATGCGAACACCGGCTGCTGTGGACCAAGAACAAGCCGACTTGTCGGATATTCCCTGACGTCACTCCGTACCATTTGATTAATTCGCCCCGATCGCCCCATCATGCACTCCAGGCCGATCGGACCTCCTGTGTCCGGTGATGCGAATCACGTTCGGCCGCGGCGCACCGGCAGTGGAATTCACAGTTTCCTTGTTCCGCACGCGAGTTGCCCTCCTCTTCGATTTCGGCAGCGGCACTCAACCGGTCTCGGAGCCCGTCTCGCATTGCCCAGACGGTTTCCGCGGCTTGTCCGGACCGGAAAGGCATGCTTAAGTCTGCGCCAGCCGGATGGACGCCGAATCCTGCCGCCACCCGGAACCTTTCCCTAACCACACACGGCAGGAGCGGGGGACCCATAGGTAAGGTGCCGTTCCGTATTCCGGAACGGCTTGGGGTGAAGTCGCACGGTCGTGCGGCCGGGCATCTCCCGCCCGAACCCGACAGCTCACCTCGCAGGCGCAGGAGGAGAAACACCCATGCCTGGTAAAGGTAAGCACCGCCGTCCCAAGCGGCGACTGATCAGCCGTGGTGTCACTTTCGCCGGTGTCAGCGGCGTCGTGATCGCCGTCCCGCTGATCGGCGCGTCCTCGGCCTCCGCGGCCGGATCGGCCCCGCAGTCCACCGTACGCGCCGACGTCACCGCCGCGGGAACCGCCAAGGCCGAAGCGACCACGTATGTCACGGTCGCGGGAGATTCCCTGGCGAAGATTGCCGAAGAGCAAGCCGTGCCCGGCGGCTGGCAGAAGTTGTACGAAGACAACCGCGAGGCCGTCGGCGACAACCCGCACTTCATCCTCCCAGGCCTCGAACTCGCGCTCGGCGCAAAGGCCGACACGAGCGACTCGACGGATTCCGACTCGGGCACGAAGGCGGCCACCGCCTCCGTCACGGGCTACCCGGACAACCTCGACGGCTGGATCAGGGAGTCGCTCGACATCATGGCCGAGCACGGCATCGCCGGGACCTACGACGGTATTTACCGCAACATCATGCGTGAGTCCGGCGGCGACCCGCAGGCCATCAACAACTGGGACTCCAACGCCGCGGCAGGCACGCCTTCCAAGGGCCTGCTCCAGGTCATCGCTCCCACCTTCGTGGCCTACCACGTACCCGGCACCTCGACCGACAGCTTCGACCCCGTGGCCAACATCACCGCCGCGTGCAACTACGCGGCCGACCGGTACGGGTCGATCGACAACGTCTACGGTCCGTACTGACACAACCGGAGAGCGCCGGTGTTCCCACCGGCGCTCTCCGCGGCCTGCGGCACGCCCCACCGCACGAGGACCGGCAGCGGATCCGCCAGGCCCGGGAATGCCTCCTGCGCCGACCTGGGTTCAGCCGGTCCGGGCCGGGGGGTGGGAGCGCCAGTCGCCCAGTTCGTCGAGCGTGATGACGTAATCGTGCGCGTACACCTCCTGGAGGAACGGCAGCGGGTTGTGCTCGCCGTCGTCGATGAACTCGCCGCTCCAGGTGGTGAACCAGCTCCAGTCCGCCTCGTACGCCTCAAGCAGGTCCGGGTCGGGGATGGAGCCCGTCTCGGTCATCGCGACGAGTTTCTCGTCGCCGACGAGGTCGACCAGCTTGTCGTACGTGCCGCTGGCGGGGCCGTGGTCGCCGACCGGGGGGTAGGTGTCGGCGCTGATGACGTCGACGACGTCGTCGCCGGGGTACCAGGCCGGGTCGACGGAGTTCCACACCCAGATGAGGTTGTGCAGCCCGTGGTGGCCGGTCATGCGCTCGTACATCAGCCGCCACAGCTCCTTGGCCGGCTCGGGGCCCTTGGCGCCCCACCAGAACCAGCCGCCCTCGGCCTCGTGCAGCGGGCGCCACAGCACCGGGACGCCCGCGTCCCGCAGCCGCTTCAGCTCCGCCGCGATGGCGTCGATGTCGCGCAGCAGCAGCGCGTACTCCTCGGACTGCGGGTCGGCGAGCGCCGCGGCCACGTCGAAGGTCGTCGCGTCGGTGTAGAAGCCGCGCCACCACTCCTTGCCGGGTTCGTCGATGAGGCCGGCGGGGGCGTTCCAGTGCCAGGTGAACGTGGTGATGCCGCCGCGTTCGTCCCAGTCGAGGGCGTTCTCGACCTCGGTGGAGGTGGTGCCGCGCTCGACGCGGCTGGGTGAGTAGTCCATCATGTCGTGCCCGGCCACGGCCGGGGCGCGGCCGACGTTCTCCTCCAGCCAGCGGATGGACGCCGCGTCCTGCTGGCCGCTGAGGATGTGCTCGCCGTAGCCCGCGGCGAGGTAGCCGAGCAGCGCCCGGGCCTCGGGAGTGGCCTGCGGGTCTACGGGGACGCCGGAGACCTGGTGCGGCGGACGGGGCTCGCTCGGGCTGAGGCTGATGGCGTCGATCTCGTACCAGCCCCAGTTGTTCACGATCGTGATCGTGTCGGGGCCGTCCTGCAGCATCACCTTGCCGGCGGCCACCGTGCTGAAGGTGTCGGTGGCGGCGAGGGTGACGTCGCCCGCGCCCTCGCCGTTGAGCCGCAGCGACGCGACCTTCTGGCCGTACGGGGCGCGGTAGTGGATGGTCAGGTCGTGGAGCCCGGCCGGGCCGTCGGGGACGGTGACGGTGACGGAGTCCTCGGCCGCGTCGAAACCGGCGACGTAGCCGGTGCCGGAGTAGCCGGGCGCGGAGGATTCGACGACGGTGCCGTTCAGTCGGCCGTCCTCGGCCTCGTAGACGACGGGCTGGGCGGCGGCGCCGGCCTCGCCGGCCGCGGCCTCGGCTCCCGTGCCGGCCGAGAGCAGGGCCGCGAGGAGCGCGGTCAGGACGAGGAGCGCCAGCGCGGGCGTGCGGCGGAGCGGGGGCTGGGTCACCGGGGGGTCTCCTGCCGGGGCGTGGGGGTGTGTGCACGGGGAATATTGGGAGCGCTCCCAATATCCTGCTCTTGCGTAATGGCCGCGTCAATGTATCGGCGCTACGCTCTGCGCAGCATCACGAACGTCGTGCGATATCCCGAACATCTTCTTCGGCGGGAGGCACCCGTGACCCGAACCCCCCACCACGACCACGCCGCCGGCCCGCCGCCCGGCGCGTCCCGGCGCCGGCTGCTCCGCGGCGCGCTGGCGACCGGCACCCTGGCAGCCGCCTCCGTCGCCGGCGCCTCCGGGCTGCGCCCCGCGCCGGCCGGCGCCGCCCCGGCCGCGTACCCCTTCCCCGGCCTCGTGACCGGGGACACCCGCGTGCACGACCCGTCCGTCGTCAAGCGGCCCTCCGGGGGCTACCTCGTCGCCCACACCGGCGACGACATCGCCCTGAAGACGTCCTCCGACCGCACGGACTTCCGCAACGCCGGCAGCGTCTTCCCCGGCGGCGCCCCGTGGACCACCGCGTACACCGGAGGAAGCCGCAACCTGTGGGCTCCGCACCTCAGCCACGTGGGGGGCGGGTACCACCTCTACTACTCGGCCTCCACCTTCGGCTCCAACCACTCAGCGATCTTCCTGGCCACCAGCGCCAGCGGCGACTCGGGCAGTTGGACGAACCAGGGCCTGGTCATCGAGTCCGGCGGCGCGGACGACTACAACGCCATCGACCCGCACCTCGCCGTCGACGCCGAGGGCCGCTGGTGGCTGGCCTTCGGCTCGTTCTGGTCCGGCATCAAGCTCATCCGGATCGACCCGGCGACGGGCCGGCGGCTGGACGGCAGCATGGTCTCGATCGCCGGCCGCGGCGGCGGCGCCATCGAGGCGCCCACGATCTACCGGCGGGGCGGCTACTACTACCTCTTCGTCTCGTTCGACCTGTGCTGCCGCGGCGCGGCCAGCACGTACCGGGTCATGGCCGGCCGGTCCACGGACATCGCCGGCCCCTACCGCGACCGCAACGGCACCGCGATGACCTCCGGCGGCGGCACCGAGGTCATGGCCGGCCACGACACCATCCACGGCCCCGGCCACCAGGACGTCTTCGCCGACACCGACCACGACATCCTCGTCTACCACTACTACGCCGACGACGGCACGGCCCTGCTGGGCATCAACTGGCTCGGCTGGGACGGCGATGGCTGGCCCTACGCCCACTGAGCCGGGCGGCCGGGACCCGTCGGCCAGGCATGGTGGCCGGCAGGCCGGCCGCGGAACGCCGGGGCCCGGCGTCCCGCGGCCGGGACGCGGGTCAGGTGGATGCCTGGGCGGTGTCCCGGTAGGCGCCCCAGCCGTGCCAGCGGTCGACGTCGATCCAGGCGCTGAACCGGGCGCGCCCGCGCTCGGGGTAGGGCTTGCCCGTGTAGTGGCGGGCGAGGCGGTCGATGTCCCTGAGGTCTTCGTCGGGGAGCAGTTCGGCGACCCGGCCGATGAGGGTGACGTGCGAGTACCACCCCTCCTCGGCCAGGGCGGTGAGGGTCACGCGCGGGTCGTCGCGCAGGTGCTGCAGGCGCCGGCGGCTCTCGTCCATGTTCACGAGGACGCGGCCGTCCTCCCACAGGTACCAGGTGGCGGTCGACACCGGCGCGCCGTCCGCGCGCAGCGTGGCGATCACGCAGGGGTTGGGGCGGCGCAGCATCTCGACGACGTCGGCGGGCAGCGGTGGCCTGGACACGCGGGGTCTCCTTCGGCAGATCCGGTACGGGTGCCGCCCGGGCGGCGGCGCGCGGCGCGCGGCGCGCGGCGCGCGGCGGGCAGGCACGGGCATGCTACGGACCGCGCGCCCCGCTCCGCAGTGCCGACACGGAAGCCCGGCCGCCGGATCCGGATCCGGCTCCGGCTCGGTGCCGATTCGACGGCAACCATTCGACGGCCCGGCGGCCACTGTCCTCGTACGCGCGGGGAAGCGAACCCCTTCCGTGCGCACCCCCCACCACACGAGCCAAGGAGAGTGGCGCCATGAGCCACAGCAAGCGCACCCCCACCGGACGCCCCCGCCGCCGGCGCCGGGCCGTCCGCACCCTGATCGCCGCCCCGCTGCTGGCGGCGCTCGGGTTCCTCGGCCATCTGGCGGTGCCCGCGCAGGCCGCAATGGCACAGGCATGGCAGTCCTGCGACCAGTGGGGCAACTGGGAGTCGCCGGACGGCTACATCCTCTACAACAACATCTGGGGCTCCGGCGCCGGCAGCCAGTGCATCTCCGCGGAGTCGGCCCACGACTGGACGGTCGACGCCGACCACCCGGACACCGGCGGCATCAAGTCGTACCCCAACGCCAAGTGGATCGTGAACGAGCCGGTCAGCCAGATCGACCGGCTCAGCAGCTCGTACGACGTCACCGTGCCGAGCAGCGGCGCGTACAACACCACGTACGACGTGTGGGACGTCAACTACGACTACGAGGTCATGCTCTGGATGAACTGGACCGGACCCGTGGGCCCGCTCGGGCAGTTCCGGACCACCGTGGCGCTCGGCGGCCACACCTGGGACGTCTACAGCGGGAACAACGGCAACAACGAGGTCTTCTCCTTCCTCCGGCAGGGCGACTCGACCGCCGGCGAGGTGGACCTGCTGCCCGTGCTCCGCTGGCTGAGCGACGAGGGCTGGTGGGGTGACGTGACCGTCGGCGACGTGCAGTTCGGGTACGAGATCACCTCGGCGTCCGGCGGGCTGGAGTTCACCACGAACGCCTTCGAGGTCACGTCCGGCTGACCGCGGACGACGCGGCGCGGCGCGGCGGCAGGCGTCCTGGGTCGCCGCCGCGCCGCGTGCGGAGTGCGGAGTGCTAGCGGTCGCCGGGCGGACGGCGGGTCTGCTGGCGGGAGGGGTCCTCGAAGGTGCCGGTCTGCTGGGTGATGTGCGGTCCTTCGGGCGGGGCGCCGGGCGGCGGATCCTGCGCGTCGCGGGCACGGGCGAAGTCCTCGGCGACGAGGGCGGCGAGGTCGTAGTACGCCTCGCGGGTCTTGTGCCGGAGCGGGTTCAGGTCGAGCAGGCCGTGGTTCATCAGGTGGTCGTCGAACGGGACGACGGCCACGCCGCGGCACCGGGTCTCGAAGTGCCTCACGATGTCCTCGGTCTTGATCCTCCTTCCTCCGTCGCGCATATCCGAGACGACGACGACGGAGTGGGCGACCAAGTGGGCGTAGCCGTGGGCCTGCAGCCAGTCGAGGGTGGTGCTGGCGCTGGACGCGCCGTCGACGGACGGGGTGGCCACGACGATCAGTTGGTCGGCGAGGTCGAGCACGCCGCGCATGGTGCGGTAGAGCAGGCCGGTGCCGCAGTCGGTGAGGATCACCGGATACTCCCTGCCGAGCACGTCCATGACGCGGCGGTAGTCCTCGTCGTTGAACGTCGCGGCGATCTCCGGGTCGACGTCGTTGGCCAGGACCTCCAGACCGGACGGCGTCTGCGAGGTGAATCGGCGGATGTCCGCGAAGCTGTTGAGGTAAGGGATCGACATCACCAGGTTGCCGAGGGTCGCGCCGGTTTCGCGGGGCACCCGGCGGCCCAGGGCGCCGCCGTCCGGGTCGATGTCGATCGCGAGGACCTTGTCCTGCCGCTCGGCGGCGAGGATCGCGCCGAGCGCCGTGGTGGTCGTGGTCTTGCCGACGCCGCTCTTGAGGGAGATCACCGCGATGCGGTACGAGGACTGCAACGGCGTGCGGATCACCGCCAGTTGCTCTTCGTGCCGCGGGGCCCTTCGCGTAAGGAAGCGGCTGCCCCGCTGGGGCGACGGGGGTGCGGGCGGGGGTGGTTCCGCGGCGGAGACGTGGAGCCGGACGCCCTCGGACTCCAGGTAGCCGTTCAACGACCGCAGCACGTCCTTCCACTGCGCAGGTGGGATCCCGTCCTCCTCGAACGCACGGCGTACGCCGTCCCCGCTGACGTACCCGACGGCCTTCCCCAGCCGGACCACCCGCATGACGGCGGCGAAGCCGGCCAGCTCCGGCGGCGGCGGGCCGAGGGGGGCGTGGTCCGCCGCGGACGAGTCGGGCTCCGGGGCCGACGGTGAAGGAGCGTGGCTGGGGTCAGCCTGGTCACGCATCGCGGCCATGGCGCGCCAGGCGATGTCGCGTACGGCGTGGAAGTGGTCGACAAGCTCGGCCTCGGTGGGCAGCAGCTCCCCGGCGGCATACGCGCGGTTCTCCAGCTCCGTGCGCAGGGCGTGGGACGCCAGCTCCGGGTGCAGGCCGTCGGACAGGAACTCCGTGAGCAGGGCCTCGTACTCGAGTTCCGCGCGCAGAGCCTCGGACTCGTCCTCCAATTCGGGCACCGGTACATCGCCCGTCGGGACCCGGATCTGCACGTCTTCGCGTTCCAGCACCAGGAAGAGTGCGCGCAGGGTGTCCTTCATCGCACTCGGCAGAATCCGGCTCACCACGAGCGCCTCGACTACGGCTTCCGCCTCGACGTACCCGGATCTCCGCCCCCGCGCCAGGAGCCCCAGGAGCGGCGCGTGCGTGCCCAGTTCCGCCGGCAGCGGGGTGCGCTCCGCCGCCGCGCCTGTGTACGCGAACGGCTCGGCGTGGGCGGCGAACTCCCCGGGCGACGACGGGTCGTGGCGGACGGCGGGGATGCCGGCCGGGGCGTACGGGTGGGACTTCGTGTAGTGGCTGAGCGCCCGCCGGGCCTGCCGTGCGTCGTACGTCGTCGCCTCGTCGCGCAGTTCCTCGCGCGCGTCCGGGCGGAGGGTCATGACCGGGTCGTGCCCGTGGGTGTGGGTGACCGTCAGCAGGCCGGCGGTGAGGAGTTCGGCGAGGTCGGCCGGGCCCGCCTCGGGCACCGCCTGGTCGCGCAGCGCGTGCAGCAGCGGCAGCGTGAGGGCCGGCAGTTCCGAGCAGAGGATTGCAAGCCGTACCGCCGGGGCGGCGGCGGTGTGCAGGAAGGAGCGGGCGAGGACGGCGGGGTCGGCACGCTCCGGCCGGGAGGCGGGACTGGCAGAACCGGCGGAGCTGGCGGGGTCCGCGGAACCGGTAGGGCTGGCGGGATCGGCAGGGCTGGCGAGGGCTGCGCGCTCCGGCGGGGCGGGCCGGGCGGAACCGGCGCGGCTTGCGGAACCGGCGGGCCCCATGGGGAAGGTGCTCGCGTCAGGGTCGAGGCGCCCCATTCGCGGGATCAGGACCGCCTCGCAGCCCTGCGGTGCCGGCCGCATCAGGGCGCCGGCCCACGTGCCCAGCGACCGCGGCGAGCAGGAAGCCACCGGCAGCGGGAGCCACTCGTCCCCGCCCGCCGGCCGCCCCGGCGCCCCGCGCCGGAGCCGCGGCGGGGTGCGGTAGCGCAGGGCGCCGTTGGGGGCGCCCGCTTCCGCGGCCGTGACGCGGACGGCGGGCAGGTTCAGTGCGGAGCGCCGCCAGAGCCGCCGGGGCAGCGGATCGACCAGCACGACCGGCACCTGGCGCCCCCACTCCCGCAGCAGCAGCCAGGGCCCCGGGCGCCGCCAGCCGCCCGCCGCGCAGTCGGAGAAGACGACGACCAGCCGTCTGCGGCGGCTTCCGCTGCCGTGGTACGGGACGCGCCCGGGGGCGACGAAGGCGCCCGACTGGTCGCGTACCCGGGGCTGTTCGCCCTCCCACACCAGGCGCCACTCGTGGACGGCCCGGAACACCCCGAGCACGCGCAGGAGTTTCGTCAGCGACCGGGCGGTCTCGCTCCACACCTGCATGGACACCGAGGTGTCCACCACGACGACGACCTCGAACCACTTCTCCGGCGCCGCGGCGAACACGGGCACCAGCGGCCCGCCCCTGGCGTAGTGGTCGACGGTCGCCTCGACGTCGAGCCGCGTGCGGCTCCCCTTCGGCCAGCGCCGCCGGAACGGCTGGAACGACCGGCCGACCGCCAGCGGCTCCGGCAGCGCCGCGGGGCGGCCGAGGGACAGCGGCTCGCCGCGGATGCGGGTGTCCGCGTCGGGGTGGCGCGCCGATACGCCCGTACCGGGGGGCGCGTCGGGGGGCGGCGCCGGTGTGCCGCGGTCCCCGGTGAGCGCCGGGTCGCCGTCGTCGCCGGGGTGCGGCCGGCCCGGCGGGGGCGGCCCTTCGGTGGGTCCGGCCGGGGCCGGCGGGTCCTGGCCGGCGGGGCTCCGGGCGGCGGCCAGCCAGACCGCGTCGGCGAGGGTACGGGCGTCCGTGCCGGGTGGGACCGCTGCGGCCAGCGCCGCCAGGAGCCGGTCGAGTGGACTGCCGGGCGCCTCGCCGGACGCCTCGCCGGGCGCCTCGCCGGACGCCTCGCCGTGCGGCGCTGCGGCGCCGGGTGGTCCGTCGGGTGGGAGCGGGCTGCCGGGGGCGCCGCGGGGTGGGCTAGGCACGGGACAGCTCGCGGGTGAGCAGTTCGCGCAGGCTCTCCCGCTGCTCGCCCGCCAGCCCCGGGGCACCGCTCAGCAGGGCGATGGCGTTGAGCAGTTGGTCGATGGCCAGGTGGCTGCCGCCCGCCACCCGGTCGGCGAACTCCTGGATCAGCTCCTCGCCGTCGTCGGGCAGCTCGCCGTCGAAGTGCGCCCGGACGATGCCCCGCAGGAGCGGCGGCGTCAACTGGGGCATGGTGTAGCGGATGCAGCGGCGCAGGAACGGCGGCGGAAAGTCCCGTTCGCCGTTGCTGGTGAGCACGATGAAGGGGAACTGGGAGCAGCGCACCCGCCCGCCCGCCACGGTGTACGTGTCCCGGCTGTCCCAGCAGCGGATCTCCACCCGCTCCCGGCGGTACCGCACCAGCTCGGGGATCTCGTACTCGCCGCGCTCCAGGATCTCCAGCAGGTCGCCGGGGAGGTCGAGATCGCTCTTGTCGATCTCGTCGACGAGCAGGGCACGGGGCCGCTCGGCGGGCAGCAGCGCGGTGCCGAGCGGGCCGAGTTGGAGGAACGGCGCGATGTCGTCCCGGCCGCGCGCGCTGCCGTTGCCGCCGCTGCCGCCCTTGCCGCCCTTGCCGGCCGCCGCCCGGGAGCCCGGCCGCCGCCGGCCGACGGCCGCGCGGAGGTTCTGGGCGTGGATCCGGCCGAGGGCGTCGTAGCGGTAGAGGGCCTCGCCGAGGGTGCTGCGGGAGGTGATGTGCCAGCGGAGTACGTCCCCGAGGCCGAGTTCGTACGCCACCTGCTCGATCACCGTGGACTTGCCCGACCCGGCCGGCCCGGTGACCAGCAGCGGGCGGCGCAGGTGGAGCGCGGCGTTGACGGCGTCGAGCAGCCCCGGCGGCGGCTGGTACTCGCGGTGCTGGGAGGCGCGCGGGAAGGTGCGCCACGGCGGGGGCGCGGCCAGCTCGACGTCCCGTCGCCGGCCGTCACCCCGGTAGTAGGGCTGCCAGGTCATGCTTCCTCCTCTGGGGCGGCGACCACTCGGTTCTCGAAGGGCCGGCAGAACTCCATCCACGCCTCGTCGTGCCAGACCGCGCGCACGTCGCCGAGGCACAGGGCGCCGTCCTGGTGCCCCTCCCACCGGCTGCGGTACGCGGCGGCCAGCCCGTCGGGCAACTGGTGCCAGCGCTCGTGCACCAGCTCGGGCAGCCGGTCCGCCACGGGCCGCGCGTCGCCGCGCGGCCACAGCACGATCGGGGCGAACGGCAGGAACAGGCGCAGCACCTCGGTGAGGTCCTGCGGCACGTGGTCGACGCCGACGGCCGTGTCGTACTGGCCGGTGGCCAGCCGGTGTTCCAAGGCGGGGCGGTCGTGCAGCGCGGCCGGGTCTATCCACGTCACCGGCGCCGTGCTGGAGGAGGCCATCTTCCGCAGCGCCTTGCGGGCCGCCTCGTTGATCTCGGCGTTGTCCTCGGCCTCGTCGAGCCGGCCGCTCCAGCGGGCCAGCACCGAGTACTTGGCGCCGAGCAGGTAGCGGCCGACCTTCTCCTCCTCGGGGTGCCAGCCGGCGAGCAGGTGTGCGGGGGCCGCGACGTCGATGTGCTCCAGCAGCTCCGGGTGCGGCAGTTCGCCGCGGGCCCAGCGCAGCGCGGCCTCGATCGCCCGGGCCACGCCGTGCGAGCCGCCGGTCTCGCACGGGAAGCGCTGGTGCTGCGGACGGTCCTCGCTGCCGCGCAGCAGCCAGGCGTCCACCTCTTCCGGCCACTCGGTCCAGGCCCCGGCGAGGCTGACGACCAGGCGCAGTTCCCGGCGTCTGCGGTCCTCGGCGAACTCCGCGCGGGCGTCGTTGACCTCGGTGAGCACGTCCAGGCGGCGGGCCCAGTCCCGCAGCCCGGCGTGGTCGGGTGCCGCGTCCGCCAGGTGGAACAGGGCGGTGACGAGCCGCGCCAGCCCCTTCCAGCGGGCCTCGCGGCGGCGCCGCGTGCGCAGCACCGCGTACTCCAGCAGGTCCCGCAGTGGCACGGCGCCCTCCGCTTCGGCGGGGAAGCCGGCGAGGCGGCGGGCCGAGCGCAGCAGGCCGGTGGTGAGGGAGCCGGCAAGCGCGTCGGTGAGGAACTCCTTGGTGCGTACGGCCTCCAGCAGGGCCGTCACCACGTCCTCGACCTCCGCGCGGGCGGCCGGGTGCTGCGGCTCGTCGCCGGCCTCCTGCCGGGCGAAGAACTCGCGCAGGCCGGCGAGCGAGGCGCTGGTCAGCCGCTCCGGCGCGGCGCGGCTGCCCCGCCACAGCTCCACGCTCTCCTTCAGGTCCCGCAGCCCCAGCGGGCCGACGGCGTCGCCGGCGGTCCGGGTGTCGTGTGCGGCGTTGCGGGCCAGCCACAGGTCCTGGAGGGGGAAGGGGTCCTGGTCGTACTCGGCGCGCCCGACCGCCTGCCCGCTGACCTGGTCGCGCAGGGCACGGGCCAGCGTGTGGTCCACGTACAGCGCGCTGGCCGCGTCCGGGATGCCCGCGCGCAGGGTACGGGCCAGGGCGAAGCTGAGACTCAGGTCGCGGGCCTGCTGGTCGGCCGCGGCGGCGGTGAGCACGGCGATCCGGGAGCGGCCCGCGCGGACGCCGCCCGCCAGCCTGCCGACGTCCGGTGCCGCGCCGCCCGCGTGGCAGGTGTCGACGATGGCGATCAGCCCGTCGAGACCCGGCTCGTCGGCGGCCCCGGTGAGCATCCGGCCCACGTCCACGGCCGACCGCGGGCTCTGCGTCGTCGAGTCCCGGACCATGAAGTACAGCTCGGAGCGCTGCGGGGGCGTGAACCCGTGGCCCAGCAGGGCCAGTACGAGGACGGCGCCGTCGGCCCGCGCCCGCCGCAGCGCCGCGTCCACCGCCTTCTCGACCCGCTCGGGCGTCAGGTCGTCCCCGACCAGCAGGGAGGGATGCTCCCCGGCGGCGGGGCGGCAGCCGCCCCGCTCGGGGTCGGTCAGGACCTCGTGTAACTCCAGGGCCGCCGCGCCCAGCGGGGCGAGGGTGCCCATGGCCGCGCACTGCGCCGCGATCACCTGCACGTGCCGTACGGCCCCTGGCGCGCTCACCGTTGCAGCGCCTCGACGATCGGGCCGGCCACCGCCGGCCGGCTGAGGTACTTGGTCGCCGTGTGCACCCAGATCCCGTCGGAGTCCACCCGGTGCGAGAGCGGCAGCACGCCGGCGGGGCTGGGCAGCATCCAGTTCTCCAGGCGCGGGCGGCAGGCCACGATGTCGTCGCGGTCCCAGAAGTTCAGCCACCGCTGTACGCAGCCCGGTGTCCGCGGCGGGCGCGGCTGGAGGCGCTGCCACACCACCGCGGCCGTGGCCAGCGGGGAGCCGAGCGTCACCAGCAGCCTGACGTCCCGGTCGAGGTGGTGGAGTGCCTCGTACGCGACGACGGAGCCGAGGGAGTGCGCGACGACGACCACGGGCCGCCGGGGATCCACGGTCTGAAGCAGCCGGCGGCGGATCCGCGCGCCCAGCGAGTCGCCGTCCGCCGGGTGCGCCGTACGGTCCAGATAGCGGCCGACCTGGGCCAGTTGCCCCAGCAGCGGCGACCCGCTGGCCCACTGGCCGGCGCGCCGCAGCCCCGGCAGTTGCAGCAGCGTCGTCAGCATGCGCGCGATGACGCGTACGGGCTCCCCCAGCCCCTGGACCGCACGGGACGCGTCGGGTGACTGCGCGCGCGCATCGAGGATCACCCGCTCCGCGCGCCGGTCGCCGCGCTCCCGCGCCTGGCGGAGGAGTTCGTCCGTCAGTTCCGCGACGAGCGGGTGGAGGAACGCGACGTCCGCGTCGCCGGGGTCCCCGGCCGGCCCCTGCGCGCCGGGGGTCGCGAACAGGTCGCTGTAGTCGGCGAACCGCGGCTGCGCCAGCCGCCCCCGGGTGAGGGCGGACACGGCGTCGGCGTGGCCGGCGTCCCGGGCGCCGTCGGCCAGCGCCTCCAGCCACGCGCGCAGCTCCCGCTCGGGGTCCCGCGGCCCGCCGATGCCGTGCACCAGCACGAGTTGGACCCTGTCGGCAGCACTCATCGAGCGTCCCCTGCCCCGCCTCGGACTCGCCTCACCGTCCCGGATGAACCATAGCCAAGCGCCGACCGCCCCGGAACGCGGTCGGCGCGGCGTTACGGCTTCCTGGCGATGAGGCCGACCAACGACGCCTCGGCGTCGGTGTAGAGGAGCGTCGGCGGCTCGTCGGAGGTGTCCGGGGTCCAGCGGTTGACCGGCAGGACACCCGGCGGCAGCATTTCGAGGCCGAGGGCGTCGACCAGTTCCACGAGCTGCTGCGAGGTGCGGGCCTGTGCCGGGAGGCCCTGGCTGCGGTAGAGGCGGGCGGTGGCCTCGACCTGCTCGGGGGCGTACTCGTCGGTGATGTGGCTGAGGATGAGGTGGCTGCCGGAGGGCAGCGGGTCCAGCAGGGTGCCGACGATCCGCTTCGGGTCGTCCTCGTGCGTGATGAAGTGCATGATCGCCAGGAGGGTGAGCGCCACCGGCCGGCCGAAGTCGAGCACCGGCTCGGGGCCCGCCAGGCAGGGGTGGCCGAGGATGTCCTCGGGCCGGCGCAGATCGCCCTGGATGTAGTCGATACGCCCCTGGTCGGTGGAGTTCATCAGCGCGCGGGCGTGCGCGAGCACCACCGGGTCGTGGTCGGTGTACAGGATGTGCGCGCCGGGCTGTTCGCGCTGCACGATCTGGTGGACGTTCGGCGAGGTGGGGATGCCGGTGCCGACGTCGAGGAACTGGTCGATGCCCGCCCTGGCCAGTTGCTCGACGGCCATGTTCATGAAGAGCCGGTTGGCACGGGCGGCCTGGCGCACCGTCGGCCACACCTTCACGACCTGCTCGGCGGTCTCCCGGTCCGGCGCGTAGTGGTCCTTGCCGCCCAGGAAGTAGTCGTACATACGCGCCGTCTGCGGCTTCGTGAAGTCGATCTCCGGTGGCGTCCAGGACGTTCCGACCGCGGTGNTCAGCCAGGCCGTTCCGCCGTTCCCGGTGGTCACATGCACTCCGTTCTCGTGGTGGTCCGTGCCGCCCGGCGGTGGCCCGCCGTCACGGCTTCCTGGCGATGAGGCCCAGGCACGACGCCTCGGCGTCGGTGTAGCGGGGGGCCGGCTGATCGCCGGGGGTGCCGGGGGCGGGCGCGGACCAGCGGTTGACGGGCAGGATACCCGGCGGCAGCAGTTCAAGACCGAGGGCGTCGACCAGATCGGCGAGTTCGCGCTCGCCGCGGGCGTGCGCGGGCAGGCCCTGGCGGTGGTAGAGATCGGCGGCGGCCTGGACCTGCTCGGGGGCGAACTCGGCCGTGATGTGGCTGAGGACGAGGTGGCTGCCGGCGGGCAGCGCGTCCATGAGGGTGCCGACGATGCGCCGCGGGTCGTCCTCGGGGGTGATGAAGTGCATGATCGCCACCAGGTTGAGGGCCACCGGCCGGGTCAGGTCGAGGGCGGGGTCCGGGCCGGTCATGCAGGGGTGGCCGAGCACGGTCCCGGGGCTGCGCAGGTCGCCCTGTATGTAGTCGATGCGGCCCGCGGCGGTGGAGTTCATCAGCGCGCGGGCGTGCGCGAGCACCACGGGGTCGTGATCGGTGTAGAGGATGCGCGCCGCGGGCCGTACGGCCTGGGCGACCTCGTGGACGTTCGGCGAGGTGGGGATGCCGGTGCCGATGTCCAGGAACTGCTCGACGCCGGCGGCGGCCAGGCGCTCGACGGCCAGGTGCATGAAGTGCCGGTTGGCGCGGGCGAACTTGCCGACGCTGGGCCAGACCCCGACGACGCGCTCGGCGGTCTCCTGGTCCGGCGGGTAGTGGTCCTTGCCGCCCAGGTAGTAGTCGTACATACGGGCCGTCTGCGGCTTCGTGAAATCGATCTCGGGCGGGGTCCAGGACGTCCCGGCCACGGTGCTCAGCCAGGCCGCCCCGCCGTTCTCGGTGGTCACATGCACTCCGGATTACGCCGTCGGATGATCCGAACTCTGTCATACGAGGTGCGTGGCGTCTCGGATACCCCTTCCCCTGCGGGGAGTTGGGCACACCCCGGGCGGTGCCGGCGCGCACCGCCCCGCATCCAGTTGACAAGATGTCCTGACAAACCTCTTGCCCCGTCTTCCGCTTTGGCATAGAACGGACGATCGTGAGCCTCATCAAGCAGGGCTCACCTCGTACGTCAAGGGGAGGCCATCGGTGACGAACTCGGCGCAGGGGGACAGCCCGCAGGGCAGAGGAACAGAGCCCGTACGGGCACAGAAAGCGGACCGGTCGGGGCCGAGCCGGCGGGTCGTCTCGGCCGCGCTGGTGTCCGGCATCGTCGGTACGGCGCTCGGCGCGACCGCACCGTCCGCGTGGGCGGACGACTGGAGCGTGCCGCGCCCGCGCAAGGCGCCGCCCGGCGGGCGGGACCGCGCCCACAACGACGTGCTCTTCGTCGGCGCGCACCCGGACGACGAGTGCGGCAACCTCGCGACCTTCGGGCAGTGGCGGGAGCAGTACGGGCTGAGCACCGGCGTGCTCACCGTCACCCGCGGCGAGGGCGGCGGCAACGCGGTCGGCCCGGAGGAGGGTCCGCCGCTCGGCCAGATGCGGGAGGACGAGGAGCGCGCGGCGGTCGGCCTCGCCGGCATCACCAACATCTACTACCTGGACAAGCCCGACTTCTGGTACACGCTGTCCGGCCCGCTGACGGGCACGATCTGGGACCGGGACGACACGCTGGAGCGCGTCGTCCGGCTGATCCGCGCCACCACGCCCGACACGGTCATCACGATGGACCCGCGCCCCTTCAACCAGCACGGCGGCCACCAGATGTCCGCGCGGCTGGCGATCGAGGCGTTCTTCCTCGCCGGCGACCCGCGCGCGTTCCGCTCGCAGCTCACCCAGGAGGGCTACCGCCCGCACACCGCGCGCCTGCTGCTCGCGCAGAACTACACCTTCGGCAGCCTGCTCGGCCCGGACGCCCCGAAGCAGCGGCGTACGGACCGCGCCAGCGGCCTGCCCGTCTTCGGCGTCTTCACCGGCACGCAGAGCACGGAGCACGGCACGAGCTGGGCGCAGGTGGAGCGGGACGCCGCCCGCAAGTACGTCACGCAGGGCTGGGCCTCCCGCCCCCCGGAGGTGCCGACCGACCCCGAGCAGCTCGGGTCCGACTGGTACACGGTCCTGGCGGCGGACGGCAGGGCCGTGAAGTCGGCGGTGCGGTCCCAGGGCGAGCTGCGCCCGGTGTTCGCGGAGTTCCGCGACTGGACGCAGAGCGTCGGCCTGCCGTGGCTGGCCAACGACACGCAGCCGGCCTACCCCGAGCCGCCCGCCACGACGATCCCCGAGGTCGCCACCGCCCCGGTGCTCGACGGCGTGGAGCGCCCCGGCGAGTACCCGGGCCCCGAGCTGCCGCTGGTGCACTGGGAGGGCACCGCGGTCGGCCCAGAGGACGTGTCGGCGACGGCGAAGCTCTCGCGGCACGGGGACGACCTGTACGTGTTCGTCAAGGTCACCGACGAGCGCGCGGGCACGGCGCTGGAGGAGGGCGACGCCAAGCGCCACTGGCGTACGGACGCCGTCGAGATCACCCTCGACCCGCGCGGCACGGCCGACGACACCTCGACCACGTTCAAGACCGGCATCTTCCCGTACACCGCGAACGGCGGCGGTGCGGTGGCCGAGCGCGACGGTGACAACTGGCAGGGCCCGGCGGCCGTCACGGCGCCCGGGATGAAGGTGGTCTCGGTGGTCTCGGACCCGTACCAGGGCTACACGATCGAGGCGAAGATCGCCCTGGCCGACCTGCCGGCCGCGGCGGACCCGGAGAAGTTCGCGCTCAACGTGCTCGTGTACGACTCGGACACCGACGACAAGACGGGCCAGACCCGGCTGGCGTGGTCCCCGTTCGGCAGCGCCCAGGCCGACCCGTACGTCTGGGGCAACGCGACGCTGGAGGGCTACACCCCGCCGGCCGACCGGCCGACGGAGCCGGCGGAGCCGGTGATCCCGAAGGACGCGGCACGCAGCGAGGACTCGCCGGAATCGGTGGCGCAGTCGCAGCGTACGGGCGTCCCGCTGGCGGTCGGCCCGCGCCCGCGCCGCTGACCTCGCCGGCCGCCCGCCTCGGGGCCGGCCCGCCGAAGTCCCCGGCAGGCGCGCGCTGTTGACGCGCGCCTGCCGGGTGTACGCACCGCGCCCCGCTGCCCCGGCGGGGCGCGGTCCGTACGCCCCGGGACCACCCCGGGACCACCCCGGGACCACCCCGGGACCACCCCGGGACCACCCCGGGAACCCGGTGCCGCACCGGATATCGTGACCCGCATGGTCACGGACACCAGGGACGCCCGCGGCGAGGAGATACTCGCCGTCTTCGACTCCGCCTTCGGCGAGCTGCTCGCCGCCGATCCCGCCGCCTTCCGGCTGAAGTTCCGCAAGATGGCCGCCTCGGCGTTCGCCTTCTACCGCGGCACCGCCTGCCTCTATTACCACGATCTCCAGGCCGGCGAGCGGGACGACCCGTTCCTGACAGAACAGACCGGCCGGGTCTGGATCCACGGCGATCTGCACGCCGAGAACTTCGGCACCTACATGGACGCCAACGGCCGGCTCGTCTTCAACGTCAACGACTTCGACGAGGCGTTCGTCGGCCCGTTCACCTGGGATGTCAAGCGGCTCGCCGGTTCGCTCGCGCTCATCGGCTACACCAAGGCGCTCAGCGACGAGCAGATATCGGGCCTCGTCCGGGCCTACGCCGACGCCTACCGCGAGCGCGTCCGCGCGCTGGCCGCCGGCGCCAAGGACGACGAGGTGCCGCCTTTCACCCTCGACACCGCCACCGGCCCGCTGCTGGGCGCGCTGCGCGCCGCCCGCGCGCACACCCGGGTCGGGCTGCTGGAGTCGATGACGGAGGTACGGGACTACGAGCGCCGCTTCACCTCCGGCGGCGGCGCCATCGAGCTGGACGCGGCCACGCGCGCCCGGGTGCTCGACGCCTTCGACGGCTATCTTCAGACGCTGCCCCCCGGCGGCCGGGAGCGGCGGCCGGACGCGTACCGCGTGAAGGACGTCGTCGGCCGCCGGGGCATCGGCATCGGCAGCGCGGGCCTGCCGTCGTACAACATCCTTCTCGAAGGGCACAGCGACGCCCTGGAGAACGACATCGTCATCTACATGAAGCGCGGCCAGACCCCGGCCGTCGCGCGGCACGTCACCGACCCGGCGATACGCGCCTACTTCCGCCACGAGGGGCACCGCACGGTCATCTCGCAGCGCGCGCTGCAGGCCGCGTCCGACCCGTGGCTGGGCTGGACCGAGCTGGACGGGGCGGGGCAGTTGGTCGCGGAGGTCTCGCCGTACGCGGTGGACCTGGACTGGTCGGACATCGACGACCCGGAGCAGGCCAGGGCCGTCGTGGGCGACCTGGGGCGGGCCACGGCCACCATGCACGCGGCGGCGGACGTGGCGGAGAGCGGGCACTCGCTGGTGCCGTTCTCGACCGAGCGGGCGATCGACGAGGCGATCTCGGCGGACGCCGACGGGTTCACCGAGATGCTGGTGGACTTCGCACACGACTACGGGGCACGGGCGCGGGCGGACCACCAGATCTTCGTCGACCTCTTCCGCAACGGGCGGATCTCCGGCCTCTGACGGGACCCCCGGACCACCACGGAACACCCAACGGCACACGGCGCAGGCGCGTACGCGGACGGCGTACGCGCCCTGACGTGTACGCGTCCCCTTGACATCATTATTGGTCTGGACCAACCTGTCCCTCGCGCACCCCCGCAAGGCCCCAACACCCCAAGCCCCGGAGGCAGTTGTGGACCGTTTCCCGCGCTTCTCCAGACACCGCTCCCGCCCCGCCGCCCCCCTCGCGGCCCTGATCGCCGCGCTCGCCCTGCTCATCGGCGCCCTCTCCGGCACCGCCACCGGCGCCACCGACGACGACGGCGGCTCCGGCCCCGACGGCACCGCCCTGCCGCCGCACGCCCTCGTCGGCTACCTGCACACCAGCTTCGCCAACGGCTCCGGCTACACCCGGCTCGCGGACGTACCCGAGAGCTGGGACGTCATCAACCTCGCCTTCGGCGAGCCCACCTCCTCGACCTCCGGCGACATCCGCTTCCAGCTCTGCCCGCAGACCGAGTGCCCGAACGTGGAGCCGGTGGCGGAGTTCAAGGCGGCCATCGCCGCCAAGCGCGCCGCGGGCAAGAAGGTGCTGCTGTCCATCGGGGGCCAGAACGGGCAGGTCCAGCTGACCAGCACGGCCGCGCGCGACGCGTTCGTCCGGTCGGTCAGCGGCATCATCGACGAGTACGGGCTCGACGGCGTCGACATCGACTTCGAGGGCCACTCGCTCTCCCTCGACAGCGGCGACACCGACTTCCGCAACCCGACCACCCCGGTGATCGTCAACCTCATCTCGGCGCTGCAGACCCTCAAGGCCAGGTACGGCGAGGACTTCGTGCTGACGATGGCGCCGGAGACGTTCTTCGTGCAGATGGGCTACCAGTTCTACGGCACCGGGCAGTGGGGCGGCCAGGACCCGCGCTGCGGCGCGTACCTGCCGGTGATCTACGCGCTGCGCGACTCGCTGACGCTGCTGCACGTCCAGGACTACAACTCGGGCCCGATCATGGGCCTGGACAACCAGTACCACACCATGGGCGGCGCCGACTTCCACATCGCGATGACGGACATGCTGCTCACCGGCTTCCCGGTCGCGGGCAACTCCGAGCGGCTCTTCCCGGCGCTCCGCCCCGACCAGGTGGCCATCGGGATGCCGGCCAGCACCAACGCCGGCAACGGGCACGTACCGCCCAGCGAGGTGAACAAGACGCTGGACTGCCTGACGAAGGGCGGCGACTGCGGCTCGTACCGGACCCACGGCACCTGGCCCGGCATGCGCGGGCTGATGACCTGGTCGATCAACTGGGACCGGTACAGCAACTGGGAGTTCTCCAGGAACTTCGACGCCTACTGGCCGTAGACCTCGAATGGGCCGGCAGCATCGGCTGACCGCGCGCGCCGCGCCCGCCCCGCGAGGTGCGGGGCGGGCGCGGTCGGGCCGCCGGGCGCCAGGCCCGTGGGCGGCGGCCCGCCGGTCCCGTGTGGGGCCGGGACCGGGCTCGGCCGGCGGGTCCGGGCGGGGCCCGGAACCGGTGCCGGCTCAGCCGAAGTTCTGGTCCACGCGGGCGGCTTCGTTGTCGTTCGGGTAGGCGTTCCTGCAGGACGTGCCGGGGCCGCCGCCGGACATCAGCTCGCTGCACGGGCCGCTGTAGTGGTCCGGCAGGCCGAGGATGTGGCCAGTCTCGTGGGCGACGACGCGCAGCGAGTAGTACTGCTGGGTCTGCTGGAGGTCCAGGAAGACGTAGCCGTGGCCGCGGCCGTCCGTCACGGCGTGGCTGCCGCGCGGGTCGTTGCCCTGGCGGTAACTGAAGTCACCGGTGCCGGAGGTCTCCGCGAGCGTGATGTTGCTGGTGGCGTCGTTCCAGATCTGGCTGCTCTGGGCTATGTCGCTCTGGTAGTTGGGGGCGCCGGCGTCGTTGTACGTGATCGTGACGGCCTGGAAGCCGGGCTCGGCCAGTTGCTTCTCGCGCGCCTTCTCCCGGATCATCTCGAAGAAGGCCCGGTTCTCGGCCTGCTGCTCCCGGTCCTGCCCGGTGTACGCCGCGGAGGCGGTGGCGGCCTGCGCGGTGGCGGCCCGCGCCGGCTGCCCGTCATGCTGGTCGGCCGCGGGTGCCGGGGAGGCGGCCAGGCCGGTCAGCGCCAGGCCGAGGCCCAGGGCGCCGGAGACCAGTCTTCCGGAGAGTTTCATGGGGGTTTCTCCTCACGAACGATTGGTCGGTCGGTCGTTCGGTGAGGAGTCTGCGGGCACAAGGGCGGCCCGGGGCAGATCTCATCCGGTGATAGCGGCGTACGATCCCGCCCCCGGCCGGGGCGGAACGGCGCATAGGTGTAGTGACCCTGACAAGAAAGTGTGGTTATGCTCCCCGCGTGGAGCTGGAGTTGAGGCACCTGCGCGCCCTGTGCGCGATCGCCGACACCGGAAGCGTGCACGGGGCGGCCAGGTGGCTCGGAGTCTCCCAGCCCGCCCTGACGGCCCAGTTGAACCGCATCGAACGGGCCGTGGGCGGCCAGTTGTTCGTGCGCGACCGCTCGGGCTGCCGCCCCACCCCGCTCGGCCGGTCCGTGACCGCACGGGCCCGGCCGCTGCTCGCCGAGATGTCCACGCTGGTCAGCGAGGCGCGTGAGGAGGCCCGCGCGCTGGAGAGCGGGCCGCGGCTGCGGCTCGGCAGCACCGCGAACCGCGCGGTGGCCGGCTGGCTGTGCCGGCTGCGCGGCCGGTTCCCGGACACGGACGTCTCCATCCGCGTCGACCCCTCGCCGAACTCGCTGCTGCGCATGGTCGCCGAGGGCCAGCTCGACGTCGCGTTCGTGCACGAGGTCACCGGCTGCCCGCTGCGCGTACCCGACGGCATCGGCCAGCGCACCCTGCTGTGGCGCGAGCCGCAGTTCGTCGCCCTGCCCGCGGCGCACCCCGCCGCGGAGCGCGAGGAGGTGACGCTCGCCGACCTGCGCGGGCACCCGTGGGTCGTCGACCCGCACGTGGACGGCGAGTGGCACGGCATCCGCCGGATGTTCGCCAGCGCCGGTCTTGAGCTGCGGGTCATCCAGGGCGACTACCTGACGGCCGCCGACCTGGTACGGGCCGGGGTCGCCGTCACCCCGTGCCAGCCCACCTCGACCCCCCGCCCCGGCATGGCGATCAGGCCGCTGCACGGCGACCCGCTGACCGTACGGCTGCTGCTGGCCGCCCGGGCGGCGTCGACCACCGACGGCGAGTTCCACGCCGTCTACACCGCGCTGGAGGACGCCTACCGCGAGGCGGCCAGGTCCACCGAGACGTACCTGGCCTGGCTGCACCGCAACGACAACCCGCTGCTGCTCACCTGACGGCGCCCGCCCGCGCACCCGGGCGCCGCGGCCCGTGCCTGGCCGCGGGCGCGGAAGCCGGTTTACTATCCCTTTACTCCGGTGTCGGAGACACTCGAATACGAGACACTCCCGGACACCCGTCCCACGATCATGAAGGAGCAGCGGTCCCGCGATGGGCGAACCTCCGAGTACCGGCCGTGCCACGGCCCGCCTGAACACGAGTGACGAGGCGGAGGTGGCACGGTGACCGAGATCCTTCTGCTCCTCGCCGCCCTCGCGCTCACCCTGGCCTGCGCGGTCTTCGTGGCGGCCGAATTCTCCCTGACCACCGTCGAGCGCGGCGACCTGGAGCGGGCCGCCGCCGCGGGTGAGCGGGGCGCCGAGGGCGCCCTTGCCGCCGTCCGCCGGCTCACTCTGCAGCTCTCCGGCGCCCAGCTCGGCATCACCGTGACCTCGCTGGTCATCGGCATGCTGGCCGAGCCCTCGCTGGCCACGCTGCTGCGCGGCCCGCTGGCGGCCCTCGGCCTGGGCGGCACGGCCGCGCCGGTGGCGACGCTGCTGGGCGTGGCGGTGTCCACGGTGGTCCTGATGGTGATCGGCGAGCTGGTGCCGAAGAACTGGGCGATCGCCCGGCCGCTGGCCGTGGCGAAGGCCGTGGCCGGGCCGCAGCGCGTCTTCACCACCGCCTTCGGCCCGTTCATCCGCCACCTGAACAGCACCGCGAACCGCGTCGTGCGCCGCGTCGGCCTGGAGCCCGCCGAGGAGCTGGCCTCGGCCCGTACGCCCGACGAGCTGGTCTCGCTGGCCCGGCACTCCGCCGAGGGCGGCGCGCTGGAGGCGGACTCCGCCGAGCTGTTCGTCCGCACCCTGCACCTGCACGAGCTGACCGCGGAGAACGTGATGACCCCCCGCGTCGACGTCAAGGCGCTGCAGGCCGGCGCCACCGCCGGCGACGCCGCGAACCTCGCCCACGCCACCGGCCTGTCCCGCTTCCCCGTCTACGCCCGCAGCCTGGACGAGGTCGTCGGCACGGTGCACATCCGCGACGTGCTCGCGCTGCCGCCCCGCACCCGGGCCGCGACCCTGGTCACCGAGCTGGCCACGGATCCGCTGCTGGTGCCCGAGACGCTGCCCGCCGACCGGCTGCTGGAGCAGTTGCGCGAGCGGCGCACGATGGCCGTGGTCATCGACGAGTACGGCGGCACCGCCGGCGTGGCCACGATGGAGGACATCGTGGAGGAGGTCGTCGGTGAGGTACGCGACGAGCACGACCCGGTCGAGCTGCCCGACCTGCAGCCGGCCGGCGTCGGCGCGGACGGGCGGCCCACCTGGGACGCGGACGGCAGCGTCCGCCTGGACCAGCTCGCCGAGCTGGGCCTCACGGCCCCGGAGGGCCCGTACGAGACGGTCGCGGGGCTGATCGCCACGCGGCTGGCCCGGATCCCGGCCGAGGCCGACGCGGTGCACCTCGCCGGCTGGCGCCTCGACGTCCTGGCCGTCGAGCACCACCGCGCCGACCGGGTCCGCATCACCGCTCCCGCCGGCGCCGCGGACGGCACCGCAGACGGGCCCGCCGCCGGCACCGACGCCGGCACCGACGCCGACGCAGGCACCGACGCAGGCACCGACGCCGGCGGCACGGAGCCGCACCAGGCCGCCGCGCCCGACCAGCGCCGGCCCGCCCAGGAGGTGCGCCGGTGACCGCCCTGCAACTGTGGCTCGGCGCCCTGACGCTGGTCACCAACGCCTTCTTCGTCGGCGCGGAGTTCGCGATGATCTCCGTACGCCGCAGCCAGATCGAGCCGCAGGCCCGCCGGGGGCACCGGCGCGCCCGCGCCACGCTCTACGGCCTGGAGCACCTCTCCGCGATGCTGGCCACCGCCCAGCTCGGCATCACCGTCTCCTCGCTGGTGCTGGGCGCGGTCGCGGAACCGGCCATCGCGCACCTGCTGGAGCCCGGCTTCGAGGCGGCGCACGTGCCGCACGCCGCCGTGCACCCGATCGCGTTCGTGATCGCGCTGGCGGTCGCGACGTACCTGCACATGCTCATCGGCGAGATGGTCCCGAAGAACATCGCGCTGGCCGCGCCCGTGCCCACCGCGCTGCTGCTGGGCCCGCCGCTGGTCGCGCTGACCCGCGCGCTGCGCCCGGTGGTCTTCGGTGTCAACGCGTTCGCGAACGCGCTGCTGAAGCTGCTGCGGGTGGAGCCGAAGGACGAGGTGGCCGCGGTCTTCACCGACGACCAGCTCGTCCGGATGGTCACCGACGCCAGCCAGGCCGGGCTCCTCCAGCCGGCCGACGGCGAGCGGCTGCGGGACGCGCTGGAGCTGGGCACCCGGCCGGTCGGCGAGATCCTGGTGCCCGCGGGCACCATGACCACCGTCGAGGACACCGTCACCCCGGCGCGGCTGGAGCAACTGGCCGCCGAGGCGGGCTTCTCCCGCTTCCCGGTCACCGACGCGGCCGGGGCGCTGCTGGGCTACCTGCACATCAAGGACACCCTCGGGGTCACGGAGCGGGACGCGCCGTTCCCGCGTACGGCGCTGCACCCGATGACCCGGGTGGCCATCGACTCCCCGCTGGACGACACGCTCACCGCGCTGCGCGCCGCCGGCAGCCACCTGGCCGCCGTCACCGGCGACCAGGGGCGGGTACTGGGCTTCGTCACGATGGAGGACGTCCTGTCGGAGCTGGTGGGCCCCGCACCGGCCGCGGCGTGAGCTCCCGCCCGCCGGCCCCCGGTGCGGGGAGGGGCCGGCGGGCGGCGGCGCGCGCGAAAACCCCTCGTATGCGGGGGCAGGCCGCGGTACGGTCGCGCTCTCGGCAACGGCGGGAGGCTGCTCATGCACCATGTGCCCTCCGGCCCGCCCGCGGGCGACGGCGGTGGCGTACCCCCGGCGGGCGGGCCCCCGGCTGACGGGCCCCTGGCTGACGGGCCCCTGGCTGACGGGCCCGCGGCGGGCGCGGAGCTGTTCTGCGACGAGTCCGGCTACGAGGGCGAGAACCTCCTCGGCGGCGTCACCGACGTCTTCGCCCACGCCGGCGTGACGGTCCCGGCCGCGGACGCGGCCGACTGCATCCGCGCGCTGCGCGACCGCATCCGCTCCCCCGCGACCATGTACAAGGCCAACCACCTGCAGCGCGAGAAGCACCGCGGCACGATGCTGTGGTTCCTCGGCTCCGACGGGCCCCTCCCCGGCCGCGCCCGCGTGCACCTGACCGAGAAGGCGTTCTTCACCGTCGCCCGCGTCGTGGACCTGCTGGTGGCCGGGACCGACCCGGCGAACGCCGCGTCGATGCTGCGGTACGCCACGGGGGCCGCACGCGGCCCGGCCCTCGCGCTGTACCGCGAGGGCCCGCGGGTCTACGGCCGCGAGCGCTGGCAGGCGTTCCTCGCCTCGTTCAACGAGCTGATGTGGATCAACACCCGCCGCGGCGCGGAGACCTCCGCCGACGGCTTCTTCTCCCTGGCCGACGAGCTCCACCGCGCGGGGGCGCCGGGCGAGGCGGGCCGCGTGCTGGAGCTCGTACGGCGGGCGCGCCCGCGGGCCGAAGCGCTGCGCGCCGCGCTGCTGGAGGACCCGCGGACGGTGCCGGCGCTGGACTCGCTGCTGCCGGCGCTGGCCGCGGCGGTCGCGTACTGGGGGCGGGACGGGGCGGCGGTGACCGTCGTGCACGACCGGCAGACGGCGCTGACCGAGGAGCGGGTGGGGCGGCTGTACGAGGTGTGCCGCCCGCCCCGCGCGCACCTGCGCGAGCTGCGCTTCACCGACGCGGAGAGCGATCCGCGGGTGCAGCTCGCCGACTTCCTCGCCGGGATCGCACGCAAGCGGGCCTCCGACGCGCTGGCCGGTCTCGCCGACCCAGAACTCGACGAGCTGCTGCGCCCGTACGTCGCCGGGGACTCGGCGTGGGGCGACGAGCGGAGCTGGGCGCTGCTGGCCCCCGGGCCCGCACGGCGGGCGGGGCTGGCCCCGGCGTGACCCCGGGCGCCGCCGCGGCGGCGCCCGGGTACGGCACGTGGATCCGGCCCGCGCGGGTCCGCGCTCAGCGCGGTGTGGCCGCCAGCCGTACGGCCAGGCCCGCGAAGACCGTGCCGCTGAAGATGTTGAGCCCCCGCGCCAGCCGGCGGCTGCGGCGCAGCGCCCGCGCCAGCCGGCCGGAGAGCAGACCGACCGAGCCGTCCACGCAGAAGCCGACGACGACGCCGGTGATGCCGAGGAGAAGCAGTTGCAGCGGCAGATGGCCGCGGCCGGGGTCCACGAACTGCGGCAGGAACGCGATGTTGAACATGATCACCTTGGGGTTCAGCAGGTTGGTGACCATTCCCTGCCAGAACGCGCGGCGTGCTCGCGGCCCGGCGCGCCTGCCGTCCGCGCCGGCCGCCGCGTCGTCCTCGTCGCCGGGCACCGAGCGGTCCCGGAAGGCGCGGACCGCGAGGTAGAGGAGGTAGGCGGCGCCGAGCCAGCGGAGCACGTGGTAGAGCACCGGCAGCGCGCCGAAGAGCGCGGAGAGCCCGAGGGCGGCGGCGCAGGCGTGCACGAGCATGCCGCAGGCCACGCCCGCCGCGGCCATGACGCCCATGCCGGAGCCGCCGCGCCCGCCCATGGCCACGATGAACATCATGTCGGGACCCGGGGTGACGGCGAGCACGAAGATCGCCGCGGCGAAGGCGGCAAGGAGAGACATGTCGACCATGGCGCCGATACTCGCACCGCGCCGCCCCGCCGGGCGACTGGAATTCCGGGTGCGGAACGTGAGGGCCCGCATCCGCCGGGCCGTCGCCCGGCCCTCGTACGCTGCCGATCCGCGGCGGTATGGCGGCGGCATATGCCATCCCCGGTCCCGTACGACCAGGGAACGCTCGCTGAACGCCCGCCTCCGCGGGGCAGCTTCGCCCCCCGTGCGGCGGCCGTCTAATGTGGTCTGCCACGACCACCCCGGACCCCGGTGGGCCGTCGCCGGAGCACGAGCGAACCGCCCATCGCTGGGAGCAGTCCCGCCGCGCTCCCACACTCGGCCGGGAACACTCCCGGATCCAGCCCCCGTACCCGGATCGGGCAGCGGGTCGCGCGTGACCTCCGGCGACACGTCCGGCCGCACATCCGGCCGGCAGACAGCCGTGAAACGAGGTGACGACCCCATGCCCGAGGAGTCGCGAGAGGACGGTCTGGCCGCCGCGTTCGTGGACCTGGCCGACACCCTCGTCAGCGATTTCGACGTCGAGCAGCACGCGCGCAGGCTGGCGCTGCACTGCGCCGAGCTGGTCGACGTCAGCGCCGCGGGCGTCGTCCTCGCCGCCGACGGCGGTGCCGCGCTCACGGCCTCGGCCTCCGACGAGCGCGCGCACGCCCTGGTGTCGGCGGCGGTGGAGTGGGGTGAGGGCCCCGCCGTCGACTGCTACCGCACGGCGAGACCCGTGCCGGCCACCCCGCTCGCGCACGCGCGGGCGCACGCCGGCTGGCCCCGCTTCGCCGGCCGGGCGCTGGAGCTGGGGTTCGCCCTCGTCGCCGCCACCCCGATGCGGGCGCGGGACAGAACGGTCGGCGCGCTCGCCCTCTTCCACGACCGGCCCGGCACCCTGCCCGATACGCAACTGCGGCTGGGCCAGGCCCTCGCCGACGTCGCCGCGATCGGCATCCTGCAGCGGCGCGCGCTCGCCGAACAGACGGCGGTCGCGGCGCAGTTACAGAACGCCCTCAACTCCCGCATCGTGATCGAGCAGGCCAAGGGCGCTCTCGCCCAGCGCCGGGGCATCGCCGTGGACGAGGCGTTCCACCTGCTGCGCGGGCACGCCCGCAACACCCGCCGGCCGCTGACCGACGTGGCCCGTGAAGTGGTCGAGGAGGGGCTCGACCCGGGGGCGCAGGACGCCTGAATCCGGCGTTGCCGCCCCAGGCGGGTGGCGGTCAGGCGGCCGGCGCGCCGGGGGCCGGTGAGGACAGCGCGAACGTCGGCGGCACGCTGGGCAGTTCCATCGCGGCGTCCAGGAACCGGTCCTCGCGCGCCGGGAGGAACTGGAGCGTACTCGCGTGGGCCGGGCCGTCCGCCGTCATCGCCCACATGCACAGCATCGCCGCCGGCCGCCCCGCGGCGTCCGGCGCCGCCTCCAGGGTGGCGTAGCGCACCGGCGCCCCAGGCGGCGCCGTCACCAGCACGAAGTGCGCCTCGGGCGGCGCCGCCGCGGGCGGCAGCGTGACGAGGACGGAGTCGTGCCGGACGAGCCGGCCCGCGGGCCCGTCGTCCGACTGCTCCGCGGCGGTCAGCCCCGCCCCGGCCTGCCGCCACAGCGCCCGCAGCTCGGCGTCGAGCGAGCCGTCGAGCGCGGCGGCGAGCAGGCGCCCGGGTGCGGCCAGGGCGAGGTCGCGGAGCACGGCGTGAGCGAAGGCGCAGTGCTGTCGGCGGGCATCCGTAGCATTCATACACCCGTTCTATACGAGGCCACTGACAACGCCCCTCCGCCCGGCGGCCGTTCGCCGGGCCGCCCGGGTCAGGGCAGGGTGAGCCCGTGTTCCTGGAGCACGTCGACCACCGGCTGGTAGTACGTCGTCCCGCCCAGGCTGCACGAGCCGCCGGACACGATCAGCCCGAGCGCCGTCCCGCCGGAGTACGCGGAGGCGGTGCGGTCGCCCGGCTCGGTGCAGGTAGTGGAGCTGAACACGCCGTAGACCACGCCCTCGGGGTAGTTGACGGTGAGGTTGACCGCGGTGACCACGCCGCAGTGCACGCCGGTGGTCCCGCTCGCGTGGCACACCTGCTGACCGACCGAGGGCGACGCGGCGCCGGTGATCGCGATCGAGCCCCCGGGTGCGCCGGACGACAGCTCGCTGGGGTAGGTGAAGTCGGGGTTGGTGTACTGGATCACGGCGAAGTCGCTGACCGGGAAGGTCGCGCCGTCGGTCCGGCCGATCTCCACCGTCCTGGCGGAATCCGCGTACCAGACGGCACCGGCGTTCCGGACGCAGTGGCCCTGCATGAGGGCGTAACGCTCTCCGCCGCCACTCGCGTTGAACCCGACCGGGCAGGACAGTCCGGTGCTGCTGTAGAGCATGTCCCCGCCGCGGATGGCCTGTTCCTGCGCCCCGGCGGCGGGTGGGGCGAGTGCGGTGAGCACGGCCAGGAACACGGCGGCCAGGACCGCCGTCAGCGGGGCCAGTTTCACGGAGGCACGGGCGGGGGCGAGAGCGGAGGCGGGGGCGGTGGCGGTGGCGGGGCGCGGGGTGAGCGGAGCGCGACGTAAGTTCACCTGGTCTCCTTCGAGGATGCCCCGTCCTTGAGGGCGGGGAGGAATCGGAGTTCCTGCGGAGCAGGGCATCGGGCGGCGTTTCGCCGCCAGGGCGAAAGGCCGTGCTTGTTGGGCAAGTTGACCTCCGGTGATCAGGTCTATTAGGTTGCTCTGTGTGAAGATCGTCGCGCAGGTGAAGTTGTTGCCTGCGTCCGCGCATGACGCGCATGCACTGGCGGCGACTCTGCGTGCCTGCAACACGGCTCCCGCAACATCGCCCACCGGGCCGATGCTGCGTGGCAGCGGGGCGCAGTCAACCGCCCCAGTACCGCCTAGCGATACCGGACGCAGGAAACCACAGCGGGACATCAGCTCTCACTCTGCCTGCAAACCCGGCCCTTCAGGGCCAGGTAGTTGACGGATCCTCCCGTCGTGGGGTCGGCAACCGCATTGTGGCGCAGGGCCGACTGCCCCGTACAGCAGAGCCGTTCGGCCCTTTTCGAGTGCGTACCGTCCACGGGATGCTGGGTCCGCCTCGGCGACCCGTGGCGTGGGGGGTGAGAGCCGGTGCGGCGCGGACGGCGTCGCCGCACCGGCTCACCTTCGTCCGCCCGCCCACGGGCCGCCGACGCGCGCCCACCGCGCTACCGCTCAGACTGTCCCGCGCTCCCCTGCCGCCAGTACGGCTCCACCCGCGCCCAGTCGCGCTCCCACTCCTGCGCGCGCCTGGCGTCCAGCCGTACGCGCACCACGGTCCTGCACCCGAACGCCAGGCAACCCACCGCGCCCGCCACCGCGCCCGCGGCCACGGCGCTCTGCGCCCTGGTGTCCCCCGGGGGCGGCGGCGGGTCCACCGCGTGCCGGCCCGCGGCGTCCGTCCAGATCCGCACCTTCGAGCCCTCGGGCAGCCCGGCGGACACCACGGTGCGGTCGGTGTGCGCCAGCCCGTCCGCGTCCCGCCAGCGCACCTCGGCGACCACCTCCCTGCTGGACCAGGCGCCGCCCCGCGGCAGCGTCGGCGGCGGCGTGTCCTGAAGCAGCACGGCCCTCGTACGGTGCACCTCCGCGCGGCGGCTGCTCAACTCCCCGTGGACGGCGGACGCCGCCGCCCAGGCACCCGCGCTGCCGCCGAGGACGAACACCGCGACGGCACCGAACGTCGCCCAGCCCTCCCACACGTCCGTACGCCGTCTGAAGGGGTTGCGCCGGCTCCACACCGCCCGTACCCGGCGGCGCGGCCCCCTGCGCCCCGCTCCCGCGGCCATCGGCACCCCCATCCGCTTCCCGTACGCCCGAGTAAATGCCCTCGCATCGACTGTCGCACTCCGGGCCCCGTTCCGGCGAGTATCGGGCGGACGCGGTCGCCCAAACCCGCCAGGCCATGGGTCCGTTCGGCCCTACCCCCGCGCACGGCGGCCGAGGACGATCGATCCAGCCGAGCAGGAGCTGAAAGGTGCCCGACGTGACAGTGGAGAGGCAATTCTCGGCGGCCCGGCCCATCAGGGTCTTCCTCGTCGACGACCACGAGGTGGTCCGGCGCGGCCTGCGCGACCTGCTGGAGTCCGAGCCAGGGATCGAAGTGGCCGGTGACGCGGGCACGTTCGCACAGGCGGTCGCCCGCGGGCCCGCGCTGCGGCCCGACGTCGCCGTGCTGGACGTACGGCTGCCGGACGGCGACGGCATCGGGGTCTGCCGCGAGCTGCGCTCGCGGATGCCCGGCCTCGCGTGCCTGATGCTGACGTCCTTCGACGACGACGACGCGCTGCTCGACGCGATCATGGCGGGCGCCGCCGGCTACGTGCTCAAGCAGATCAAGGGCGGCGACCTGGTCTCCGCGGTACGGACCGTGGCCGCGGGGCAGTCCATGCTCGACCCCGCCACCACCGCCCGGCTGATGACCAGCCTGCGCCGCGACACCCCTCCGGCGCCGGGGAATGCGGCGGTCGCCGCGCTGTCGCCGCGCGAACTCGACGTCCTGGAGCTGATCGGCGAGGGCCTGACGAACCGGCAGATCGGCCAGCGGCTCTACCTGTCGGAGAAGACGGTGAAGAACCATATCTCCCGGCTGCTGGCCAAGCTGGGTGTGGAGCGCCGTATCCAGGCGGCGCTGCTCGCCAGCAAGGCCCGGCGCCCGCCGGGCGCGTGACGCCGGCCGTACGCCCCCGCCGCGCACCCGCAGTACGCCCCGCCGCACGTCCCGGCGGTACGCCCCGCCGCGGGCCGCTGCGCCGCGCCGTCTCACGCCCGGCCGGGGTCCGCGGCGCTCCCGCCCGTGCCGCCCGCGCGATCCGCTCCGTCCGCTCCCCCGGCTCCGGCCGCTCCGTCCCCGTACCCGGCCGCCCGCTCCGCCGCGGCGCCGGCCTCCCCCGCCCGGCAGTCCAGCGGCACCCGCCACACCAGGCGCGTACCACCACCGGGCGGCGGGTCGAGCGCCAGCTCGCCGCCGAGCCGCCGGGCCCGCTCCGCGATGTTCGCCAGCCCGCTGCGCCGCCCGCCCTCCGGCAGGCCGCGCCCGTTGTCCGTCACCGTCAGCGCGACCAGGCCCTGCCCGGCGACCACCGTGATCCCGACCGCCGACGCGCCCGCGTGCCGGGCGGCGTTGGACAGCGCCTCGCCGAGCACCGCCACGAGATGGTCGGCCACCGGCGCCGGCACGTCGGTGTCGAGCAGCCCCTCGGTGCGCAGCACCGGCGTGAACCCGAGGGCGGCGACCGAGTCCTTGACCTGGCTGAGCACGCGCAGCCGCAGGCCCTGCGCGGTGGGCCCGTGCTCGTGCCGGCGCAGACCGAAGATCGTGGTACGGATGATCTTGATGGTCTCGTCCAGGTCGTCCACGGCGCGCAGCAGCCGCTCGGTGCCCTCCTCGTGCGTCACGAAGCGCACCGCGCTCTGCAGCGTCATCCCGGTGGCGAAAAGCCGTTGGATGGCCAGGTCGTGCAGGTCCCGGGCGATGCGGTCGCGGTCCTCGAAGAGCGCGAGCTGCTCGGCGTCGCGGCGCCGCTGGGCCAGCTCCATGGCCACCGCCGCCTGCCCGGCGAAGCCCACGAGCGCGTCGGTCTCCTCCGGGCCGAAGCGCTCGCCGCCCGCCTTCCGGCCGACGAGGAGCACGCCGCGCAGCCCGTCGCTGGTGCCCAGCGGCACGGCGAGGGCCGGGCCGATGCCGTGGACCGGCAGCTCGCTGTCCCGTATCCGCGGGTCCTTCGTCACGTCGTCGCTGATCACCAGCTCCACCCTGGTGAAGGCGGCGCCGGACAGCGTGCTCTTCATGGGCAGCGTGGATCCTTCGAGTACGCCCGCGGCGGTGCCCTGGGCGAGCGCGACACGCAGCTCGTCGGCGCCCTCCGCGGGCAGCGCGACGGTGCCGAGGTCGGCCCTGAGGATGCTGCGGGCCCGGTCCAGCATCAGGCCCAGCACCTCCTCCTGCCGGGCACCGGAGAGCAGGGTGTTGGTCACCTCGCCGCTGGCCTCGATCCAGCGCTGCCGGCGGCGGGCCTCCTCGTACAGCCGGGCGTTCTCGATCGCCACGCCGGCGGCCACCGCGAGCGTCGACAGGACCGCCTCGTCCTCGCCGTCGAACTCCTCGGCGCCGCGCTTCTGGGTCAGGTAGAGGTTGCCGAAGACCTCGTCGCGGACCCGGATGGGCACGCCGAGGAAGGAGCGCATCGGCGGGTGCCCGGCCGGGAAGCCGTACGAGGACGGGTGGTCCCGCAGCTCCTGGATGCGCAGCGCCTCCGGATGCCGGATCAGCTCCCCGAGGACGCCGTGCCCCTGCGGCAGCGGGCCGATCCGCTCGCACTCCTCGGCGGAGACCCCCACGGGGACGAACTGCGCCAGCCGCTCGCCCTGTTCGATCACGCCGAGCGCCCCGTACTCGGCGTCGACCAGCGCCACCGCGGCCTCCACGATCCGCCGCAGGACCTGGCGCAGGTCCAGCTCCCTGCCGACCGTGAGCACCGCCTCCAGCAGGCTGTGCACGCGATCGCGGGTGCCCCGCACCTCGTCTATGCGCAGTTGCAGCTCGTCGAGGAGCTGATCGAGCTGGAGCCGCGGCAACTGCCCGCCTCCGTGTCCGCTTGTCGCCATCGCATCCCCCCACCGGACCCCGGGTGGTCAGACCGCACCTGCCCTGCACCACGGTAGCCACGTCGTCACGCTCCGGGAGGCGTTCCCGGTCACCCGAACGCACGAGGCGGCGAGAGCCTGCGCCGAGCCGCACGCACGCCGGCTGCCACGAGCGGGGAACGGGCCCGCGGCGCGGGGACCGGGGGCGCCCGGCGGGCGGCCGGACCCGCTCGGCGGGCGGGCTGTCGGTGCCCGGCCTTACCGTGGGCACATGGCACACGAAGAGACCCTGGCCCTGCACGCCGCCGCGCTCGACCAGTTCGCGCAGCACGTCCACCAGGTCGGACCCGACCAGTGGGCGGCGCCCACGCCGTGTACGGAGTGGAGCGTGCGGGACCTCGTCAACCACATGGTCGTCGAGCAGTTGTGGGTGCCGCCGCTGCTCGCCCGGGAAAGGCCGGAGGACATGGGCGACGAGTTCGACGGCGATCAGCTCGGTGACGACCCGGTGGCCGCCTGGGACGCCGCCGCCGCCGATGCCCGCGCCGCCTTCGCGGAGCCGGTCGCCCTGGCCCGTACGGTGCACCTGAGCTACGGGGACAGCCCCGCGGAGTCGTACTGCCTGGAGATGGCGGTCGATGCCGTCGTGCACTCCTGGGACCTGGCCCGGGGCATCGGCGCGGACGACGTGCTGCCCGTGGAGCTGGCGGAGTTCGCGCTGGCGCAGGTGGAGCCGCAGGCCGCGATGCTGGCGGCCAGCGGGCTCTTCGCCGACCCGGTGCCGGTGCCGCCGGACGCGGACGCGCAGACGCGGCTGCTGGGACTGACCGGGCGCCGCCCCTGAGCCGCGGGGGGCTGCCGGGCTAGGTGTCTGCGCGCGGCGGGGCGGTGAGGATCGTGCCCTGCGCCACCGCGCACAGCTCGCCGCCGGGCCCGCCGTCCGCGGCGTCCGTCCCGGCCGCGGTGTCCGTCCCGTTCGTCCCGGCCGTCCCGTTGATCACGTAGATGTCGCAGCGGCAGACCGCCTGGCGGCGGCCCGCGTGCACCACGTACGCCTCGGCCCGCAGCGTGCCGTCCCGCGCCGGGCGCAGGTACTGGACGGAGAAGCCGCCGGTGAGGACGGCCGGGCCCAGCACCGTGCCGGCGGCGAACGTCAGCGCGTTGTCGGCGGCGTAGGCGAGCAGCCCGCCGTGCGCGTAGCCGAACTGCTGCCGCAGGTCGTCGCGGATGTCCACTTCCAGCGTGGCGGCGCCGTCCGCGAACGCGGTGATCCGGGCGCCGAGCAGCCGGCTGAACGGCTGCTCGTCAAGCACCTGCTGCGCGAAGTCGATCCCGAGGTCCGTCATGTGACCCCAAGGTAACCGCTGTTGAGCTGCGCTCCCACCCCGGCCGGCCGGCGATTACCCCCGCTCGGGCACCCGCAGCTCGACCCAGGTGCACTTGCCGCGCGGCAGCAGGTCCACGCCCCAGCGGTCGGCGACCTGGTCGATCAGGAACAGCCCGCGTCCGCTGGTGTCCATGTCGCGTACGGGCATCAGGCACGGCAGCGCGCGCGAGGGGTCGCGCACCTCGATCCGGATCCGGCCGCGCCGCCGCGACATGCTCAGCCCGAACGTGCGCGCCCCGGTGTGCCGTACGGCGTTGCCGACGAGTTCGGAGACCAGCAGCACGGCGTGCTCGGCGAACCGCGGCGACATCCCCCAGTGCCCGACGACCACCGCTTCGGAGAGCCGGCGGGCGGTCGAGGCGGATTCGGGCCGTGAGGGCAGCCGCACTTCCCCGACGGCCGGATTGCCCAACAGCTCGACGGGCGCGGGGGCCGCGCCCCCCTCCGCACCGGCCGGGGCGGGCGTGGGGAAGCTCCGGTAGGCGGGCGACGGCAGCGGTCGCGGCAGGGGTCCGCACGGCTGCCGTACAGCGAGGGGCGCCGGACGCGCCGGCTGTTCCCGGTGGAGTTGCTGGATGTCCTCAAGGCCCGCCATGGCCTCATGATGGCGCGGGCGGACGGCTTTGGGGGCATTTCCGCGCCAACAAGTCCTGCGGAAGCCTACTTTCCGTGAGCACACTCTGGCATATGCCAGCGCCATCGGGTTCGCTCCCACCTCGCTGACCTGCGCAAATCCCCTGCAGACAACGGCCGCACGGCCGCAAAACGCCCGAATCACTGAAGTCTCACTTCAGGCGTTCACTACCCCCGGGCGGGGGTAGTGGTCACGGAGCGTCGCCGCCAGCCGGGTGCGGCTCAGCGGAATTCCGCCTTCCCCGGGCCCTTCTCCACGAAGCTGCGCATCCCGGTCTCGCGGTCCTCGGTGGCGAACAGCCCCGCGAACCAGCTCCGCTCCAGCGCGAGCCCGGTCTCCAGGTCCGCCTCAAGCCCGTGGTCCACCGACTCCTTCGCCGCCCGCAGCGCGATCGCGGGCCCCTTGGCGAGCCGCGCGGCCCAGGCGTGCGCCTGCTCGTACACCTCCGCGTCCGGCACCACGCGGTTGACGAGCCCGAGCGTCAGCGCCTCGTCGGCCTTGACCATCCGGCCCGTGAAGATCAGGTCCTTGGCCCGCGCGGGCCCGATCAGCCGGGCCAGCCGCTGCGTGCCGCCCGCGCCCGGGATCAGCCCGAGCAGGATCTCCGGCTGCCCCAGCTTCGCGCTCTCCCCGGCGATCCGGATGTCGGCGCAGAGCGCCAGCTCGCAGCCGCCGCCCAGGGCGTACCCGTTGACCGCGGCGACGACGGGCTTGGGCACCCGCGCCAGCGCCGTGAACGACTCCTGCAGGCCGCGGCTCCGCGCGACCATGGCCGCGTGGTCCATCGCCTGCATCTCCTTGATGTCGGCGCCGGCGGCGAAGACCTTCTCGCCGCCCCACACCACCAGGGCGCGTACGTCGTCACGGCCGGCCGCCTCGTCGGCGAGCGCGCGGATCCGGTCCTGGACGGCGATGTCCAGGGCGTTCATGGGCGGGCGGTCCAGGCGCAGCGTACCGACGCCCTCGGCGACCTCCAGGTATGCAGTCATGCCACCACACGTTAGCGCTCATTAACGCCGCGGGGCCCGGTGCGCTTGCTCACACACCGGGCCCCGCGGGACGGGCCGTCTTCACCTGCCGGACGGGCGGTCGCCGCCGCCTTCCGTCACTGCGGTGCGGTCCACTCCTCCCAGGACATGTTCCAGCCGTTGAGGCCGTTGTCCGGGGCGATGACCTCGTCCTTGGCGTTCTTCACCTCGACCACGTCGCCGATCAGGGAGTTGCGGAAGAACCAGGATCCCGGCGTCGACTTGTCGCCGCCGCCGCGGGCGTCGTACAGGCCGATGCAGCCGTGGCTGGCGTTGGCCGAGCCGAACGTGGCCTGGCCGGACCAGTAGTTGCCGTGGATGAACGTGCCGGAGGTGGACAGGCGCTGCGCGTGCGGCACGTCCTTGATGTCGTACTCGCCGCCGAAGCCGACCGTCTCGCCGTTCATCCTGGTGACCTCGGCCTGCTCGCTGATCACCATCTTGCCGTTCCACGTCGGGGTGGACGGTGCGCCGGTGGTCACCGGGATGGTCTTGATGACGCGGCCGTCGCGCTCGACCTTCATCTTCTTGCTGTTGGCGTCGACCGTGCTCACCTGGCGCCGGCCGATCTCGAAGGTGACGTCCTTCTGCTGCTTGCCGTAGACGCCGTCCGCGCCCTCGACGCCGTCGAGGCGCAGGCTGAGCGTCACGTCGGTGCCGGGCTCCCAGTACTCCTCGGGGCGGAAGTCCAGGCGCTGGTTGCCGAACCAGTGGCCCTCGATCTCGACGCCGGGGTCGGCGGTGACCTCGATGGCCTCCTCGACCTCCGCCATGTTCGCGATCGGCTGGTTGAAGTTGATCGACACCGGCATGCCGACGCCGACGGTGCTGCCGTCCTCGGGCGTGAAGTAGCCGATGAAGGAGTTCTCCGGCACGAAGGTGGTGAACGAGGCGTCCTTGGCGGCCTCCAGGCCGTCGGCGTCCTGCGCGACGGCGTGCACCTTGTACTTGGTCTGCGTACGCAGATGGCCGGCCGGCTTCCACTCGGCGCCGTCCTTCGAGATCTCCCCCTCGACCTCGGCGCCCTTCTCGTCCGCCACCTTGACGGAGACGAGCTTGCCCTTCTCGGCGGTGACCTTCAGCTCGCCCCGGGTGCCGACGGCGTCGGCGCCGTCCTTGGGCGTGATCTGGACGACGGCCTGCGACGCCTTCTGCTCACTGCCCGCGCCTTTCCCGCCGCTCTTGCCGCCGTCGCCGTCGTCGTCTCCGCCGTCGGATCCCCCGCACGCCGTCACCAGGACGAGCACGGCCCCGGTCAGCAGCGCCGCCAGGCTGTTCCGGGTACGTCCCCTTCGTATCCGCTCCACCTTCAACGCCGCATTCTCCCCTCGGCCACACCGAGCCAGAATTCCCCCGCGCGTGGTCCAAACGCGCCTTTGCGTTCAAGGTATCCCCAGCCACGAAGATGCGACGCCACGCGATTGTCACTGTTCGGTCCCAACTGATACAGGCCCGCGGCAGCTTGCGCCGCGATAGTCCGGTGGCGCCCCGGGGTGCACCGGGTGACACTGCACCCCGATGACCTCCTCGTCCCCGTCTGCGTCCTCGCCTGCGTCCCCGTCCGCGTCCCCGTCCGCCGGCTCGTCCCCGCCCGGCTCCCCCGCGCGGCACCCGGGGCTGCCCCCGCGGACCCTGCGCAGCCGCGAGTTCGGTCTCTTCTTCACCGCCCGCGGCGCTGAGCCGGGTGGACGCGTACGAGATCGCCGGCTCGCTCGCCATGCTGCCCGTCGGCAACGCGCTCGCCGGGCCGGCCTCGGGGCTGCTCAGCGCCCACGCGGTGCTGGTGGTCGACGGCGCCGTGGCGCTGCTGACGGCGGGCGCGCTGCTGTCCGTACCGGCGATACGCAACCTGTGCAGGGCGGACGGCAGCCGGAGAGGTCCTCTCGGACCGGCTGCCGCGCAGCCGGACGCCGCCCGCACCGACGGGTCAGGAGACGGGAGAGACGGGAGAGACGGGAAAACGAGGTGAGGGCTCAGCCTGCGCTTACGTAGGCTCGGAGGCGATGCCTGCCGCCGACATACGCACCGACGAGCCCGATCCCGCCGACTCCCCGACCACCGCAGTCACCGGCCCAGGCCGCGCAGGACCGCCGGCGGACGGCGAGGAGGACCGCTCGGCGGTCCGCTCGCTGCTGCGGCTGTGGCCGTACGTCCGCCCGGTGCGGGTGCGGCTGTTCTCCGCGGCCGGCGTCGCGATCGTCGCGTCCTGTATCGGGCTGGTCATCCCGCTGGTGCTCAAGTGGCTCGTGGACGGCCCGGTGGCCGACCGTGACCCGGCGGGCGTGTGGCTCGGCGGGCTGCTGATCCTCGGCCTCGGCATCGCGGAGGCGGCGCTGTTCGGCTTCCGCCGCTGGCTGGTGGCGCGCCCGCTGGCCGGGGTGGAGGCGGCGATGCGGGCGAGCCTGTACCGGCACCTGCAGCGGCTGCCGGTGTCCTTCCACGACCGCTGGGCGTCCGGCCAACTGCTCTCCCGCGGCACGACGGACCTCCAGCTCATCCGGATGTTCCTGGCCTTCCCGCTGACGTTCCTGGTCGTCAACGGCACCACGATCGCGGTCGGCTGCGCGGTCCTGCTCGCCCAGGAGTGGACGCTCGGGCTGGTGCTGCTGGCGCCGGTGATCCCGCTGGTGGCGCTCTGCTCGGCCTTCGAGCGGCGCTTCTTCGGCGCCGCGCGCCGGGCGCAGGACCAGGTCGGCGATCTGACGACGCTGGTCGAGGAGGCGGTGCTGGGCATCCGTATCGTCAAGGGCTTCGGCCGGCACCGCAGCCAGGCGCAGGCGTTCCGCCGGCTGACCCGTGAGCTGCGCGCCACGGAGCTGCACAAGGCGCGGCTGCTGGCCGGGATCTGGGCGCTGATCATGACGTTGCCGGAGCTGGCGGTCGGCGCGGCGCTGGTGCTGGGCACGGTGCAGGTGGCGGACGGGGACCTGTCGGCGGGGACGCTGGTGGCGTTCTTGTCGACGGCGATGGCGCTGCGCTGGCCGGTGGAGTCGATCGGGTTCCTGCTGGCGATGTGCAACGAGGCGGCGACCGCGGCGGACCGCTACTTCGAGGTGATGGACGAGCCCAAGGCCGACGCCGCGGACCGCACGGCAGCCGCGGACCGCACGGCAGCCACTGTCCCGCCGGCCGCCCCGGTCCCCGCCGTGCCGGCCCAGCGCACCGGGCCCGCGCCCGGCGCCGCGGACGGCATCCGCTTCGCCGGCGTCGTCTTCCGCCACCCCGACGCCGGGCCGGACGCCGCGCCCGTACTCGACGGCGTCGACCTGCACGTGCGCTCCGGCGAGACCCTCGCCCTCGTCGGCGCCACCGGCAGCGGCAAGACGACGCTCACCGCGCTCGTCCCGCGGCTGTACGAGCCGACCGCCGGCCGCGTCAGCCTCGACGGCCGCGACATCACCGCCCTGCCCCGCGACGAGCTGCGCGAGCTGGTCGCCGTGGCGTTCGAGGAGCCGACGCTCTTCTCTTCCACCGCGGGCGAGAACGTGCTCATGGGCGCGTACGGGGCCGAGGAGCACGACCTGCTGCGGGCGTTGGACATCGCGCAGGCCGACTTCGTCCACCAGCTCCCGGACGGCCACCGCACGGAGGTCGGCGAGCAGGGGCTCAGCCTCTCCGGCGGCCAGCGGCAGCGCCTCGCGCTGGCCCGGGCGATCGTGGGCCGGCCGCGCTTCCTCGTGCTGGACGACCCGCTGTCGGCGCTCGACGTGCACACCGAGGCACTGGTCGAGGCCGCGCTGCGGCGGGTGCTGGCGACGACCACGGCGCTGGTGGTGGCGCACCGCCCCTCGACGGTGCTGCTCGCCGACCGGGTGGCGCTGCTGTCCGGCGGCCGGGTCGCGGCGGTGGGCACGCACGACGAACTGCTGCACGGCAGCGCGGAGTACCGCGCGCTGATGGCGGGCGTGACCGAGGAGAAGGCACCTCAGGCGGGCGCGGGCACCAGCGCGCGCGGCGAGGCGGAGGGGGAGCGGCGATGACGGCGACGGTCACCGAGAGACCCGGCGGCGAGGAGCCGGAGGAGGACCGACCGCACCCGCGGACCGACCCCTTCGACCAGGACCTGCTGCCCGCGCCCGAGGGCGCGTCCCGCTCGCTGCTGGGCTCCCTGCTCGCCCCGCACCGCCGCCGGGTCGCCGCCGCGACCGTGCTGATCCTGCTGCAGCAGGCCGCGGTGCAGGCGGGCCCGCTGCTCGTCGCGTACGCCATCGACCATGCCGTGCCCGCGCTGCGCCGCGACGACCACGGCCCGCTGATCGCCGTCGGCATCGCGTACGCGGTCTGCGCGCTGGCCTCCGGGCTGCTCCAGCACACCTTCGTGCGCGCCGCCGCGCGCATCAACCAGGACGTGCTGCTGGACCTGCGCGGCCGGATCTTCCGCCACGCGCAGGTCCTCGACGTCGACTTCCACGACCGCTACACCTCCGGCCGGCTCATCTCCCGCTCCACCAGCGACGTGGAGTCGCTGCGCGAGCTGCTGAGCGAGGGGCTCCAGGAACTGATCGTCGTCGTGCTGCAGGTGGTGTACATCTCCGCGCTGCTGCTCTGGCTCGACCTGGGTCTGGGCGGCGCGGCGCTGCTGTCGTTCGTACCGCTGTACGCGCTGATCCGCAGCTTCCAGCGGCGTTCGATCAAGATCTACACCAAGCGGTCGACGGCGATCGCCCAGGTGATCGTGAAGTTCGTCGAGACGATGAACGGCATCCGGCCGGTGCAGGCGTTCCGCCGGGAGCGCGCGAACGACGCGGACTTCGACCGCCTCAACGGGGACCACGAGCGGGTCAACGGCGACTCCATCCTGGAGATGGCCCGCTACGTCGTCTCCTCCCGGCTGACCGCGAACACCGCGGTGGCGGCCATCGTGCTGTGGGGCGCGTACCGCGTGGCCGAGGACGATCTCGCGCTGGGCGTGCTGGCCGCGGCGGTGCTGTATCTGCGGCGGCTGTATGACCCGATCGACCGCCTCGGGATGTTCCTCAACTCCTACCAGTCGGCGGCGGCCTCGCTGCAGAAGATCGCCGGGCTGCTGGCGCAGCGGCCGGGCGTCGCGGAGCCGGCGCAGCCGCGCCCGCTGCCGGCGTGCGAGGAGGGGCTGCCGGGCCGGGAGGTGCGCTTCGAGGGGGTCGGCTTCTCGTACCGTACGGGCGGCGAGGTGCTGCCCCGCTTCGACCTGACCGTGCCGGCCGGGCAGACGGTCGCGGTCGTCGGTTCGACGGGGGCGGGGAAGTCGACGCTGGCCAAGCTGCTGGCGCGGTTCTACGACCCGAGCGCGGGCCGGGTCCTGCTCGACGGGGTGGACCTGCGCGAGATCGCGAACGCGGACCTGCGGCGCGGGGTGGTGATGGTCACGCAGGAGGCGTTCCTCTTCTCGGGCACGGTGGCGGAGAACATCGCGATCGGCCGCCCGGACGCGACCCGCGAGGAGATCGAGGCGGCGGCGGAGTCGCTGGGCGCCCATGAGTTCATCACGGCGCTTCCGGACGGCTACGACACCGACGTGCGCAAGCGCGGCGGGCGCATCTCGGCGGGCCAGCGCCAGTTGGTCGCGTTCGCCCGCGCGCTGCTGGCGGACCCGGCGGTGGTGATCCTCGACGAGGCCACGTCGTCGCTGGACATCCCGGGCGAACAGGCGGTCCAGCGGGCGATGCGCACGGTACTGCACGGCCGCACGGCGGTGGTCATCGCCCACCGGCTGTCGACGGTGGAGATCGCGGACCGGGTCCTGGTGATGTCCCGGGGCCGCATCGTGGAGGACGGCCCCCCGGCCACGCTGATCGCCGACCGGGGCCGCTTCGCGGCCCTCCACCGGGCCTGGCAGGACAGCACGCTCTGACCTCCGGCCGGGACGGCGGATTCCGCAGGACCCGGGCTACGGGGCACGCAGCCCCGTGCCGGGCCCGGACGGGGCAGGGGGCGGGAACAGGACCGCTCAGCGGCGACGATCCTGGTCGGCGTGCAGCGGGCCGACCCGGGTCACCAGGGACGTGTCTACGTAGGCCGCACGCAGCCATGCGGATTCTGGGTGAGGCATCGCACGTCAGGGTGCTGCCTGCCGCTCTCGGCATAAGCGGGTACGGCCCAACCAGGTAATAGAAGCATCAGAGCACTGCATCCCTGCCCAAGGCCCGTGTTCGGCCGAGCTAACGTCGACTTCCACGCCATCAGCGTGGCAACCGATCTACGCAAGGCTCGTAAGGCTCTTGGGCTCGCGGACGATCTGGATCCCGATGTGATGCCCTCCCGCGAGCGGCGCGCCCGGCTGTGGGTCGAGGTGGCACGCGGTCACCTTCAGCGAGGCGACAGAACCGCCGCCCTGCATGTCATGCAGATGGCCCATCAGATCGGCGCCGAGACCGTGACATACACCCCGTCGGCGCGCGTCGCAGCCGCTGACTTGTGGCGTTCCGCGCCGCGCGCCATGCGCAAAGAGGCCGGCCGACTCGCTGAATCCGTCGGGGTCGCACCCGCCTGACCAGGGGACGTTAAGGGACAGGGGGACATGCTGTCCCCCTGTTCTGCTGTGTGGGTCCCTACGGTGACGCACCTGCCGCAGCGTCAACCGAACGAGGCGATCCATGTCTATGGGCCTGCACTCGCACGCATCACCCCTGCGCGATGAACTACCCACCGTTGATGACACCACAGGGGAAACCCGCATCCCGCTGGCCTTATACGCGATCGACGAATGCCGCAGCCGCGTTGATCTCGTCCTGTCGCGCGCGGAGTGTGAATCTCTGCTCGCCTCGCTCATGACAGCGCTCGGTTCCCGTGCCCGCGTATCCCGGCCCCAGCGCCCGGAGCGCGTGAGGTGACCAACTCACGTGTGGTTGCCGCTGGCAGACCTCACCGACCAGAACCCCCGCGACCGCGCTGCATACGGTCCGGGGGCGTGGCCCTCAACCCCAGGAGGTTGACGACGTGTTCCAAGCTATCGCGTGGCTGTTCGTGCCGCTGCTGCGGCGGTTACTGCCTGCCCCCGGGCGTCACCGAGAGGCCGGCTCAAGGCCGGCCGCCTGTCGCCTGGATCGTCCGACTGCGCCTGTGGCGTGTGCGCGTGTGGTGGGTGGTGAGGACATCGGGATCGTCCGGCCGTGCGTATTGGCCTATGAGCGTCGGGAGGAGGCGCGTCGGCAGCGGGAGCGGCGGCGCGCTCTGGTCCTTGCGACGCGCGGCGTTGATATCGGTCCGCGCTGGATTCATGGAGTGGAGGTGCCCGCGTGAGTGCACAGAGGAACGGCGGCGGCAGGGTCCGGGAGGCGGATGCGGCGCGGGATGAACTCTCGGCCGCGCGTATGCGCCTCGCCGTGACAAACCCGCGGTACCCCGCCCGCAAAACCAGGGCAAATCACCCATCGGGGCCGACTTTCGCTCACCTACACGCACGCGGCGGGCTCCCGGGCGCCGCGCGCGACAAAGGGGCCGCTGCCCGCGACGGAAGCGCCGGGCACCTTCGCGGGCCAGCCCACCGGCGGGACCACGATCCGCAGAGTCATGACCCGGGTCCGCAACACCACCCCGCAGGACGCCACCCACTCACCAGGGGGTTTGCACTGGTCAGGCGGGTTGTCGTGGTATGTGCCGGTGGGTTGGGCTGCGCCTGACCAGCGGTTCCACCCCCTTGCAGGGCGTCACGACGTGTGCACGGAAGCGACCGTCCGGCCAGTTTCGACCACTGCCGAGCGATTCGGGGCAGGTCCGGAGCAGGTTCGGACACTACCAGCATCCGAGGCACTCAGCGTGTCCGATACGGTACGCTACGTGACTGAAATGCTATTCTTCGTTTCGGCTTTCACCCCATGAAAGTTGACGATTTCCGCTCCGGTAACCGCAGCTCAGCGCACGCGTCACTGGACTGGACCATAAAGGGTGGCGGTCCCCCCTTCTCAGACCGGCGTTCCTATGCGTCACTCTTGTCGTGTTCGCATCAGAACACCGGTCTGTCCGTACAGCACCATCCAGCACCGCCTCTCCCCACCCCCACAGAGCACACACGAGTGCCAGGAGGCCGCGATGCACTTGCACAGATCACTGAAGAACCGCCTCGTCTCCCGCCGCGCCGGCCGCACCCGCGCCGCCGTCGTCCTGGGCGCATCCCTCGCCCTGGTCGCGGGACTCACCGCCCCGTCGGCCGCGTCCTCACCGGCGGACGGCAACGACACGAAGAAGAAGAACCCCGTGCCGCTGGGCCACGCGTACATGGGCATGGGGGTCGAGAAGCAGCAGTCGCCCCCCGAGTACAGCCCGCTGGACCACACCAGCGGCGTGCAGGGGATCGACGTCTCGCACTGGCAGGGCAGCATCAACTGGTCGTCGGTGCGCGGCGCCGGCATCCAGTTCGCCTGGATGAAGGCGACGGAAGGCACGTCCTACAAGGACCCGTCGTTCAACACCAACTACCCGGCGGCGTACCGCGCCGGAGTCATCCGCGGCGCGTACCACTTCGCCCGGCCGAACTCCTCCAGCGGCGCGACCCAGGCCAACTTCTTCGCCTCCAATGGCGGCGCCTGGTCCCGCGACAACCTGACGCTGCCCGGCGTGCTGGACATCGAGTCCAACCCCTCGGGCTCGCAGTGCTACGGGCTCTCGCAGACCGCGATGCGCAACTGGATCCTCGACTTCTACAACACGTACAAGTCCCGGACCACGCGCGACGTCGTCATCTACACCAGCCCGAGCTGGTGGAACACCTGCACCGGCAACTGGAGCGGGATGTCGACGCGCAGCCCGCTGTGGGTCGCGCACTGGACGTCCGCCCACAGCCCGACCATCCCGAACGGGTTCCCCTTCTACACGGTGTGGCAGTACACCAGCACCGGCCGGGTGAGCGGCATCTCCGGCAACGTCGACCGCGACAAGTTCAACGGCAGCCGGGACCGGCTGCTGGCGCTGGCGAACAACACCGCGTAGCGCGGGACGGCATGCGACGGAGGGGCCGGCCGGGCGACGGCCGGCCCCTTCGGCACGGGTACGCGGGGCACGCGCGGCGGCCGGAACTACCGGTGCGTACCCGGAGGGGTCACAAAAGATGAATGTTGCTCTACTCTTCCGCCATGTCGTGGACGCGTAAGGTCCGAACGGCCCTTCTCCCGCTCGTCGCGCTGGGCGCGCTGCTGCTCACCGCCGCCCCCGCCGCCGCACACGAGGAGCGCCCCGTCGAGTTCCCCGACGGCACCGGCAGCGTGCCGGAGTACCGGGACGAGGAGCCCGACCTGCTGGTCTGCAAGCCCGGCCGGGCGGACTTCGAAGCGCGCATCGCCGACTTCCCCGCCGCCCTGCGCGAGCGCAACCTCCGGCTGTACGACCGCTGCCGCGACCGCGGCTACGAGCACCTCCAGCAGGCCGTGGACGCCGTCGACGAGCCCGGCATGACCATCGCCGTGCTGCCCGGCGTCTATCTGGAGGAGCCCAGCCGGCCGAAGCCCACGGGCGCGTGCGCGCGGCTGAAGGCGCCGCGGTCCGGCTTCGGGTACCAGATCCTGTCGTACGCGCAGCAGCAGCGCTGCCCGCACAACCAGAACCTCGTCGCGATCACGGGCAAGCGGGACCTGCAGATCGAGGGCACCGGCGCCGACCGCGGCGACGTCGTCATCGACGGCCAGTACCGCAAGCTCAACGTCATCCGCGCGGACTCCGCCGACGGTGTCTACTTCCGCAACTTCACCGCGCAGCGCTCCACGTTCAACTCGCTGTACGTGCTGGCCGCCGACGGCTTCGCCATCGACGACGTGCTCACCCGGTGGAACGACGAGTACGGCTTCCTCACCTTCGCCTCCGACCACGGCCGGTACCGCGACTGCGAGTCGTACGGCAACGGCGACTCCGGCATCTACCCGGGCAGCGCCTCCGACATCAACGACGGCCGCGGCTACGACGTCCCCCGGTACTCCATCGAGATCAGCGGCTGCCGCAGCCACCACAACATGGTCGGCTACTCCGGCACCGCGGGCGACTCCGTCTGGGTGCACGACAACGAGTTCGACCACAACATGGGCGGCGCCTCCATGGACAGCGCCTTCCCCGGGCACCCCGGACTGCCGCAGAACCACGCGAAGTTCGAGCGGAACCTGATCCACGACAACAACCAGAACTACTACCCGTACGTCGCCGACGGCACCTGCGCCAAGCCGCCCGCTGAGCGCGGCTACGAGCAGGGCGTGGTCTGCCCGCAGATATCCATGCCGCCCGGGAGCGGCATCATCACCGCGGGCGGCAACTGGAACGTCTACCAGGACAACTGGATCTACGGCCACCAGCGCACGGCGTTCTACCTCAACGCCGTCCCCGCGTTCATCCGCGGCGAGAACGCGCTCGGCAAGCAGCTCGACACCTCGCACCACAACCGCTACGCGGACAACCACCTCGGCGTCGACCGCGCGGGCAACGAGCGGCCCAACAAGACGGACGTGTACTGGGACGGGCAGGGCGGGGGCAACTGCTGGCAGGGGGACGTGGGGGCGTCCAGCCCGCGCACGCTGCCGGAGTGCGGCTCGCGGCCGGGCGACGTCTCGGGCGGCTCGGACCGGATCGTCGGCGAGCCGGTGAAGCTGGCGCAGTTGCTGGTGTGCGCGGAGTACGACGTCGAGGCGCGGAAGCTGCCGGCGGGGTGCGACTGGTACGGGGCGCGGGGCATCGAGCGGATCGAGGTGCAGATCGCACTGGCCGTGGCGGTGGTGCTGGGGCTGGTCGGCGGGGTGCTGTGGTGGCGGCTGCTGCGGCGCGACGCGGTGGCCGCGGGCGCCGCGGTGGCGGGGGCGGCGGGGCTGGTGCTCGACGTCGTGGGGTCGGCGGGCTCGTATGCGCACACGTGGGTGCCGGTCGTCGCACTGGTGCTGACCGGTGCGTGGTGGACGGCGACCGGGCTGCGGCTGCGGGCCCGGCCGGCCCCCGGGCGGCCGGGGTTCACCTGGGTCACGGTGGCGATGGGCGCGCTGACGCTGCTGGACGCCTTCGACAAGTCGGTGCTGCTGATCCCGTGGATACCGCTGAGCCCGGCGTGGCTGCGGACGCTGCTGGGGCTGGTGTGGGTGGTCTGGGCGGTGATCGCGGTGGCCAGACGGGCGCCCGCGGCGGAGCCGTCGGCGGAGAAACCGGTGGCGGGCTCCGGCGCGGATCCGGCGGATCCGGAGGCGCGCCCGGAGGCGCGTCCGGGAGTGGAGCGCAAGGCGGATCCCGGGCCGGACTCACGGCCTGCGCAGGCAGCCCCGGACGCGGGCCGCCGGGCGGCGGGCCCGGGCCGCCGGCCGGGACACGCCGGCCCGGAGCCCCGGCCGGGCGCCGGCGGCCCGGCGCCGGAAGCCGGGCTCGCATGAGCCGCCGCCCTCTCTCCCCCGCCCCCGCCTCCTCCCGCTCCCCCTCCCCCGCCGCACGCCTGGCCGCCGCCGCGGCGCTTCTGCTGGCCGGCGCCCTCCTCGCCGTCGGCTGTGCCCGCGGCGACACCCACCACAAGCCCGGCACCGGCCACGAGGTCGCCACCGGGTCCGTCCCGCCCGCGACCCACGTGCCCGACCGCGGCGCCAACGGCTCGGACGCCGGCACCACCGTCGAGATCGCCGTACGGGACGGGCGGGTCAGCCCCGCGCCCGGCCGCACCGAGGTGGGACGCGGTGAGCGTGTCACCCTCCGGGTGACCAGCGACACCGACGACGAACTGCACGTCCACGGCTACGACGAGACCGCCGGACTGCGCGCCGGCGAGCCCGCCGAGCTGACGTTCACCGCGGACCGCACCGGGCTGTTCGACGTCGAGACGCACGAATCCGGTCTCGTCCTCACCCAGCTCATGGTGCGCTGATGCCGCTCGCCCACGGCGTCGGCAGCACCCAGGACCTGCCGATACCCGCCTTCTACGCCTACGCCGGCGGCTTCGCCGCCCTGCTCGCCTCCTTCCTCGCACTCGGCCTGCTGTGGCCACAACCCCGCTACGCCGGCGCCACCGCGGGCCGCCCGCTGCCCCGCGCCGTGCAGCGCCTGGCCGCCGCGCCCGCCCTGCGCCGCACCGCCGCGGGCGCCGGACTCGCCGCCGCCGCGTTCGTCGCCGGCCACCTGCTCCTCGGCCCCGACGACCCCGCCCGCAACCCCGCGCCCGGCGCGGTCTACGTCCTGATGTGGGTCGGCCTGGTCCCCGCGTCCGTCCTCCTCGGCCCCGTATGGCGCCTGCTCAACCCGCTCCGTACCCTCCACGCCCTCGCCTGCCGCGCCCTGGGCCGCGATCCGGCCGCCGGCCGCCCGCTGCCCGCCCGACTCGGCCACCGGCCCGCCGCCGCCGGGCTGCTGGCGTTCGCCTGGCTGGAGCTGGCCGCCCCGGAACCGACCGCCACCGCCGCACTGTCCGCCTTCCTCGCCGCCCACGCCGTCGTCCAGCTCACCGGCGCGGCCGTCTGCGGCGACCGCTGGTTCGCGCGGTGCGACCCCTTCGAGGCGTACAGCGCCCTGCTCGCCCGGCTCGCCCCCGTCGGCCGCCGCCCCGCCGACGGCCTGCTCGTCCTGCGCTCCCCCCTCGCCGGGCTCGACGCCACCCCCGCCGTCCCGGGGCTGACCGCCGTCCTGTGCGTACTCCTCGGCTCCACCGCCTACGACGGCTTCTCCGCCGCCCCCTCCTGGATCGACACCCTGCAGACCTCCTCCCTCGGCCGCACCACCACCGCCACGCTCGGACTGCTCGCCGCCATCGTCCTCGTCGCCGTCCTCTACGCCGCCTGCGCGGCGGCCGTGCGGCTGGTCTCCGGCCGCCTCGCCCACCCGCTGGCCGCCTTCGCCCACTCCCTCCTGCCCATCGCGCTCGGCTACCTCGTCGCCCACTACTTCACGCTCTTCGTCACCGAAGGCCCGCGTACCCTCACGATCGCATCCGGCACTGACAACCCGGCCCCGGCCGACCCCCCGCTCTCCCCCGGCGGCCTCGCCGCGCTCCAGGTCACCGCCGTCGTTACCGGCCACGTCCTCGGCGTGATCGCCGCCCACGACCGCGCCGTCCGCCTCTTCCCGCCCGCCCGCGCCGTCGCCGGCCAACTGCCGCTGCTCGCGCTGATGGTCTGCTACACCGTCGGCGGCCTGACCCTCCTGCTGGCCGCGTAGCACCGGAGGTCGGGCACCATGGACGACGTGAGCACCCCCTCCCTCCGCCGCACCCCCGTCCAGCAGCGCAGCGCCGAGCGGCTGGCCCGGATACTCGACGCCTGCGCCCGACTCCTCGACGAGACCGGCTACGAGGACCTGACGACCAGCGCCGTCGCCGACCGCGCGGGCGTGCCCATCGGCTCCGTCTACCGCTTCTTCCCCAACAAGCGGGCGCTGGCCGACGCCCTCGCCGCCCGCAACCTCGACGACTTCACCGGCCGCATCACCCGCCGGCTGGCCGCCGAGCCCGCGCAGGCCGACTGGCGGCGCATCCTGGACTCGATGCTCGCGGAGTACGTCGCGATGATGCGTACGGTCCCCGGCTTCCGGCAGGTCGACTTCGAGGCCAACGACCCGGTGGCGGCCCGGCTGTGCGACATCCTCGCGGAGCGGCTGTCCCTGCCGGCGACGGCGTCGCTCCAGCGCGCGTGCCTGGTGGCGGTCGAGGCGGCCGACGCGCTGCTCCAACTCGCCTTCCGCACCGACCCCGAGGGCGACGCGGCGCTGCTGGCGGAGACGCGGACGCTGCTGCACGCCTATCTGTCACGCACGCTGGACCTGCGGTCGGCCCCGGGGTGACCCGGCCCGGCCGTCCGCGGAGTGCACCGGCCGACCCTGCGGTGCAGATGGCCAGCCGCAGCCCGGGGCGCGGCGCGCCGAGCGCGGGACCCGGGGCCTCGCCCCCGGCCCCGGGAGGTGCCGGCGTTCCAGTGGCGCAGCGCGGCCCCGCGCCCGCCGGCACGGCGGAACCGTCGACTGGTCCCGGCGCGGGCGCCCGGGGCAAAGCCCCGAGGCCCGGACGGGTGGCGCCGCCACCGCCCGCCCGCGGCGCCGGGTCCCCGGCCCCGGCTGTCCCTGCGCTACGGAGCCTCGGCCGCCGCCAGCAGCGCGCCCGTCACCGCCGCGTACGCCGCGGCCACCGACAACCGGCGCCCGTCGCCGGACTCCGCAGAGTCCGCGGATGCGGCGGAGTCCGCGGCGCCCGCGGCGCGCGTCTGGGGCACCAGCGAGTCCAGGTCCCCCACCACCCGTACCCCCGACGCCCTGATCCCCGCCACCATCTCCGCGCTGACCTCCGCCGCCGCCTGCCGCGCCCACGCCGGTGTGGCGATCCGGTCCGCGTCCCCCTTCGGCACGTACGCGCCGCGCAGCCGGCGCACCAGCTCCTCGCGGACCAGCTTGCGCTCCGCCGCCGGGCGTTCGGCCCTGACCAGCTCCCGGTTCACCACCCGCAGCAGCTCCACCTCCCCGGCGGTCAGCGACCGGTTGGTGAACCCGTCCTGCTCCGGCTGAAGCACCCCGTCCGGCAGTCCCAGCAGCCCTTCGAAGGCGCGCAGGTGCGCCAGCGGGTCGGCCTGGTCGACCACGACCACCGTCAGGTTGCCCGCGCCGGCCGCCTTCGCCCAGCGCGCCACCAGCTCGTCGTGCCGGTGGCGCCGCCAGAACGACGGCGTCGGCTTCCGGTAGGGCGGTCTGCGCAGCATCCCGTCGAGCCACTTGTCGTACGTGTGGTGGTGACCGGACTTGATGTACTCCTGCCACTGCGACGGCAGGATCTTCACCAGCGGTCGCAGCGTGACGACGACGTGCACCCGCTCCCCGCCGAGCCCGTCGACCACCGCACGCGCCGCGTCGTCGTCGGCGTTGGCGAAGCGCTCGCTGCTGATGACGACCCGGCGCCGCCGCCCCGCACCGGCGACCTCCGCGCACAGCTTCTCCCAGTGCGCCATGGTCGGCGCCTCCAGGCTGTTCACGGGCGTCCCGCCGGCGATCGCGGAGGCGGCGTGCGCGGGCTGCCGTGTGGCGCCGGCATACCGCACGCCGTGGGCGGCCAGCGCGCGCCGCCCGCGGTGGAAGGCCCCCTGCAGCGTCGTGGTGCCGGTCTTGTGCGGCCCGATGTGCACCAGCCGGGTACCCGGCGGGAGCGCCCCCTGCCGCTGCGCCATCAGCCTCTCCCGCCCCGTCGCTTGAAGATGCCGAGGCGCGAACGCGCGCCCATGGCGTTGACCCGCCGCTCCAGCCCCGCGAGCTGCTTCTCCAGCCGCTCGACCTGCGCGGTCAGCTCCTCGTTGCGCTCCTTCAGCTCGCCGATGCGGCGCGCCGCCCCGTCCTGCCGCTTGCGGATGATCTCGGCGCGCTCGTGCAGCCAGGAGACGCGGTAGCGGTTGGCGCCGTCTTCTGCGCCGTCCCACAGCCGCATCGAGGGCGGCAGGTCGAGGCCGGCCATGCGCTCCTCGAAGGCCGCGCCGCGGTCGCCGTGGGTGTAGGTGTTCTTCAGGCCGTTGCGGTCGAGGAAGCCGGCGAAGCGGTCCCAGCGCTCCTGGTGGCCGTTCTCCAGCCCGGCGAAGTCGGCCTTCTCGTACAGGTCCGCCGGGTCCAGGTCGGCGGGCTGGTCGGCCAGCATCTCGTGCGGGATGCCGAAGTAGCGGCAGAGTTCGAGGGTGCGCGAGTCGTGGACGAGCACGACGGCGGGGGTGCCGGCAAGCAGCGCGGTGATGTTGCCGTGGATGCGGGTGCCGAAGGCGAAGTCGTGCTCGCGCAGCTCGGCCATCCAGCGGTACGGGTCGGTGGGCACCCGCATCTTGTCGTCGCGCAGCAGGCCGTGCGACGCGCGGTTCGGCAGTTCGGCCGCCGTGCCCTTCTCGACGGAGGTGTCGCCCCAGAGCAGCAGTTCGGCGTCGGTGAGGTTCTGGGCGTAGTACGTCAGGTCGGCGAAGCGCTCGTACGCGCGCTGCACGATGGCGGCGATCGGGCCGACGCGGGGAGCGTCCGGCGAGACGTTGACCGCGATGCGGGAGGCGTCGGTGATCCCGCCCTCGGGCCTGCGGACCGCGGGGAAGGTGTCGCCGTGGAGGAACATCGACGGGCAGCCGATGACCTCGACGTCCTTGTCCTTGTAGCCGAGTCCCTTCAGGTAGTCGGCGGTCAGCTCGCCGCGTACGCCCACGGACGCGGACCGCTTGAGCACCGCCTTCATGAACCGCTTGACGGACGGCTCGATGGCCTGCAGGCGCTCGGTGTCGTAGTCCGTGCCGGCCTGGGCGCCGACGCCGATGACGACGACGGGGACGGTGAGCTGCTCGATGAGTCTGCTGAGCCGGCCCAGCGACGGCTCGAACGACGGGCGGAAGGCGTTGGCGAGCGGGACGACGAAGGCGTCGTACTGCTCGTTGATCTCTGCCGCGCGCTCCTTGGAGTAGTCCGTTTTGATGCCGTTGGAGACGACCTCGGTGCCGGGAACCTGGAGCAGCTTGTGCGTGGCGTCGCTGAACACCAGGTTCCCGGCGTTGGTGCCGATGAGGTCCTGCTGGACGACCTCGGTCCGCGTCGGGACGTGGAACGGGCTCTTGCCGGAGCGGATGAGGAGGTGCTTCATGGCGGGGGGAGTTCCTGTCCGTGTGGGGGCGGTGCCCGGTGGGTGGGACGGTTCAGAGTTCGGGGCGGCCGATGGCTCTGAATGTCCAGCCCGCGGCGCGCCACGGCGCCGGGTCGAGCGTGTTGCGGCCGTCGATGAGGTGCGCGGTCCCGGCGGCCCGGGCGAGCCGGCGCGGGTCGAGGCTGCGGAACTCGCTCCACTCGGTGAGGTGCAGCACGACGTCCGCGCCGCGGACGGCGTCCTCGGCGGAGTCGGCGTAGCGCAGCGTGGGGAACTCCCGGCGGGCGTTGTCCATGCCCTTGGGGTCGTAGACGGTGACCTGGCCGCCCTGGAGGTGGATCTGCCCGGCGACGTTGAGGGCGGGGGAGTCGCGTACGTCGTCGGAGTCGGGCTTGAACGTCGCGCCCAGGACGGCGATCCGGCGGCCGAGGAAGGTCTCCCCGCAGGCTTCGCGGGCGAGTTCGACCATGTGGGCGCGGCGGCGCATGTTGATCGAGTCGACCTCGCGCAGGAACGTCAGCGCCTGGTCCACGCCGAGTTCGCCGGCGCGGGCCATGAACGCGCGGATGTCCTTGGGCAGGCAGCCGCCGCCGAAGCCGATCCCGGCGCGCAGGAACTTCTTCCCGATCCGCTCGTCATA